>NZ_JADKYQ010000030.1:0-17620 GCF_015354395.1 Micromonospora sp. ANENR4
TCCCCCCGACGGGGGTCGTCCCTTTCCCGGAAGCGCTCCCGACCTGGTAGAGGCACCTCTCCGAGGCCGACCGGGCGGGGCGCCGGGCGGAAAGTCAGCGAATCGTCAGCGAATGTCAGCCGGACCCGGTCGGCGTAGTCGTCCGGGGTGTGCGTATAACGATTGAGCGTCGTTGACGCCTTCTCGTGCCCCACGACCCGCCGCACCACGTTGACCGGCACCCCATCCGTCACCAGCCACGTGATGTACGAGTGCCGCAGGTCGTGGAACCGCAGGCCGCCGAACGCCGAAGCCGCCACGTGCGCCACCGCCGCCGACTCGTCGGCGAACTCCGCCCGATCCTGCCGGCCGTCCCGGTCCGGCCACGACGCCACCCACCGGCCCGGCGCCACCTCGGCCACCCGACCGAGCAGCCCGGCCCGCACCAACGACGGCAGCCACACCCGCCGCCGGAAGTTCGACCGCCGCTGCGGCCCGCCGTCCCGATCGGCGAAGACCAACGCCCGCCCCTCCGGCACCGCGGCTCCGCGCCACCGCCGCAGCTCGTCGACGAGGAACGGCGGCATCGGCACCGTCCGCACCCCGGCCCGAGTCTTCGGGTACGCCCGCAGCACGATTCCGCCGTGGGTCTCCACCGCCACCTGGGCGACGTGCAGCAACCCCCGATCGAGGTCGACCGCCTCCCACGGCAGGCCCGCGCACTCACCCCAGCGCAGTCCCGCCCCGGCGGCGGCGCAGACGATGCCCCGGTGTTCGGCCGGCACGGCGGGCAGCAGCCGGCCGAAGAACGCCTCCCGGCTGATCGTGCCGGCGCGCGCCTCCCGCGCCCGGTTACGCGGCACCCGCACCCCCTCGCACGGATTCACCGCGATCAGGCGCGCCCGGATCGCCGTCTGCATGATCATCGACAGCATCCCGAGGTGCTTCGCCGTCGTCGACGGCGCCAGGGTCCGGCCAAGGGTGGTCACCCACTCCTGTACCGCTAGGTAGTCGATCTTCGCCAACGGCCAGTCCGCCCACTGCGGCAGCAGGTGGGCCCGCAGCATCGAATCCGTCCGTTCAGCTGTCCGCGCCTCCACCGACCGCCCGGCGAGCCACCGCTTCACGAACTCCCCGAATCGCAGCCGCCCCGCGTGCGGGTCGACGTACGTCCCCCGGTTGATCGCGCCCTCCACCTCGGCCAAGAACGCGTTCGCCTCCTTCTTGGTGCGGAACGTCTTCGCCTTCTGTCGGTCGGCTGAGTCCCGCCAGTTCGCCCGGTACGTACCGGCCGGCGTCTTGCTCACGAAGCCCACGATTACCAGCCCCCGCGCGGCGCGTCGGTACCCGTTGCCGAAAGGCCGCCGGAGGTGCCGTCCAGCCAGGCGTGGAAGCGGCTACGCGGCACGACCCAGCGCCGCCCCAACCGCTCGGCGGGGATCTGTCCGGCCCGGACCAGGGCGTAGGCCGAGCTGACCGACAGAGACAGCAGCGCGGCCACTTCCTTGACCGTGTAGACGGCCCGGACCGGCTGCGGCGGGCAGTCGCCGGGGCTGACGTTGCCAGCACGAGGCCCGGCCTGCCGAGGCGCGAACGGCACGACGATGGACAAGATTTCCTCCCCAGAGGTTCAGGCCGCGAGCGCGGCGGGTTGATCGGTTGCCGAAACGGCGGCGGCTGTTCGTAGCCGGGCGGTATCGAGGTCTGCCCGCCAGCGGATGCGGGCGGAGATCGCGCGCAGGAGTCGGTGTTCCAGGGGTGGCACGTCGGGGGCTTCGGGCCGGGCGAGTTCGAACCGGTACCGCTTCGATCCGTCTGCCTCGTCGGCCGCCTGGTCGTGCTCGGGGGTGTCTGCCAAGCCGCCGGCGAGGATCGCGCGCACCCAGGACCGGTTGTCGGCGCGGTGGTCGGCGAGGGTCTTGCCGGACCACTGGCGGGAGACGAGGACGCGGCGGCCGGTGAAGCCGAGGGTGGAGCGTTGGTGGACCTTCCCGGTGCAGCGGCCGGGGGCCAAGCCCGCCTTGACCCCGTCCGGCTGGACTCCGTACAGCAGCCAGTTGGCGCACGTCGGCGAGCACGGCAGCACCGACAGTTCCGCGTGTAGGCGGTCGAAGTGCGCCTTCTGCGCGTCGGAGCGCGGCTTGGCCTGGTCGGTCAGGTCCTTGGTGACGTACTTCGTCACGTACCGAATCGACCGTTCCGCATCCTTGGTGCCCTGCTCGATGCCCCGCGCGTCGATCCGGCCGAGCCGGGCGACGTAGGCGGGCCGGCTGTCGGGTTCCTCCAGGGCGTCGAGGGCTTCGCCCCAGGTGGGCAGTGGCTCGCGGGTCTTGGGGTCGACGTATGCCTGTCGGTCGACGTCCCAGACCGGGGGCTTGTCGACCGGGTAGGCCAGCTCGTCGAAGGGCGGCCACCACACCTGGTGGTAGGTGGCCGCCGCGATCTGCTTGAGCAGCCGCCGGGGCAGGGTGCCGCGGATGGCGAAGTGCGCGTGCGGAGCGAGTCGCCGTTGCAGCTCGACGGCGCCCGCGTATTGGACGTTCCAGCCGGCGGCGCGGCGGACGTTCTGCCACCAGCGGTCGAGGACCCGCGCGAAGTGGATCGAGTCCAGGGCGGCCCGCCGGTAGTCGTAGCTGGTCGGGTCGACGGGGGTGCCGAGCACGTCGTCATACGGGCCGTGCCGCTGTCCGCACTCGCAGGGGGCGACGTAGGCGCCGCGACGTAGGTGGGCGTGCACGGGCCCGTGCGAGCCGAGCGTCAGCGTGATGAGCATCGACGGCCGGTGCGTCTTCCCGGCCTTCCCTGAGTAGGCGCGGCCGACCGTGCGCGGGTCGACGGGTAGCCGGGGCAGGTCTGGGGAGTCCTGCCGCCGCCTGGTCGAGCGCTTGCGCCGGGGCCGCTCGTCGCGCTCCTTCGGGGTCAGGTGCCCGCGCAGGCTGGTTTCGGCGAGCGCTTCATCCAGCTCCGCGATGGCGGCATCTACGTCGGCGATCTGCGCGGCCCGCTCGTCGGGGGTCATCGGCTGGTAGTGCAGCGCTTTCCGTTCGAACTCCAGGTGTGCCCGGACCCGCACGAGGGCGAGGACGTCTTCCCCGGGTTGGTCGGGGCGGACGGCGGGTTCGTCGGCGAGGTGCCAGCCTTCGCGGATCTGTTGGATGCGCAGCCGCCGGCCCCGCTCCGCGCACGGCTTGCACTTGGCCGCGAGGGTCGCCCCGCAGGGCACCTCGACGACCTCGGTGAGGCCGGTGGCGGTGTCGGTACGGCGCAGGGCGAGGGGGCGGACGCAGACGCCGTTCTGTTCGGCGAGTTGCTTGAGCGCGTCCTTGGCGAGGGGCTTGCGCATCCGGTCCGCGCGCGATCCCGGGCGGGGTTGCTCAACGGGAGTCGTGGGGATGAGTTCGAGTTGGCTCACTGGTCACGCTCCCCGCCGAAGGTGCTGCCGTTGCGGGGCGCGAATGCCGCCGCCGGTACGGGCACCAGTCCTGGCCGCCGCTCCACCGGCATCACGGGAACCGGGCGGAGAGCCGCCGGGCGGGGTTGCTCGTCGGTGCCCTCCACGGCGACGTTCGCCGACTGGTCCTCGTCGACGACGGCGAGGGGCACCGCCTGGTCCTCGTCGGCGACGTCGAAGGGGGGTCGGTCGTCGGCCGGGTTGTAGCCGGGCGGGACGTCGCCCCACTCGTTGGCGTTTGCCGGCTTGTCGACGGACGCCGCCGCTGGGGCGGGGGTGGTGGAGAAGACGAGCTTGGACAGGCCGAGGAAGGCCAGCGCCGGCACGGCTGACAGCAGCCATCCGGACACGCCCGGTTTGGCCACGGCGAGTTGCGCCGACAGGGACAGGGCGACGGCGCAGACGAGCAGGAACATCGGGTACCCGATCGGCCCGCCGGTGCGGCGGCGCCGCCGGATGGTCAGCAGCGCCGCCAGGGGCAGGAGTTCGGAGATGGCGGCGTTGGCCCACCCGAACCAGTCCCCGGTACCGGTCGGGGAGTTGGCCATGGTCCAGTCGTGCACGTGGGTGAACGACGCGGCCCCGGCCAGCCCGCCCACGGTGAGGACGATGAGCACCAGGACGATGCCCTCCACCCGGTCTGCGTTCGCGTTGGTCTTCACTTGGTCACCTCCTGCTCGTTGTTGGTGTCGTCGCAGAGTCGGCGGTAGTCGCGGACGGGTTCGCGGACGCCGTCGAGGACGACGAACCCGACGCCGGGGGCCGATTCGGGGATGCGGTCGCACAGCGCGCCGCGGTCGCGGGCGGCGTCGCCGAGGACCATGTCCACCTGTTCGGGTTCGGTCAGCCGCAGTCCGATGCGGGTGGGGAACAGGTCCCGGAAGGGCAGTACGTCCTTGCGTGGGTCTTGGAGTGCGGCGACCACGTGCACGCCGACCGCCCGGCCCTGGGACAGGAGTAGGCCGAGGGCTTCCTTGATCCGGTCGCGGACCTTCCGATCGGTGATGTACGCCGTCAGCGCCGCCAGCTCGTCGACCACCAGGACGATCAGCGGTTCATCCGGCGTCGGCGTGTGCTGGCGGGCGATCCCGCGCAGGCGGGCCGCCCGCAGGCGCATCCGTTTCACGGCCTCTTCCAGGACGCCGGCCATGCCGTCGGGGTCGTCGTAGGAGAAGCGGGCGAACAGCGGCACCCCGGCCGCCAACTCCATCCCGCCCTTCGGGTCGAATGCCCACAGCTCCACCAACCCCGACCGCACACCGCCGGCCAGGGAACGGATCAGCGACCACAACACCGAGCCCTTGCCGGAGTTCGTGGCCCCGGCGATGAGCACGTGCGAGCCGGCCAGGCGCAGCCGGTAGGGCTGCCCGTCCTCGCGCACACCGAGGGCAAGCCCGTCGAGGTCCGGCACCGGAGCCACCGGCATCGGGGCCACGGTGCCGGCCAAGGGGTCACGGCGCAGAAATCGGATCACCACCCGATCCGGGCGGGCCGTCGAGCGGGCTTGCCCGGTGCGCAGGCGGAAGGCGTAGGCGAGGCGTTCCGCGGCCTGCCCCCAGTCGTCAGGGATCTGCCCCGGCAGCATGCGGACGGTCAGTTCGTCGCCGTAGCGGTCGCAGCGCACCTTGAGAAGCTGCGGCACGTAGCGGTCACCGGCGAACGCTGTTGCCAGCCCGCACGTTGCCATGACCGATGCCCACCGGGGCCGGTAGATCACCAGGGCGCGGACGCGGCTGACGATCGGGTACCAGCCGAAGCGCAGCCACGACGACGGGTGCCACCGCCACCAGGCCGCACAGCCGACGGCGACCGCCAGGACGACGCCGGCCAGGACCCGGCCGCCATATTCGGCCCTTACCCACAGAGCGGCCACGGTCGGGGTGGTGAGCCACCAGTACCGCACCGCCAGCACCGTGAGGCGGAACAGGCCCCGGGCCAGCCACCAGAACACCAGCAGCCAACCCGGCACCCGCCACGCCGGAAGGCGCACGTTCATCGGCGCCACCGGGATCTTGTCGCCCGGAATGATGTTGATCAGAGGCACAGGTCACCACCCCTGCCAGGACGGGCCAGGGTCGAAATGCAGGAGCGGCAGGACATGCGGCGCAGGTCGAAGCGGCGCGGCTTCACCCACTGCTCGCAGCGGGGGCAGCGGATCGCGCACACCCGCGCCGAGGCCGGCGGCAACCGCAGCGCCGACCGGAGGGCCGCCTCCGCCTCCCGGTAGGCGTGGCGTAGGCCGACTAGACGGGTACGGGACATCAGGACCACCACACCGACGAGCAGCGGCCCTCAGAGCAGTTCAGGGCAGGGGGAACTACGGTGGGCATCACGCCCTCCTTCACACGTGAGGGATGGGGAGAGCGCGGGACGGGCCGGGACTCTTGGCGGGGAAACGACCCGCCCCGCGCGCCAAACAACGACCAGTCAGGCCGCCACCGAACCCGGCATGCTCGACGCCGGCCGGATCGCGGTGGCGCGCAGCGAGTACGCCATCCGGGAGCGGCAGTCACCCGACGAGCGGCCCGGCTTGCAGCGCTGCGAATCCACGTACGGAGTGAGGGTCAGGCCCTCGAACTCCACCGCTGGCGGGTACCCCGGCACCGTCGACGGGGGCGGCACCGGCTGCTGCGCGGCGACCACCTTGACCTTCACCTCGGTCGACCGACCGAACTTCCCGGCCTCCGGGTCCAGGTCCATCACCCGCACCACCCAGACCCGCTCCCCGGTCTCCTTGTCCCGCGCCTGGTTGTCCGCCTCACCACGGCGCTCAAAGTCGATCTGCGGCGACACACCCAGGCAGAGCGCCCCGGCGGGGAACACGTACGCGGACGGGACGGGCACCTTCAACGTCATCGGAACCACGTGGATAGCCTCCTAACCTCACCAGTCGTCCATCTGACAACCGGTTGAGCTTACAAGCTACGCCAGCTTGTAAGTACAAGCAAGGTCGAAGGCGAACCGATTGCACAATGTGGAGAGCCGCCCCTGGTCGCCAGGACCGGCGCGGAGGAGGACGTGATGCCGCAGCGGGAAACAGCCGAGCGCCTGACGCTGGTGGACACTGTCGGCCGATGGTTCCACCTGGACCCGCCCGTGCTCATCGAACGCGGGCAGACCTACTGGATCGACCGCACGACAAGCGAGCTGTGCGTCGATCGGGGAGACGGGCGAGTTACGCGGACTGCCGGCGAGATGTGCCGCTGAGCCCGCCAGCGAGGTTGACGCAGACGAATCAGGACAGAGCGTAGGTGTCCTCGATCTCGTGGCGGCTGCCAGGCATCACCAGCACCGACGTCATGATCGGATCGCCGGATGCCTGATGCACGGTGATGACGACGCTCATCACCGACTCGTCGGCCGGCACCTCCAGGGCCTCAGCCTCGACGTCGCTAACCCGGCGGGCGGTCATCCGCTCGGTGGCGTAGTCGGGTCGTAGGCCCTTGTGGCGGGCGATGTGGTCGAGCAGCCCGCCCGGGATCGGGTCCGGCCTGGTGATGTCGGTACCGACCGCGATGTCCACCGGCACGAACGTGGCGACCAGGTCCACCGGCCCCGCCTCCGAGACGGTCCGGCGGCGCCGCTCGTAGACAGGCGTGCCCTCCGGGATCTTCAACTCCGCCGCGATCCGCGGTGAGGCGAGCACCGGGCCGACATGCAGGAGCTCCGTCTCCCCGGTCTCGTCCAGGTCGACCGCGTCGCGGGCGTACTCAGGCGAGGTGCGTCCGGAGGCGGGTCGACCGCGTACGAAGCTGCCCTTGCCCTGCTGCGACTCGATCCAGCCGTCCTGCTTGAGGATGCCGAGCGCCTTGAGCACCGTCGGGCGGGACACCCCGAACTCCGTACAGAGCTGGTTTTCCGACGGCAGTGCCGCACCGGGGGCGTAGTCGCCGTCCTCGATGCGCTTCCGCAGCGTGTTCAACACGCGCAGGTACTTCGGCGTCGGAATCTCGTACGCCATCGCGGGCCACCCCACCTAGGAACGCTGCATGAATCTCAGCAGCTTATGAGTTGTTTGCATGACAGGACAAGCAAGGTCAGCCGTTCGATGTCACATGCTCCACCGCTGCGGCCAACCATCCCGACCATGACGACGGTGCTCCCACCGACTCTGGACGAGTCGCACCCGGCCACCGACGCGGCAGGCACCCGTACCGGCCGAACACCCGCAACGCCGCCTGACGCTGCGGGCACGGCCCCTCCTCGCCGCAGGTGGCGCAGCGCCCGTCCGCGCTCGACGGCGTGTGCTGGTCAAGCTGCGACTGTGCCGCCCGGAGTTGGTCGCGCACCGCACTGGACAGGTAGGTGCTCACCGGGCCGCCCCATCCGGCGGGAGCTTGCTCGCGCGCACCAGGATCTGCGCCTGCCGACCATGCCGGCCGGACCGACCGAGCCTGAATCCCTCGACCCAGATCCACTCATCCTGCGGCGGACGGTTGACCACCAGCCGAACCCCGGTCACCCACAACGTCACCGGCCCGTCCGACGGCAGGAGACGATCTGCTGCATCGATCGTCAGCACCGCGCCGAGCCGTACCCGAACGTCAAACACCGCGCCTCCTCATCACCGGCGCCACGTTGCGAGGCGGCGCGTTGTTGGTAGTACGTCGCTGGATTTGAAGGCCGGCGATCTGCGCGAAGACCTCACGCCGCGCCAGCGCCTTACCGGTGGCCAGGTCGATGGCGTAGCCGGTGAGCCACACCCAGCCGTAGTAGGTCGGCTTGTCGCAGACCGAGGTAACCCGCAGCCACAGCGCGCGATCGCCACCGAACTGCACCGACGCCCGACCGTCGATCAGCACCAGGTCACCCGGCGCCGGCACGCCCGGCCGGGGCGGTGCCGGCTTGCGGGGCGCCGGGGTGGGCGGGCCATTCACGGGCCGTCGTTCGGGTCGCGGTCCCACGCCAGCACCCACCCCGGGCCAGCCTCAGCAGGTCGCCGCGCGACCGGAACCCGCGCAGTCCAGACAGGACCGCCGAGCAAGCGAACGAGTCCGCTCCGACCCCCGCCCCATCCCCCGAATGGCGGTGCGGGCAAGGGTGTACTTCCAGCCCGCGCCCGAGCAGGATTGGCAGTTACTCGATACGTTCAGCCCCGTCATGCACACAGGCTGTGGCACAAACCGCCCAGCAACCCGGAAAATCCTTCCGGGGTCGCAGCCGACCGAGGGGAGACAGTGAACCGGTGCGCGGGACAACCAACACCCTGACCATCGGCGAACGCGTCGCCTGGTACCGCAGACGACGCGGCCTGTCCCAGGAAGTCCTAGCCGGACTCATCGGCCGTACCGCCGACTGGCTGGGCAAGATCGAGAACAACCGGATCGAGCTGGACCGGCTCTCCGTCATCAAGTCCCTCGCCGAAGTCCTGGACGTCTCCCTCGGCGACCTGCTCGGCGAACCCTCACTGCTCGATTGGACCGGCGACAGCGGCACCGAAACCGTCCCCACGCTGCGCGCCGCCCTGATGAACTACCGCGCCCTCGGTCCGTTCGGCGGCGGCACGGATGCAGAGCCGCCGGGCATCGCTGTGCTCAGGAAGGAGGTCGGCGCTCTTTGGGATGCCTATCAGGACTCTCGGTTCGGGTACGTCACCGGCCGCCTACCCGACCTCCTCCACCGAGCCCAGGCCGCCGCCGACCACCACGACGGCGAGGACCAGGACCAGGCCCGCCGGCTACTCGGCCTCGCGTACCAGCTTGCCGCCACCCAGCTCACCAAGCTTGGGGAGAGCGACCTCGCCTGGATCGCCGCCGACCGCGGCTTGGCCGCCGTCCGCCCCACTGGCGACCCGCTCGTCACCGGCTCCCTGTTCCGCTCCGTCGGCCATGCTCTGCACGCCACCGGCCGCTACGCTGAAGCCGTACGCCTCACAGAGGACGCCGCCGGTTACCTTGAGCCCCACCTCAAGTACGCCACGCCAGCGCTGCTCTCCGTCTACGGCACCCTGTTCCTGTCCGGCTCCATAGCCGCCGCCCGCTCCAACGACGCCGCCACTACCCGCATCTTCCTCGCCGCCGCAGACCAGGCCGCCGGCCAGCTCGGAGCCGACGCCAACCACCTCTGGACCGCGTTCGGCCCGACCAACGTCGCCATCCACCGCGTCGCCACCGCCGCAGAGCTGGGCGACCTACAAGTTGCCATCGACCTCGGCCCGCGCGTCGACACCGCCGGCCTTCCGATGGAGCGTCGCGTACGGCACGCCCTCGAAGTCGCCCGCGCCTACAGCTCGTGGAACCGCGTTGACGACGCCCAGGCCGTCCTGCTCGACGCCGAGCAGATGGCACCCGAGCAGGTCCGCCACCACTTCCTCAGCCGACAACTCGCCCTGACCTGGGTACGCCGGCAGCGCGGCAAGCCCTCCGCCGAACTGGTCGGACTGGCCCGGCGGCTCAAGGCGCTCGACTGAACCCAGCCCATCTACGCTGCTCTGGTGACGGCCAACGAGATGCCACCCATGGCAACCCCACGCGTCGCCGCAGGCGCCCTCTTCTTCGACGACGAAGGCCGCGTGCTCCTCGTACGCCCCAGCTACAAGAGCCACTGGGACATCCCCGGCGGATACGTCGAACCCGGCGAGTCACCGCGTGCGGCGTGCATTCGCGAGATCGAGGAAGAACTCGGCCTCACCACCGCCGTTGGCCCCTTGCTCGTCGTCGACTGGGCGCCAGCCGAACACGAGGGAGACAAGCTGCTCTTCGTCTTCGACGCCGGGGCTCTTACTACAGAGCAGGAACAGGCCATCCGCTTCGCGGACGGGGAACTCACCGAATGGCGCTACGTGGCAGCAGACGATCTGGAGCATCACGGACCGCCTCGACTGACTCGGAGACTCCGCACAGCGATCGCAGCTCGTAGCAGTGGCAACGCTGCTTACGCGGAGCACGGCGACGTCCTCTAGCCCAGATTTTCGACACGGGTTCCAGGTGGCCCGCAACGGGCCGCACGCGCTGCCGCCTGGGCGCGCGCCGGCCGCTGCCGCTGTCGCTCTGCGGCCGTCACGCCTGACGTCCGGCGGCTGGCGCGGAAAGCGGGGAAGCCCGGAGGGCCGCCACAGAACGACAGACCATTGACCGGTGAAGTGGTAGGCCGGCAGCCGGCCGGGGCGCGGCGCCCGTTGCAGCGCCGCGCCGTAAGCGAGTCATCGCCGGCCGTGGTGGGGATGCGGTGCGGAGTGTGCGGAGCCGCCCTTCCAACGTCAAGGGCGCTTCGCGTCGTTACGCGACGGCCCTACGGGCCGCCCTTGACCCCGGAGCCTCTGGGCCCCCTTGGGCCGGCAGTCGCCGGCAGGCCAGGGGCCTGCCCGGAGTATGCGCGCCGCATCCCCACCACGGCCTCGTCGCGTCGGCCGAGACGCGCCGGTAGGACTGGCTGTCAACACGAGATTGACTAAAGCCTCCGGCTCGTACCTATGGAACCTCCCAGGAAGTAGCACCACCAGCAAGAAACTGGACGGTCGCTCACCGCCCCGCACCAAAGGCCTTCATCTGCTCCCAGTCGCCTCCCGCATCATCAACGTCATTTTCGCTTAGCAGGAGATAATTCCACCGGCCATCGACCTTCCCGGAATTGTTAACCGTGTTCGCCCATGTCTTTGCGGCCTTCATCTTTGCTTGGACGTCCTCGGCCCTCATCTCCTTGTTCATCTTGGTTTCGATGAGCCAACAGCTCTTCTTTCCTTCGGTCACTTCGATTGCAACCAGATCCGGGTTGTACTGGCGACCTTCCTCGGTCCACGTGATTGGCAGATCGTTGATATGCAAACGGGCCCATACGATGACCTGCTTGGCATTGTCGAGCGCTTGGGCAACCTTGTACTCAGGCGAGGTGTCGAACCAGGCGTACTCGTAGAGGCAGCTCCGCCAGCCGTCGTAGGCGACCGACCTGGAGAAGGGTTCGGTGTGGTCGGACAAATGCTCCTTACTGGCCTTCCGCACTTTCCCTAGGGGCGCGAATCGCACCTCGTTGGAGAAGACAACATCCTGGCTCGACACAATCCTCAACTGCTCGTCAACCAACGCGGCCACTCGGCGGGAAGCCCGCTCCGAGAACGCAGAGAGGTGCTTTTCGGCATCCTTCCCCATGCCCTCGATCACGAGGTCAACTAGACGCTCGGCAGCGCGGACTTCGCCGGCCTCCGGCCGGACTCTCGGAACGCGCATGACTGTTCTTATCAAGGAAGCGCGAGAGTCGTCAATCGGGATATCAACGGCGAGCGCCTCGATCATTTCCTCGGCACGGACGCCCCGGATTTTGCCGCTCGCATCTGGCTTTAGCATGGTTCGTTTGAGATAGGTGTCGGCCTCAGTGGCCAGTGCCTTTCCAAGCGCTCGGAAGGGTTCCTCGTTGTGGACCTGGTTGAGCGAGACGATGGATTTCGACGGCACCTTCGCGGTGTAGGGGATTTCGATGTCCTCGCGGCCGGGAAGTGGGTAGTGCTCTCGAGGCTGGGACTCCGTCTCGTCTGCGGCCTCCTTAGCCTTCTTCAGCGTCTCCTCAAAGTCTGCAATGCCGCCTCTCGGCTTTTCTGGGTCGGTAGCCTTCTTCTCCCGACCCTCAGCCGATAGACCACTTTCTCCCAGGATCGGTAGGGCGTCCTCGCCCACTACCTTCTTCCGGGCCACCAAGCGCCCAGCAGCAGTGCGGCGAACCTCAGTCAGCACCGCATGGTCAATAAACTTCTCGTTGAGGACCTCTCGCTTGGCGAGCAGGGCCTCGTAGCGCTCGTGGGCCAGGACCTCGACAGTGTCGAGCAACTCGATCCCTGTGTACTCGCCGAACGGCAAGCGCATGCCGCGGCCGAGAGTCTGCTCGGTGAGTACTGTCGAAACACTCGCACGCATAGAGGCGATGACGTAGACGTTCTTAACGTCCCAGCCCTCCTTTAGCATGCCAACGCTAATGATGATGCGAACTGGCGAGCTAGGGTCCTCGACTGCGTCGAGCGCAGCGAGGGCCTCCTCCTTCTCGTCCCCCGTCATGTTCGAGTGAATGAGTAGAGTGCGACCAACCCAGGCACCCCCGTCAAACGACGCACTGTCTAGCATTTCTTGATAACGATCTGCCTCAGCAGTGTCCTGGGCGATCACCAGCATCACCGGGTGGACCAGCGGTAGATCATTGTCCTCGCAGTACGCGTGCGCAAGGCGTTCCTTGTAGCGAAGCAACGTAACGCCGTCGAGGAGTTTCGTGTGGTCGTCGGTCCGGTCGTCCCTACGAGCAACCAAGACGGGGGTCTTCACCAGCTGGTCTTTTATTGCCGTAGCCAACGGATAGCGGTAGACAACAAGATCCTCGTCTCTCGCGGCTGGAGTCGCGGTCAGACCGATAACGACCTGAGGATTCAGATCGGCTATCGTCTTCGAAAACGCCTTGCCTCGATAGCAGTGGTGCTCGTCTGCGAGGATGACGAGGTCATCGAGGCCGGCCAGCCAGGATTGCAGAGATCCATGCAGCCATTCCTGGTACTCGTGCGTGGCGCGACCTTCGCCGGTCCGCGTCGTCAGGGCTTGCACCGTGAATATGAAGAGCTTTACTCGGCTTTCGTCGGCCATCACCGACCTAGTGGCCGGGCTGTTGAAGTTGTCCGCAGTGATCACGAAAGGGTCGCACTTCATGCGGCCGCTCAGCGACTTGCGATGACCAGGCGTAAAGTTCTTGACGCTCTTGTCTCGAATCGTCCGCCCAGGAGCGAGTAGCAGGAAGTTGCGGCCGGGCGTTTCAAGCCTAGCGAAATACTCGATCAGGCCGGCGATGACATACGTCTTGCCCACGCCAGTAGCTGAGTCCACGATGCACTCGAAGGGAGCTCCGCCTCCGTCAACGTCGAAATGCATCGAGCTCATGGCAGCGACACTCTCCACCGCGTCGCGGTTCGGTCGCCGCAATTCGAGACGGTGCTCGATGTCAGCTAGCAGGTCCTCGTCGATCTGGACGTCAGTCATGCCCCTCTCCCATCCTCGCCGATCCGCCGCTGAAATGGCGACTCCTGAACAGCCCTACGCCGATACGTGTCCAGTACGGCATCCGGAATTCGGGTTAGTCGGGACCCCTTGCGTGTCTTCCGGAGGGCTTCTCCAGCGTCCGGGTCGATCTGGGTTGCCCATACCTCGACAATCTGGCCCTCTGGAAGTTGGTCGACAATCGCCGCAACCGTGGATTCTCCGACGAGGCCGTCAAGGATCACATAGCGGACCTTGCCGCGCATGGCAGCGAAGATGCCGTCGGGAAGGTACTGAACGCCGAGTTGTGCGCACATGGCCTTAGCGAGGTCGCCGTGGGTAGCCCACTCGGCTAGGAGGATCACTCCTGCCACCTCTGTGAACATTGACGGGCCCACCACCAGATGGGTGAAGCCGCCACCGCCGTGCCACAGGGTTGTCTTCGCGTCGACGGTCTTAGTGCGGTTCAGCAACGCAGACTTCACCGACTTTGTGATGTCGAGCGTTACGTCCCCTGTCGAGCCGAGCTTGCGAACCAGGGCCAGGAGGGCCTTGACCTCCTCGGGGTCGAGCGGACTATTCCCTGCCCTAGTGGTGGCACGAACCACCTTCGCGAGTTCCTTGTCGAGCGCAACCGTCAGCGCAGGCGGGGGATCAAGAGGCGGGTCACCACCAATGCTGGCTTCCGAGGCCCCATCGTCCTCATGGTCGGCCTCCTCCATAGGCTCATCTGCCCCCCGCAAGATCTTCCTTAAGGTTTTCTGGAAGGCTTGAGCAGCCTCAGGAGAGACTCCACTTGGGAGGACAACCCCATCGGCCGCGACGCGTTCCTTGGCTGTGCTCACGCCACCGAGGTCGCGGCCATTCACGACCTTCATGAGGCGGGGCTTTATGAACGTCTCTACATTCTCCGATAGCAGTTCGCTGGTCACCCATCGCCGGCCCATCTTGTGAGCCACAGCGGCAGTAGAGCCGGAGCCAGCGAAGCAATCCAGCACGATGTCGCCGGGGTTCGTCGAGAGTTGGATGATTCGTTGCAGCAGTCGCTCAGGCTTGGGGGTGGAGAAGGGGTTAATCTTGGGAAATAGCGCCTTTATTTCGGCCTTTGAATTTCGGTTCGAACCGACGGCCTGGAATGGCCAGATTGTCCGGGGCACCACCCCCTCGGGCTTGTATCCCTTGACCTGGACAAGAGAGCCATCGTTGATGAAGTAGACCTCTGGCAGTACCCCAGCCTGTCTCCGCTCGGCGAGGCCGCGTGCCACGTCGAGGTCAACGTCTAGCAACATCGCCTCTACCTCGCGGATTTCATCAGCCGGGAGATCGCAGATTGCTGCGCGGACGTCGGCGTCATCAAGAAGCACTCGCTTGTACGGCGCCCACTGGTTCAACGCCTTGTACATGCGATCCTCGCCGAGGCGCCAGCACCCGCCTGCGGGCGGATACAACAGTTTCCCGGTGAACGGCGACTGAATGGCGTAGACCATTCCGGGGTGGGTCTTTGCGCCCGGAGCATGGCCAGGTTTGGCCAGCCACGGGTGCGGGTCCCCGTCGGGCGAACTGTAGATGGCATCCTGGGCCGCGCTGCGTGGCAACCTATTCGGGCGCCAACCTTCGCGCTTGGAGTAAACGAGAAGATAGTCCTGGTCCGTAGAGAACTGGTTGGCGTCGTTGCGACTTGTGTCAGCCTTGCCCCAGATGATGGTGTCCACAAAGTTTTCCGCGCCCAACTCCTCGTCCATCACCGCCCGGCATCGATGGACCTCAGAGTTGTCGAGGTGCACCCAAACGGATCCGTCGTCAGCTAGCAATGGCTTGATCTGGCGCAGGCGGTCGCGGAGCAGAGTAAGCCAGATCGAGTGCGAGATATTGTCCTCGTACTTATCGAAGACCTTGCCGGTATTGAAAGGTGGGTCGATGTAAACGAGCTTCACCTTTCCCAAATACTCGTCCGCATACTCTGGGTTCTTCGTGAGCGCGTCAAGCACGTGCATTGCGTCGCCTGTGATGAGCAGGTTTGCGGTCGTGGGGACCGGAAGGTGATCGGGACGCTCTTGCGGCGCGGGGGCCTCGATTCGTTCAACCCTGTGCAGGAGGCGTACCTCAGACACGCGGTAATCAGATCGCTCGACGAATGTGTAGTCGTACTTGCCGTCACCTATGGAAAGAAGCGCCTTGTCCTTGTTGCTCCAGGTGAGCTCCAGCCCGCCGCTGTGCTTAGCCATGCTTCGTCCGTTCGTCCCGCGACTCTGTGGCCTCATCCTGCCCGATCAGGGCGAGATTGCGTACGGTGGGTGGGCTGCTCGGAAGCAGGTCTCTTCGGGGAGCCGGAGCACCGGCACATAGCCGAGTCCGCGTCCATCGTGGTCACAGAAGGTATCGCACTACATGCGAGCCGGCGGGAGTACCGCCCCCGGGTCCGCCACGGTGACAGCAAGGGCCTAGACGAGGACACCGCCGGCGGGCGTGTGCGGACGATCGCCCGAATCCGCGCGAATGCGGACAGACTACGCCAGGCGACCTGCAAAGAAACTAATAAGCGAGGGGCCAGGCAGCGAGGCAGCAGAAGGTAGCGCGAGCTCTGATGCGGGCCGGACCAGAACGTCAGCCGTCGACGTCCGGCACCTGCTCATCGACGCTGGCGGCACCATCTGGCAGCAGCCGACACGTTGAGGCCGCATCCCCCAGCGGGGGTCGCCTTGGGTCGCTGGCGGACGAGCTGTCGACAGCAACCCTGACAGCAACCGCGCCGGATAGCAGCACACTGACGAGCGCTGGCATGGACGAGACACCGAGCGTGTAGCCGGTCCCGGACGTGTGCGGACGCGATGCACAAAGCTTGTAATCGAGGCGTCAGGGTTCTGCCGAGCAGCCAAGCGAATCAGCTAAACCGGTGAGCAGAAGCGGGCGGTCGAACGCCGACAGCACGTCGAGCACGAGGGCCAAGCGGTGTGACTGCGCGGGGACCAACTCTTGATTCGCAGAACCTGGCAGGGTCTACGCCCGACGTTGCCGAAACACTCTCTTCAGGATCAAGGCGCCGCGCGAGCGCGGCGCGGGCCCCCCGCGCTCGGCCTGCTGGCGGCCTCCGGCCGGCATCGGCCGACGCGGTGGGCCCATGCCCTGCCTCAGGGATAGACCTGAACGACGCCGTCCGAGGGATCCAGGGTCGACAGGTCGGGGAGCGGGGCACCAGCTTGTGCCGCGACAGCGGCCACAGCCTCGTAGAAGCCCTCAAACCGCTCGTTGGTTGTGACGAACTCTCCGCAGACGTGGGTGATGTCGAGTTCCACGAACCGCTGATTCTCTGGTGGCAGCAGCCAGGCTTGGACGGAGACGTTGGCTATCTCGGGCCATCGATATAGCACCGTGCCGGCGGTGTACACCAGGTTGATGCCGATGTCATCGACGAACACCTGACTGACCACGGGATGCAGGGTACGTGGCGTGAAGCGTCACCCGCGGAACGCCGTGACGCCGTACCGATCGCGTGGGCGGTTGGCTGGCGCCGAGGTCGGGGCGATCGGCTGCCGCGCCGCTCCGCGGCTTGCCACTGGGTAACGGGGTCCAGGCGCGTGGAGAGCCGGCGACACGGCAAGCCGCCCCCGGCCCGAACGGCCGGGGGCGGTAAGCCGCGCCGCCGGGCAGCCGCGCGCCACCGCGCAGCCGTGCCAGCCACGTGCCAGTAGCCGGTGTCCCAAGCGGTCAGCAGCGGTCATGATCGGGCACTACGACACCGCCGCTGGCCAGGCGTTCCGGACAGATCAGGTCAGCCGAAAACGATCTTCCAAACTGATGGTGCGGTGGGCGAAGAGCCGACAGCTCACAGGGACTGTTTCCCTGCGGCCTGATCACCAAGTGAGTCAAGTTGCACTGTGGGAACGCCGTGACTGCGCATGGTCCGCAGCCCAGCGGCGGCCAGGAGGTCGTCGCAGATCAGTTCGACCATTCCGGTCCGGCGGTTGTAGGGCGAGCCGGCATCGTCGTCGGCGTCGGTTGACAGGATGATCCAGTCCGGGTCGCTGCCATCCCAAAGGTGGGCGTACGGGCCGAGGCTTGCAGGGTCCACCGGTTCATAGTGGCAGGACCGGCTGGTGACCTACGCAAGCAGCGCCTTATCCGAAAGTCAGCGGATCGTCAGCGAACGCCGTACCGCGTGGTCCGACTCGATCATGCACGACAGCATGACCGATGCGTCTGACCACGCGGTACGGCACTTGATCACACTCGTCGCTACGTCAGGTCACTT
>NZ_JADKYQ010000031.1:0-14825 GCF_015354395.1 Micromonospora sp. ANENR4
TGTGATTCCAGCTCGGCCAGCTCATCCGTGGTCAGAGGAGGTTCGCGTCGCCACTGATGGCCGTTGGCTCCGAAGACCATGCCGGCAGACGGGTGCGTCGACAGTCTGGCCAGGCGATCGGGCACATCCGACCAATCCGAGAGGATCACGGCAACACCCTAGATGTTGTGCTGCGGGCGCGCGGTCATGCCGCTGAGCGTCGGTGGTCAGCCGGCGAGGTCAGTCACGTCGTCGGCGACGGCCTGCTCGCTGCTGTGTGTCTCCTCGGCTCGCCCGATCGGGCCGCGGAACTGCGCGGCAGGGGAACCGGCCGATCTCCGCCAGTGGTTCCCAGTGGGGGAGCGCCGAACACGCGAGTGAAAGCAGTGTTGCTGCGACGCCCGCCGACGGTGTCGCGACGACTTTGTGACGCAGATCACTCACCTCGCTATGCTGAGCCCTCGCGGGCGGGGCGTGCTGATTCGCAAGTAGTTAGCTACCCACCCTGAGGCCCTCGATGGTCGCCCGGGCGGGCACACACGTACTCCCCTGAACGAACAGCCTCGCCGACAGCAGAGGCGGCCGAGAGAGCCTGGTCCACAGCGGATTCGAGGGGATCGTCGGAGGCCTCGACCGTGGCTACGCTGGCCCGCATGCCAACTCTGATATCGCCCACCAGCAGCCTGTATGCCGCCTTCCAGGACTGCCGCGACGACTGGGGACCCGGTCTGCACGAGGACGGCTTCGGCATCGGCCCCGAAGACGACCTGGACTCGCCCGACGGCTTCGCCGACTGGGTGCGGCGACGTGTCCGGCTCGACCACGGGGCCGGGGCGCCATGCCCCGACGAGAGGCGCGCCTCCTGCCGATGGATCCTCGAGGACGGGCAGGTGCTCGGGGGGATCGCGATGCGGCACTGGCAGGACGACGACCTGGGCCAGATCGGCTACGGCGTACGTCCCTCCGCCCGCCGGCGCGGCCTGGCGAGCTGGGCCCTGGGCGAGATGCTCCGCGAGGCCCGCACCGTGCTGGGTCTGCACCGGGTGCTCATCCCCTGCCTGGAGGACAACCTCGCCTCGGCACGCACCATCGAACGCCAGGGCGGCGTGCTCCAGGGAATCCTCGACACCGGGCACGTCCGGGTCCGCCGCTACTGGATCACGCTCAGCCGCTGACCTGCCACCGGCGCCGGACATCAAGAAGAGCGCCCTTGTACGCGGAGCGAAAGAGCGACCGGCGGAAGGGGCCGATTCGGACAGGGAAACCGTCCGGGACCGCTGACAGGGACGGATGAGCCTCGCCCAGATCGAACGCACTGATCTGCCGCGTATAAGGCGCGGTTACGGGGCCTGTTGCGCCAGGGATCACGAAGTGTCAGCTGAGGGGTCGCCGGTCGATGACTTCGACGTACATGATCAGGTCGTCGACCACATCGAGGACGAGCATTCCCGGCCGGTCCAGGCTGAGCCCGACGTTTCGGTGGCCGGGGCCGTAGGCGCCGTCCGGTGGAGGCTGCGTGTAGAAGCTCTGGCAGAAGGCGTCGCGGCAGTCACACTGCTGGAGGATTCGGAGGTCGGCGACCTGCCCCGCCAGGTCGTCCTCGTCTGCTTCGCAAAGCGCGCCGGCAAGTTCCGCTGCGAGTCGCGACCATCGGTCGCTGACCAGTGCGGATTCTTCGTGCGTCATCGCCTGCGACGGTAGACGGCGAAACCCTCTTCGTCGCTCTCATTCCCGCCGCGCGTTTGCGGGTGCCCAACGTTGTCCACGTTCAGCCGGCCGCCGGCTCGGCGTCCGCTCCGTCGAGGCGCAGCTCGGCTACGAACTCGGAGAAGGTTTCCGAGACCGTTCGCCAGGCGTAAGGCGCAGAGCTGGTCCAAACATCGCTGGCAACGACTCGTGGATCAGCCGAACTCGTTCGGTAGTCGAGCGCAATCGCGGTGTCGTCACCGGCGTACTGCGCCACGGCGATGAAGAAGGCGCGGTCAACGTCAAGCCACGGGAGTTCGACCGCACCGGTTGCCGTCGGTTCTCGCGCGCATCGGAACAGCTCCGCCGTTTCGTCATCCTGGATCAGGCGGTCGAGCGACTGTGACTCCCGCTCCATCTGCTCGATGCTGCCGAGAAAGTCCAGCGGATCGTGGAACCAGGGCATGACCCGAGCGACAGCAGGCTCGCCCGGATGGTTCCACCTGCCCTCCCGCAGGAGAACGAGTAGCAGGTCAGGAACAACGAGACCGCGGACCCGAACCGTCGCCGGATAGTCGTCCTGCACGCTCGTCCCTTCGTGGCCGACGCGGCTTGCTCGTCGTCTTGTCGAGTATCCGCTCATGCCGCCGACCGGGCGTCACGGCGCGTGACGAGCGGCCCGTGCAGTGAGCAGGCGGGGCTGCCGCGCGTTCGTTAGGTACCGAACCCGCCGCACAAGTAGTACAGGCCCGCGGCCAGTCCCAATATCCAGCCAGCCGCGAGGCCAGACGATGACCCACGGCCGAGCCGTCCGGACAGCGCGAAGCAGCTGCCCAGCAACACCAGCTGCGCAATGCCGTACGTGAGTACGCCGAAGAAGAGCGCCGCGAATCTCCCACCGGCATCCAAGTCCGAATTCGGGCCGCCACCAGCGGCGGTGGCCAGGGCAATCGTGAACCCAACAGCAAGGCCGTGCCCAGTGAGGGAAACGACCGCTCCGGCAACCGTCGGCCTGGTGATCGTCACCGCCGGAGCGTGACATACGTCGAAGGAACCGGGCTACCTTAGCCCGAACGGTTTACGAAACCGCCTCGCGCAGCCGGCAGGCGGAGCCGCACTGATCTGCCGCTGATAAGGCTCGGCAAGTCTGAGCTTGTCGGGTTGACAACTGGGGCCGTGGGAGCGGATCGGGAGCAGTTGAGCCCAACGGTTGCTGAGCGGGCGTTGGCGTCACAAGGACGGCTTGGGTAAGCGGCCACGGCGTCTGACGAACGACGTGCAGGACGGTCCGGCAGCCTGGAGGCATCAACCCGGTCGCGGGCCCCTGATCGGGGGAGCAGGTTGGGAGCAGCACGGCGTCCTGAACGGCGCTGAACCGCACAGAACGGCATCTGACCGCACCCAACTGCACCCACCCCTGCCTGCAGCTTTGCGTTTCCGCAGGTCAAAGTCCGCGCGGCGTCCTGCTTCACACAACTGCACTCAACGGCAGTGAACAGCAGTCAACAGCACTCAATATCGCCTGGTGGGGGAGTGTCCGCAGGTCAGGCCGGTAAAGGGCTTGTGGCGGCTCGCACCTTACAGGTGGGTGCAGATCGGGTGCAGGTTGTCGAAGTGGTCACCGCACCCGAAGTGCTCACCCATGCCGGGAAGAGCGGATGGCTTCACCTGCGGCGATGTGGGCGAGCGCTTGGCGTGACCTCCCAGAGAACACCGAAGTGGTCATCTCCGGTTGCTCCCCGCCTGCCTGCTGTCGGCTTCTTCGTCCTGGGCTCGCTGACGCCAGTCGCCGGGACGATCCTGCATCGACGTGCGGCTCTAGATCCGCGACGGCGGAGTTGGTAGGGATTCCGGCAGTTGAGACTCGAATCACACTGGCAGCCATCTGACCAGGGCTTCCTGGGCGGTGACATCTTCGGCGCGCCCGAAAGCGTCAGCACCGGCGGCTCCGCTTCATAGGCCGACGACATCCGCTCATGCCGATGAGCGGATGGCGCAGGGCGCTGCTGCAGACCCTTGTCCCGCCGGGCAGCGGCCGAAAGCATGATCCGCTACGCGCGAGAGATCCACTACCCTGCATCGCTGTGCGGTTCTTCAAGAAAAAGCAGGAGCTTTCGGGCGACGAGTTGGCGATCAGCGGCTTCCTCGACGACGAGTCAGAACTTTTGAACGAGGCGCTGCTGGATCGGGAGTGGGGCGCGGCCCGCAGGATCCTCGCGGCGGCCGATAAAGAGCATTTCATGTACTACGTAGCGGTGGCTGCCGCTACCCCTGGTGTCGAGGAGTGGATCGACGGACCGATACGGGCCCAGCCGGATGATCCGCTGCCGCTACTCATCGGCGGCGCCCGCGCGATCTCCTGGGCCGGCGAAGCCCGCGGCGACGGCTGGGCCAACACCGTGCCCAAGGAGGCCTGGCCCGTCTGGTTCCAGCGCCTCGAACTCGCCGAAAATCTCCTCGATCAGGCCTTGGACCGCCATCCGGCACTGGCCGACGCGTGGCGCTACAAGATCGCCCTGAGCCGGTACCTTCAGCTACCGACCGTGGAGCGCTGGCGGCGATTCAATCGACTTATCGAAATCGATCCGTCACATCTGTTCGGGCACGAGGAAATGCTCGACTGCCTGTTGCCCAAGTGGGGCGGCAGCTGGGACGAAGCCTTCCGGTTCGCCCGGGAGCGAACCGCGGCCTGCCCCGCCACCGACGTCCCCTTATTAATCATGAAGGTGCATCGCAACTTCCGCTGGGAGGGCGAGAATGGTGAAAACCGGTACTACCAGCGCCCGGACGTTGCGTCGGAGACCTACGACGCGGCCGAGCAGTCGTTCTGGCATGACGACTACGAGACCACAACCCTGACACCGATCCTCTGGAACTATTTCGCCTTCGCGCTGACCTACGGCCGGTACTTCAAGCAGGCCTGCACCCTCTACGACGCCATCGGCAGCGACTTCGTCCGCAAGCAACCGTGGCATACCGTCGAGCACTACCGCACCATGCGCGACTGGGCCCGCAAGGAAGCCGCCGACCCCCATTACCACGACTAGTGAGCCCAATCCAGGAACGCGTTCTCCTGGTCGGCAGCCGTTATCGACCCGGGTCCGAGAACGCCCGACAGAACCCCGCAGAGCACGATCAGGTGCGCGCTCATGCCGCCGACCGTGCACGGCGCCTCAGGGTATCGATCCTGCTGAGCAGACGCGCTCTCCGCGCCGGAGATCGGGGGTTCGCGAGGTCTGGATCGTGCCAGCCGGGCAGCCGCCGGCTGTGTCGTGCCGAGATTGGGGGAGCGGGATGGGAGCAGACGGGTGCACTGAACGGCGTTGAACAGCGTCCAACTGCCCTGAACGGCATCCAACTGCACCCACCCCGACCTGCGCCCTCTCGTTTCCGCAGGTCAGAGTCGGTGCAGCGTCCTGCTTCACACAACTGCACTCAACGGCAGTGAACAGCAGTCAACGGCACTCTATGTCGCCTGGTAGGGGAGTATTCGCAGCTCAAGGCGGTAAGGGCCTTGTGAGTGTTCATGCCTTGCGGGTGGGTGCAGATTGGGTGCAGCGTGGCGAAGTGGTCATCGTGTCCGAAGTGCTCACTGGCTTTGGGCGGAGAGGGGGCCGTGACCTGCGACGATGCTGGGGAGCGAGTGGCAGTGAACTCCCAGAGAACACCGAAGTGGTCAGAGCGCGCTGCTCCCAGTCCTGCTGGTGCCGGCTGCCGCCGGGGATCCGTGACGCCGGTCGAGAGGGCCCTGCCGTATCGACGCATGGCTCTGGCTCGTGCCGTGCTCGCGTCGAGTTGATTCCGAGGGTTGAGACTCGAATCCCACCAGCAACGCAGGGGCCAGCGCTTCCTTGGCGATGACCTCTTCGGCGTGCCCGAAACCGTCAGCGCCGAAGACTCCGCCTCATGGGTCGGCGACATCCGCTCATGCCGAGTTGAGTGCGTCCATCCTTGACTCATCATTTCGAAGATTGCGTTGCAGGGGCGGAGCTCCGGGGTCCACATCGGCGTTGACAACTCAGCACACCAGGAGGCTCGAATTGCGCCGATGTATGACAAAGTATCACTAGGTCGGAGTCCTATTTCCGCGACCATCAACTAGTACGGCAGCCGCCGTTCGGGATCATGGCTGAAGTTCGAGGTTGAGGCGGCGTGTGTAGTGGGATCGTCGAGCTCGGGCTTGATGCTGGCGCCGCCAGCCTGACCAGTGCAAACGGTGGGCGAGGTCGCTGATCGGGCGGATGATGCAGGCGTTGATCAGGCGGCGGACCTCGTTGACTGTCAGCTTGATCAGTCCGGTGTCGGTCGGGTCGTCGTGGGTCGCGTCGGCGGCGCAGATCGCTAGGACGGCGAGGGCGGCCAGGGCGAGGGTGGTGAAGCGGTGCCAGGAGTCCCAGCGGCGGACCTGGTGCTGGTCCAGGCCGACCTGGCTCTTGGCGGCCTGGAAGGCTTCTTCGACGGTCCAGCGGATGCCGGCGACCCGCACGAGTTGGGCGAGGGTGGCCGGGCGTGGGGTCCAGCAGCGGTAGAAGGCCAGCTCACCGGTGGTGGTGTTGCGGCGGATCAGGAGGCTGTGGTGGCCGCCGTCGTCGGGGTCAGCGTCGGTGCACACGTCGTCGAGCCAGGCCCAGTCGTAGAAGCGGGGGCCCTTGGACCCGGCGCCAGCGCTGCGGTGCTGCCACGCCGAGGCGGGCAGGTCGGCGGCGATCCGGTCGGCGCGAACTCGGGCCTTGCCGCCGTCGAGCGGGATGAGGTGGCTGCGGGACACCGCAAGGACGTAGCCGAGTTCGTGTCCGCGCAGATGGGCGCGGAAGGCCGCGCTGTTGCCGTATGCCTCGTCCGCGGCGGCCCAGCCTGCCGGCACCCCGGCGTCGAGGGCCGCGGTGATCATGTCCGCCGCCAACTCTGACCTTGTGGCGAACTCGATTTCGTCGGGCACGCCGGCGGCGTGGCAGCGGTCCCGGTCGTCGGTCCACGACGCTGGTAGATACACCCGTCGGTCGATCAGGGTGTGCCCGCCCGCGCCGGCGTAGCCCAGGAACACCCCGACCTGGCTGTTCTCGATTCGCCCGGCGGTGCCGGTGTACTGGCGCTGCACCCCCACCGTGTGGGTGCCCTTCTTCAGGTCGCCGGTCTCGTCGACGACCAGTACCGCGTCCGGACCGCCGAACCGGTCGGTGATCAGTTGCCGCAGGTCGTCGCGGACGGCGTCGGCGTCCCACACCGCCCGGTACAACAACCGCTGCATCGCGTCCGGCCGGGCGTGCCCGGCCTGCTCGGCCAACTGCCAACACGTCTTGACCTCAAGATCGGACAGCAGCCCCGTCACGAACTCTCCCGCCGCACGACGCGGCTCCACCCGCCCGAACCGGCCCGCGAAGCACCCCAGCACCCCGGCCAGCACCCGTTCCCACCGAGCAACGGCTACGCTGTGGCACGCGGCCACCGCAAGATCTGATGTTGTGTCCACAACGCACAGACGATCACGCGGTGGCCGTCCCGCGTCCACCACGGTTCACCAGCAAGATCTCAAACGGCGGCTGCCGTACTAGGAGGCCTACCCGAGGAATCCGCCAGCACGATCCATCTCATGATGAGCGACAACCTCACCAAGCCAGCCGAGGGGCACCGGAACGGGTCGGCCGCCTCATGACGAATGGCGTTTTGAGCCGCTCGGTGCTTCGCGTGGCGGGCCTCAGGGGCTGATCAGGGTGTGTGCGATGGTGTAGACGGCGACGGCCAGGACAAGCACCGCGAAGGCCCGCATGGCGACGGCCTCGGGAATCCTTGTAGCGATCTTCTTGCCGACCAGGCTGGCGGCCATCGCGGCGAGGGCGAGCGGCGCGGTGATCGCCCACTCAACGTGGCCTTGTCCGCTTCGGCCGGCTAGCGACGCGCCCGAGTTAATCGCGATGACCACCAGAGACGTGCCGACCGCCGCATTCATCGGCAGGTCGAGGACCAGCACGAGGGCGGGGACGATGACGAATCCGCCGCCGACGCCGAGGAATCCGGTGAGGAATCCGACAGCCAGCCCAGCAGCGACGGCCTTCACCGTGGTAGCGGTGCGGGCGGGCGTCTCGGCCTCGGCGACATCGACCTGGCTGACAGATCGTCGGGATCCGCTAGGTTCTTGCGCCGGGGTATGTGGGCGGCAAGCCCGGTGCGTGAGCATGCCGATGGCTGCGGTGATCATGAGGGCCGCGAAGGCGAGCAGCAGGATACGTGCTGGGACGTGGCGGTTGGCGATTGTGCCTGCGACGGCGGCGACGGTGCCGGTGATGCCGAACGTCAGTCCGGTGCGCCAACGTATGTTACCGGTTCGGACGTGGCTGGCAGCGCCGACGACGGCGGTGAGACCGACGACGATCAAACTGCTAGTCGTGGCGGGCTGTGGGTTCTGGCCGAGCAGGTAGACCAGGGCGGGGAAGGTAAGGATGGCGCCCCCGCCGCCGAGACCGCCCAGGATGACGCCGATGAGCAACCCGAGCCCGGCGGCAGCCAGCAGGATCATGCCACCGTGCCGGGCTTCCCGTCGTCGGTGACCACCGGCAGGCTGGCTTGCGCCCAGGCAGTCATGCCACCGGTGAGATCGCGGGCGTTCAGCCTGGCGACACGCAGCGTGCCGGCCGCGGCTGCGGAACGTCGCCCGCAACGGCACACCTCGATCACCGGCCTTCTACTGCCGACCGTTGGGGGGTCGAGCTGAGCAAGGGGGACGTGCCTGGCCCCCGGTGCTTGCCCGGCCGCCCACTCGTCGGGCTCGCGCACGTCTAGCAGAGTCGCCCGGCCACCGCTGTTCATCCGTGCGGCGGTGACAACATCAATGGTGGGCGCTTCGATCATCGGTGCTCCAAAGTGGTGTGAGTACAACGCCGGGACCGCTGCCCGTGGCCGAAGCGGCCGCTATGGCCGGTGTGGCCGGCGAGAGCGAGCTGGTAGCCGGTGCGGGCCGAGAACGCTGCGGAGACGGTGAATCGGTCGCCGCGCACCAGCGTGGTGCGCCACTCCAGTGGCCGGCCGTGGCGGCCGGCGAGGCGCTCGACGGCGAATGCGGCGACGGTCTGGTCGATGCCAAGTTGGTCACGTTCGGCCCGGGTAGGCACGACAGCACGGATGTGCTCCCGGCCCCCGGTCAGCCGCACACCGCAGCGGGCGGCCAGTTCGGTGTAGAGGGCCGTGTGTGTGAAGTCGGCGTCCAGCAGTGGTGCGGCGACCGCACAGGGCAACCACACCCGGTCGACCGCGAGCGGTTCATCACCGGCCAGCCGTATCCGTTCCAGGTAGACCAGCGGAGTTGACTCCTCCAAGCCGAGTCGGACCGCGACGACGCCATCAGCGCGCACATCGAGCTTGCGCACGATGCTGCGCTGCTCGAGTCCAGCGGCCTCGACGGAGGCGAACAGGCTGTACAGCGCGCCAACCGGCTGCTCGATCTCCGCCGTGCCGGCCAGCCGCGGCGGCCGGCCGCGCTCGGCGACCACCACCCCGTCCTCGCGTAGCCGGCGCAGCGCCTCTCGCACGGTGTGCCGGCTCACCCCGTACTCGTCGATTAGCGCCAGTTCGCCCGGAAACGCCATGGCGAACTCTCCGTTGTCGATGCGCCGGATCAGATCGGCATGCACCTGCGCCCACAACGGTAATGGCCCTACTCGATCCACCGGCCGAGCCCCTGCCACCCTCTGCTCGTCCATCAACCCCCGCTCCAGCTTCCCGTCCCAGTCTGGATTGCCTCGCCTATTTCTGTCGCTTAATGTACGGACATTCGGACTCGTCAGCAAGGAGCGTCAGATCATGGTGGATGTGGTGGTCGTGGAGACCCGCGAGCTGGGTGATCGCTCGTACCTGGCTCACGACGGAAGCGCCGCGATCGTCGTGGACCCGCAGCGTGACCTCGACCGCATCGAGGCGGAGCTCGACGCCCGCGATCTGCGGGTAGATTTGGTGGTGGAGACGCACATACACAACGACTATGTCTCCGGGGGCCTTCAACTCGCCCGCCGGCACGAGGTGCCTTATGCGGTAAACGCCGCCGATGCGGTCGCCTTCGACCATGTCGCGGTCACCGACGGGGACCTGCTGCAGGCTGGGGCGTTGCGGGTACGAGTGGTCGCCACACCCGGGCACACCGACACCCACCTGGCCTACGTGGTCACCGACGGCCAGGGCCCGGCGGCCGTATTCACCGGCGGCTCGCTCCTGTATGGCAGCGTCGGGCGCACCGACCTGATCGACCCGGCCCGCACCGACGAACTGAGCCGAGCGCAGTACCGCTCCGCCCACCGGCTGGCTGGCCTGCTCGACGACGACGCCCAGATCTACCCGACCCACGGGTTCGGCAGCTTCTGCTCCACCGGCTCTGTCGCTGGCGGCGAGAACAGCACCCTCGGCCGCGAGAAAACCCGCAACGACGCGTTCACCGCCGGAAGTGAGGACGACTTCGCCGCTGCCCTCGTCGCCGATTTCATTACGTACCCGGCGTACTACGCCCGCATGGGCGCCCGCAACCGAGAAGGCGCGGGCCCGATCGATCTGTCCCCACCCAGGAAGGTCAGCCCCGCCGAGCTGCAGAAGCGGATTGAGACCGGTGCATGGGTGGTCGACCTGCGTGATCGCACCGCGTACGCCGCCGACCACCTGATCGGCACGATCGGCATCGCCCTAGGCCAGCAGTTCGCCACCTACCTCGGTTGGCTCATCTCCTGGGGAGCCCCGCTAACCCTCATCGGCGAGACCCCGCAGCAGATCACCGACGCCCAACGCCAGCTCGTGCGGATCGGTATCGATCGGCTCGACGGCGCGGCCACCGGCCCGCTGGACTGGCTCGCCGACGGTCGACCCACTCGCAGCTACAGGCGGGCCACCTTCACCGACCTTGCCGCCGCCCAACGTACCGCCGCCCAACCTGCTGCCGGCGAACCGCTCACAGTGCTCGACGTGCGCCGCGACGACGAACGCGCCCGGGGCGCCATTCCCGGCTCGGTTCACATCCCGCTGCATTCGCTACTGGACCGGCTCGGCGACGTCCCGGCCGGACCGCTGTGGGTGCACTGCGTCAGCGGCTTCCGCGCCAGTATCGCCGCAAGCCTGCTGGACCGCGCCGGCCACGAAGTCGTCTTCGTTGACGACGACTACAGCAAGGCCGTCCAGACCGGACAAGCCACCGGCTGACGGATGGAGCCAAGCCATCCAAGTCACCTAATCGAGGCCATCGAACCCCTCTACCTGACGGCCGTCGGCGCCCCCGACGACCAACCCCGAACGGAGGCACCGTCATGGCACCAACCGCCCTGCACCATAACATCCTCGTCATCGGAGGCGGCAGCGCCGGCATCGCCGTCGCCGCCCGGCTTCGTCACGCTCACGCCCCGGACGTCGGTCTGCTCGACCCCGCCGACACCCACTACTACCAGCCGCTGTGGACCCTGGTCGGCGGTGGTTGCGCCCCCGCCGCGAAGAGCGCCCGTCCGCAGGCGGCCGTCATGCCACGAGGCGTCGCCTGGCTCAAGGACGCTGCCGAGACGATCGAACCTGACCAGACAGAGGTCACCACCTCCGGCGGCATGCGGATCAGCTACGACCACCTCGTGGTCTGCCCGGGCATCCAGCTCGACTGGGGCAAGGTACCCGGCATGGCCGAGGCCATGGATACGCCGTCGGTGTCGAGCAATTACACCTACGCCACCGCCCCAAAGACCTGGGACCTCATCCGGAAGCTGCGCTCCGGCACCGCTGTGTTCACGATGCCCGCCGGGCCGATCAAATGCGCCGGTGCCCCACAGAAAATTGCCTACCTTGCCGCCGACTACTGGCACCGGCAGGGCGTCCTCGGCGACATCCGCGTCGTCCTGATTCTGCCCACCCCGGGCATGTTCGGCATCAAAGTGTTCGCCGACGAACTCGAACGCGTCGCTGCCCGCTATGGCATCGAAGTGCACACCAACAGCGAGCTCGTCGAAGTCGACGCCTTCAGCCGGCAGGCCATCATCGTCGACCACACCGACGACAGCAAACAGGCCATCCATTACGACCTCATGCACGTCGTTCCTCCCCAGTCCGCCCCAGACTGGCTCAAGGCCACCGCCCTCACTGACCCCGACAGCCCGGCCGGCTACGTCCAGGTCGACAAGCACACCCTGCAACACACCCGATACCCAAACGTGTTCGCCCTCGGCGACGCCAGCAATACCCCAAACTCCAAGACCGGTGCCGCGGTGCGCAAACAGGCACCCGTCGTAGCCCGCAACCTGCTCGCCGCGATCAAGCACCAGCCACTGCCCGCCGCCTATAACGGCTATGCGTCATGCCCGCTCACCACCGCCCGCAACAAGATGTTGCTCGCGGAATTCGACTACACCATGCAGCCGACACCCAGCATCCCATTCATCGACACCACCCACGAACGCACCGACATGTGGTATCTCAAGCGCTACGGACTCCCCGCGCTCTACTGGAACCTCATGCTCCGCGGCCGCGCCTGACCTCAGAGCCTGGGAAGTAGGGGTTTCAGGCTGTCGGGGGTGCGCCGTGAAGATCGACTGCGGCGTGGCGCCAGCGTGTGGCCCGACATGAGGATGGGCCTTCGGTACGAGCAGAGGCGACTAAACCAGCACGACCGAAGGCCCACCCCTGTCTGTACACCTTGTTGCCGGCGTCGCCGCATCCGTCACCCCGGCTACCATTGACGATCACTTGCCCACCGCGCGGCCACGGCACTATCCGTCCGACACCTCGGATGCCGAATGGCGGGCCCTGGCTCCGCACGTGCCGGTCGGGACCGGACGCGGCCGGCGGATCATCTACCCCCGCCGGGACATCGTGGACGCGATCCGCTACCTCGACCGGACCGGCTGCCAGTGGGACGCCCTGCCTGCCGACTTCCCGCACCACAAGCTCGGGGTTCAATGCCCGCATCCGGTAGCCCATGCTGGCCTGATGCCACTTTCCCGAATGAGGTCGACGGGGCTCAAGTGCGTCTGCCTTTGCAACGGGGCGGGGACGGGTGGCGGGTGCGCACGGGCGAGGAGGGTGACCTGGACGCGGCGTTGCGCGCGGCCGGGCACCCGCCGGCCGGGCTGCCGGGCACCGACGACCCGGACCGGCTGGCCGAGGCGCTCGACGTCGACCTGGGCGGCTCGCCGCTCACCAACACCCTGCCGGTGCGCCGGCTCAACCTGGGCCGGGCCCCGGCCGACCAGCCGCGGACCATCACCGCCGCCTGGGTGCTGCTGCCCGGCCTGGCGGTGCTCCCCGCCGAGCAGGTCTACACCTCGCTCGGCCCGGGCCGGGTCCGCTACGCCAGCGACTCCTTCACGGCCGACCTGGACGTGGACCCCGAGGGGTTCGTGGTGCGCTACCCGGGCCTGGCCGAGCGGATCGACCCGCGCTGACGCCTCAGGCCGGCCAGGCGCCGGTGGCCAGGAAGCGGTCGATGGTGGCGAGGTGCGGGGTGAGGTCGAGGCCCTGCCCGGCCACCCACCCGTCGTCGTAGTAGGTGTGCGCGTACCGGTCGCCCGGGTCGCAGATCAGGGTGACCACCGAGCCGGTCCGGCCGGCGGCGAGCAGTTCCGCGATGAGCCCGAAGGCGCCCCAGAGGTTGGTGCCGGTGGAGCCGCCCACCCGGCGGCCCAGCACCGCCGAGCCGGCCCGCATGGCGGCCAGCGACGCGGCGTCCGGCACCTGCGTCATCCGGTCGACCACGCTGGGCAGGAAGGACGCCTCGACGCAGGGCCGGCCGATGCCCTCGATCCGGGAGCCCTGGTCGGTGCGGACCGACCAGTCGCCGGCCTGCCACGCGGGGTAGAACGCGGAGTTCTCCGGGTCGACCACGCAGAGCTTGGTGGGCAGCCGGCGGTAGCGGGCGTACCGGCCGATGGTGGCGCTCGTTCCGCCGGTGCCGGCGCCCACCACGATCCAGGCCGGCACGGGGTGCCGCTCCAGGGCGAGCTGCGCGTAGATCGACTCGGCGATGTTGTTGTTGCCCCGCCAGTCGGTGGCCCGCTCGGCGTAGGTGAACTGGTCCATGTAGTGCCCGCCGGTGTCCTCGGCGAGCCAGCGCGCCTCGATGACCACCTTGGCCGGGTCCTGCACGAGGTGGCAGCGGCCGCCCTGGAACTCGATCTGGGCGATCTTCTCGGGCGACGTGGAGGCGGGCATGACCGCGATGAACGGCAGCCCGAGCATCCGCGCGAAGTACGCCTCGGAGACCGCGGTCGAGCCGGACGACGCCTCGACGATGGTGGTGTCCCGGCCGATCCAGCCGTTGCACAGCCCGTACAGGAAGAGCGAACGGGCGAGCCGGTGCTTGAGCGAGCCGGTGGGGTGCACCGACTCGTCCTTGAGGTAGAGGTCGATGCCCCATTCCCGGGGCAGCGGGAAGGGCAGGAGGTGGGTGTCGGCGGAGCGGTTGGCGTCCGCCTCGACCGTGGCGATCGCCTCGGTCACCCAGTTCCGGCTGGCCTCGTCACACCGGTCGAGATGAGTCACGCCGGCAACGTTACAAGCGTGGTGGGCTCGTGCCCGGGCGGGTCCGGCACGCCCGGATGACCGGGGTGAGGGTCAGGGCGAGCCGGGGGAAGGCGTCCAGGAGCCGCACCTGGGCGCCGCACCAGCGCGGCTGTGGTCCCCACCCATCGCCCACGATCACCGCCCACGACTGACTGATCCGGCGTGCGGATCAAGGCGTTTTCCTGCGAGTTCCATGTCACGTGGACCGACGAGGATCATCGTCCACTCCATGGAGGACGCCGCAGGCTAGACAGAGTCATCAGTACCCGGGCACCTCCCATTTCAGCGACGGCCATCGTTGCCGCGTCAGCGCCGACAGCAGGAGGAGGCGTCCGGTAATCGATAGAGGGGATCCTGTGCTGCCTTTGCCATTGGCATTGTCAATGTCGCCGCCTCAATTACCGGTCGCCGGTGAGAGGCGGTGCCATTGGATGTCACCGAATGGCCTTTATCGACGTGACCCCGCGGTATCAGGCGATGGCAGGTTCCGATCGGAACCTGTTGACAGCGCCGGCGCGGGCCAGGTCTTCGCGGCGGTGACATCGCCCATCCCCTGCAGATCGGTCAGAGTGGCGCCTGAGGCTGTGACCGCAGCGGACAGCGTTGCTGCTGCCTTGGCCATACGCTGGTGAAGGCAGCGCACCTCGGCGAGC
>NZ_JADKYQ010000032.1:0-12192 GCF_015354395.1 Micromonospora sp. ANENR4
CGCCAACACCGTCGAGGACTGCTTCAACTGACCTGACGGCCCGGGGTACGCGACCGGCCCCCTGCCACGTGACGTGGCAGGGGGCCGGTCGGCCGTGCGGGTCAGCTCTGGACGAACACCGCCACGCTGCGCGCGGGCACGGTGAACGTGCCGGCGGCCCGGTCGAACGACGCGGTACGCAGCGCCGGGTCGGCCGAGTTCCGCAGCACCGGGTGCAGTGCCACGTTCGCGCCGCGCAGCCCGGTGACGGTCTGCTTCGCCGTCTCCGGCGTGGCGTTGAAGACGACAGTCACCGACTTCCACGTCCCGTCCAGCCCTCGCGCGTCGAGGGTCATGGTGAGCACGCCCGGGGTCTCAGTCGTCCCGGACAGCGGGAACGCCACCCGCTTCTGCACCTGCTCGGCGGTGTCGAGCCCGAACACCGGCGAGGACCGGCGTACGCGCAGCAGCTCCGCGTACCGGGCGTCGGCCAGGTCGATCGCCGCGCAGTCCGGCACCAGCGACGGATCGGCGAGCAGCGGCTTCGCGTACGACCACTTGTCCTTGTTGTCGGCCTCCGGCGGCAGACCCGCGCCGAACCCGTTGCCCTGGGCGCAGTCCCACCGGATCTGGTTGAACCAGTCACCGGAGTTGTACGAGTTGCGGTCCAGCGACTTCGAGCGCAGCCGCTCCGAGCCGGTGGTCACGAACCCGGCGCCCTGCCCGAGCGCTGTGGTCGCCAGTGCGAGCACCTGCATCCGGGCCCGGTCCTGCGCCGAGGTCCCCTGCGGCAGCTTGTACGCCAGCGCGTCGTACAGGATCTCGTTGTCGTGCGCGTCGACGTAGGTGACCGCCTCGCCGGGCGCGGCCGTGTATCCGGCCGGGGCGCCGTTGTAGTCGACCTGCGCCCCGGTGACCCGCTTGCCGGTGGAGTCGGTGAACCGGTAGCCGCGCAGGTTCCCGGTCAGCCCCACCTTGATCAGGTCGTGCTGGTGCAGCAGCCGGGCCCGCTGCTCGGCCGCCGAGCCGTTGACGTCGTCGCCGTTGGGGTCGGTGTAGAGGCCGGAGGCGAAGCCCTGCACCCGCGGGTTGGCGTCGAACGGGCCGCCGCCGCGCACCGCGTCGCGGAGCCGGTCGTTGAACGTGCCGACGCCGGTACCGGCCATGTTGGCCTGGGTGGCCTGCGTGAACCGGGCGTCGTCGGCGACCTCGCCGAAGTTCCAGCCCTCGCCGTACAGCAGGATCTTGCGACCGTCCACGCCGTCGCGGGCGAGCGTGAGCTTGTCCAGCGCGGCCCGTACGGCCAGGATGTTCGCCTTCGGGTGGTGGCCCATCAGGTCGAACCGGAAACCGTCCACCTTGTACGCCTTGGCCCAGGTGACCAGCGAGTCCACCACGAGCTTGCCCATCATGGCGTGCTCCGGCGCGGTGTTGGCGCAGCAGGTGGAGTTGGCGACCGTCCCGTCCTCCAGGAGCCGGTGGTAGTAGCCCGGCACCACCTGGTCGAGCACCGACTTCGGGTCGGCGCCGGCGGCCGAGGTGTGGTTGTAGACCACATCCATGACCACCCGCAGGCCGGCCTTGTTCACCCCGGCGACCATCTGGCGGAACTCGGTGGTGCGCTTCGCGCCGTTCGGATCGGTGGCGTACCCGCCCTCGGGCACCGTGTAGTGCAGCGGGTCGTACCCCCAGTTGTAGCCGTCGGTGCCGGCGACCGCCGCGACGCACTTCTGCTGCTCGTCGGAGTCCGGCGGCAGCGCGGCCAGGTCGCAGTTCGGCCGGGCCTGGTCGGCCCGCTTCTCCGGGATGGTCGCGAAGTCGAAGGCCGGCAGCAGGTGCAGGTAATTGACCCCGGCGTCGCCGAGCTTGCGCAGGTGCTTCATGCCGGCGCTGTTCGGGTCGGTGAACGCCAGGAAGGTGCCCCGCTGGTCGGCGGAAACCGTGGTGTCGGCGATGGAGAAGTCCCGTACCGACAGCTCCGAGATCTGGACCTTCGACGCCGGCACCGGGGCCGGCTTGCGCAGGTTCGCCCAGCCGGCCGGCGCGAGCGCCGGGTCGGTCAGGTCGACGATCTGGCTGTGCGTGGAGTCCGCCGCGAGCGCCACCGAGTAGGGATCGGTCACCGAGGCGGTGACCATCTTCTGCGTGGCCGGCTGCCACGCCTGCACCCGGTAACGGTAGTAGCGGCCGTTCCACGCCTTCGTGCCGCGGACCGACCAGACGCCGGTGCGGTCGTCGCGGTGCATCGCCACTGTGGTCGGCCGGGCCGTGGGCGAGTCGAACAGCTCCAGCGACACGGTCCGCGCGGTCGGCGCCCACACCGCCAGGGTGGGCACCCGGCCGGCGAACGTCGGGCCGAGCTTCGCGCCGGTCGCCGCCGCGTAGACGTCGTCGAGCACGCCGGGAATCTGCACGCCGGTGGCGGCGAGCAGCACGCCCTCGGCGTCCCGCTCGGTCACCACGATCTGGCCGCGCAGCGCCGCCGGCACCTTGGCCAGGTCGGCGCGGTCCAGCGTGAAGGCGCGCGAGGCCCAGAGATGGGGGTACGCCTGCCGTTGCGCCTCGGTCAGCCCGTTGCGCTGGGCTCGCAGGCCGATGGTGGTGTACGTGCCGGTCAGCTCGCCGTCGGCGAGGCCGATTCCGCCGGCCGGGGCGACGGCGAGCGCATACCGCCTGCCGTCGGTCGGCCCGGTCGCCCAGGCGACTGTGGACCTGTCGATCCACTGCGCCTTCTGCTTGGTCAGGTCGAGGTCCTTGGCGGCGCCGGACGTGGTGGTCGACAGCAGCCGGCCCTTCACGCCCGCGAGCAGCCACACCTCGCGCCCGGCACCGGCGAAGTCGAGCCGCTGGTCCTCGGGCTGATCCTTCTCGTCGCCTCGGTGGATGATGTAGCTCAGCCCGGTCGCCCCGGCGGCCAGGGGCACCCGGAACACCGCGCCGTACGCGTCGATCTTCTCCGGCTTGAGCGGGGCGGCCCAGTCGGTCGGGGTGGCCGCACCGTCCCACAGGTGCAGGCCCCAGCCGTCGTAGTTCCCGTCGGCCTTGCGCCAGTGGATCAGCGCGGTGTCCTGGGCCACCGGCGGGTCGGGCTCGCCGGTGGCGGCCTGCCGCGTCGGGTGGACCGCCGGGTCGCCCTGCTTGACCCAGACCTCGCCGGTCGCAGTCACGTCGATGGTGCGGTCGTTCGCCACGTCCTTGTTGCCGTCGCCGTCGATCACGAGGAACCCGACCGTCTTCGCGCCGGGCTTGAGCTTGACCCAGGCGAACCGGCCGTACGAGTCCTCACCGGCGAACGGCTGCCCGGCGGGCCACTGCGTCACGTACGCCGGGTCGATGTCGCCCCAGGCGTAGAGCCGCCAGTCGTCGTACCCGCCGGCCGGGCGCTGGTAGTGCACGATCGCCCAGTCCCGCGATTCGCCCTGGTCGGGGGTGCCGACGGTGCCGGTGGCGCGGGCGGTGGCGGTGCGGCCCTTGCCGTCGCGGACCACCGCCTTGTACTCCACGCGGGTGCCGCCGGGCAGGCCGGTCAGGTCGTGGTGCACGGTGTACGGCGCACGCTGCGCGGTGCCGAGCAGCGTCCACTTGCCGCCCGCGACCCGGGCGGCGAACGTGACGGTGGCGAGCGGGTCGCCGGTCACCTGGGCGGTGACGGCGGCCTTGCCGGGGACCGGGTCGTCGCCCGGCTCGGTGATCGTGATCTTCGGTGCCCCGGCCTGCGGGATCGCCCGGTCGGCCTTCAGCACCAGCGCCGACATGGCCGGTACGGTGACGCTCAGCTTGCCGTCCGCGCCGGCGGTCGCGCCCGCGGCGCCGCCGTACACGCCGGTGAAGCGGGCGCCGGCCGACCAGGTGTCCACAGTGACAGTCTGCGGGGTCGCGGCGTTGTTCACCGCGGCCACGTACTCGATCCGGTCGGACGGCAGGACGCGGGAGAACGCGAAGACGCCCGGCCCGTCGGCCGCGTACCGGGTCACCTGCACGCCGTCGCGCAGCGCGGGGTGCGCCGTCCGCAGCTCGCCCAGCTCGGCGACGGTCCGGTAGAGCGGGTGACGGGTGTCGTACTGGTCGGCGGCGTGGGTGCGGGTGGTGCCGATCAGGTCGTCGTCGAGGTAGTCGGCGGTCCGCGAGGCGAACATGTCCTGCCGGGCGTCCTTGTCGCCGCCCGGTCCGGTGAAGCCCTGCTCGTCGCCGGAGTAGACGACCGGCTGGCCACGGGTGAGGAACATGAGCTGGTGGGCGAGCCTGCTGCGGTTCAGCTGGGCGGCGTCGTCACCGCCGGCGGCGGCGACGAACGAGCCGATCCGGCCCATGTCGTGGTTGCCCAGGAACGTGGTGAGCCGGTTGGCGTTCGTGTCCCGCGCGGAGTACAGCTCGTCCTTGGCGTAGACGTCGGCGAGCGACTTGGCCGAGCCGTCGGCGGCGGCGTAACCGCGTGCCGCCTCCTGGAACGAGAAGTCGAGCGTGGCGGGCAGTCCGCCCTGCCGCACGTAGGTGGACTGGATCTCCTGCTCGGCGCTGTAGACCTCGCCGAACATGAAGAAGTCCTTCTTGCCGGCCTTCGCGGCGGCGGCGTCGATGCCGCGCGCGAACTGCGGCCAGAAGTCGAGGTTGGCGTGCTTGACGGTGTCGAGGCGGAACCCGTCCACGCCGGCCTTGCCGATCCACTGGGCGTAGATGTCGGTCATGCCGCGGACCACCTCGGGACGCTCGGTCCACAGGTCGTCGAGGCCGAAGAAGTCGCCGTACTCGCTGTTCTCCCCGGCGAAGGTGGAGTCACCGCGGTTGTGGTACATGGTCGGGTCGTTCAGCCACGCCGGTACCTTGACCTTCGCGTCGGCCGGGGTGGCGAACACCGGGGTGTACGGGAACGACGTCGAGTTCACCGCCGGGAACCTCCGGGTGCCGTCGGCGTAGTTGCGGTCCTCGAAGGGCCGCCCCTGCGCGTCGCGGTAGGGCGCGGTCTTCTTGTCCACGTAGCCGTACTTGTCCTCGGCGTACCGGATGACGTCGGCGGTGTGGTTGACGATGATGTCGAGGTAGACCTTGATGCCCCGGCGGTGGGCCAGGTCGACCAGCTTCTTGAGCTCGGCGTTGGTGCCGAAGTGCGGGTCGACCTGGGTGAAGTCGGTGATCCAGTAACCGTGGTAGCCGGCCGAGACGTCCGCGCCGGTGCCCTGCACCGGGCGGTTCTTGAAGATCGGCGCGAGCCAGATGGCGGTGGTGCCGAGCCCCTGGATGTAGTCCATCCGGTCGATCAGGCCCTTGAGGTCGCCGCCGTGGTAGAAGCCCTTGTCGGCCGGGTCGTGGCCGGTGGCGAGCCGGCCGCCGGTGAGGCCGCCGGTGTCGTTGCGCTTGTCGCCGTTGGCGAACCGGTCCGGCAGGACGAAGTAGAACTGCTCCGCCTTCGCGGTGCCGGTGCCGGCCTTGAGCAGCGCGTCGGGGGACGGCTCGCGGTTCCACTGCGGAGCGTTGCCGGCGGCCAGGACGTCGGGGGTGGCGGCCGGGCGGGTGGCGTCGGCGCCGAGCTGGTGGAGGGCCACCGGCACGCCGACGAGAGTGAGTACGAGGGAGGTGACCAGGGCGAGCAGCGCCTTGGGGGATATCGGCGGGGGTTTCATCGACGGCCTTTCTCTGGTCGCTGATTCGCCCGCACGCTAGCCCTTGCCGAAACATTCTGCAATACCTTGCAAACACTGCCGCAACAAAGCAGACAGCTTGCAAGAAGAGACGTGGACGCCGGCCCCGGTCCGGGGCGCCGGAACTACCGCTCGGCGCAGGGCGAGCGGTCGACGGTGCAGCTCAGCGGCCGGGTACCGGCCCGCTCGATGTGGAACCGCACCGGCAGGGACTGCCCGGGGGCCAGGTCGAACCCGCTGCGGTAGGTGAAGACGCCGTCGTCGAAGCCGAACACGCCCTGCTCGGCGCCCTCGACCCAGGCGGTGACCAGCCGGCCACCGGGGAACGTCGCGCGGACCGTCCAGCCGTGCGGCGTACGCGCCGTGTTGACGAGCAGCACCTCGCCGATGAAGCCGCCGTCGAAGGAGCTCATCACGCTGTACCGGCCGGTCACCGCCGACGGCGGCGGGGGCGGCGGAGACGGGGGCAGCACCGGCCGGGCCACGCCCCTGGGGCTGGGAGTCGGCGCGGCAGGCGTCGGCCGGGCCGGCACCACGGTGGACCGGGGCGACAGGCCCGGCACCACCGCGGCGGTGGCGGAGACCGGCGACGGACCGGTGGCGCCGACCTCCGTGGGGGTCAACGGCATGCCCGGCAGCGACATCAGCGGATCCGGCGGACCGGCCGCCGGGAACGTGCTGCGGCCCCGCACCGAACCGAGCGCCACCACCAGCAGGACCACCATGACGACCACGCCGGCGGCGACGAGGATCCAGGGGGACGAGGTCATGGCGGCTCCGGGCTGCGGGCCGGGGCGGCGCGTGCGGGACATGGTCCTCCTGTCGGGGTCCGAGCCAGCGTAGCCACCCGGGACGGGTCGCGGCGAGCGCCGGAGATCGGGGTCTGCCGCACGGCGTTGGCACCTGATACCTTGCACGCCGATCAATGACCACAATGGCTCGTCGAGCCGGTAGGACGGTTGGCCAGTGACTGAGTGGCAGGACAGTATCCGGCGGGCGTCCGCGGCGGACGCCGCCGTCGTGACCGCGATTCTCGCCGAAGCGTTCATGCGGGATCCGGTGAGCGGCTGGGTCTTCCCCGACGACGGCCACCGCGCGTCGGTCCATCGCGCCTTCTTCGGACCGTTCGTCGCGCTGGCGCTGCGCACCGGTGAGGTGTACGTCGCCGGTGACGGGCTGGGCGCCACGCTCTGGCTGCCCACCGGCGAGGGGCACGACGCCGAGGACGGCGGCGAGTTCGACGGGCTGGAGGCCGCGATCGGCGCGGAGGCCATGAAGCGGTTCGGCACGCTCGACGAGATGATGAGCGCCCGGCACCCCGCAGAGCCGCACTGGTATCTGCCCTTCATCGGGGTGCACCCGGACCATCACGGCAAGGGCGTCGGGTCGGCGCTGCTGCGTCACAGGCTGGCCGAGCTGGATCAGGCCGGCACGGCGGCGTACCTGGAGGCCAGTTCGCCGCGCAACGCCGCGCTCTACGAGCGGCTCGGATTCCGGCGCCGTCCGGTCACGCTGGACCTGCCGGAGGGCCCCAGCCTCTACCCGATGTGGCGCGACCCGTCCTGACCGGCACCGTCCCGCCCCGGCTCGGCCCGGGGCGGGACGTCATCGCCGTACCGTCGTGGTGGTGACGTCGAGCGCGCCCACGACGGCGGCGAGCAGCCCTTCGAGCTGAGCCGGCAGGAACCGGCGGCAGTCGCGCATCCGCGTGGCCACCTGCGGGTCGAAGATGTGCGCGGCCAGGCCGACCGCCTCGGCGAGCGTCGCCAGCAGCAGCGTGCCCGGGTCCAGCTCGGCCGGGGACGAGTGCATCAGCATCGCGGTCAGCCGCACCCGGGGCGAGGCCGCCTGGTTCGGGTCGATGGCCGGCCAGCGCACCGTACGGCCGATCAGTTTGCCCTGCTCACGACGGAGCACACCGGCGGTGACCAGCCGGGTGCCCACCCGCTCGTTGATGTTGAGCTGGGTCCGCAGGTAGCGGATCCACAGCCGGGCCGGATGCGCCCCCTCGCGACGCAGGATCTCGGTGATCAGCAGGTCGGTCAGCGGCTCCTGCCACAGCCGCGGATCGACGGCGGCGATCCCCCCTCCGTCGAGGGCGATCCGGCCCTCGAACATCAGCTCGGCGAGCGCGGCGCCGGCCAGCCCGCACTCCAGCCGGTCGACCGCGACGTGTGGCTTGCCGGTGAACTCGTCGTGTCCGATAAGGAACAGCGCATCCGCAAGCCGGTAAGTGGCCTGCGCCCCGGGGTAGGTCATGGTCCATCCTCGAACGGTGGCCGTGATCGTCGACACGGGACGGTACGGCATGACCACGCACAGCTCAATTCCGGCCGTTCAGGCGCACCCCAATCGATATCGAAGCGGGGTTGTCACGATACGTGATCACCAATACCCTGCTTCAGGTTGTTCCGAAGTAGACACATCAATCCCCTCACCCCCTCCCCGGGAGAAGCCTTGTCCTCCGATCCGTTCTTCTCCGACGGTGGGCTGCGCCGCGGTCGTCTCGGCACCGCTCACCTCGTCTTCTTCACCGTCGCCGCGTCCGCCCCGCTGACCGTTCTCGGCGGCGGTGTCACCACCATGTACGCGGTCAGCGGCAACATCGGCGCCGCGCTCGGATACGTGCTCCTGGCCGCCGTACTGGCCGTCTTCGCCACCGGCTACGCCGCGATGAGCCGGTACGTCGCCAACGCGGGCGCCTTCTACGCGTACATCGCCAACGGCCTCGGCCGGGCCGGCGGGGTGGCCGGCTCGGCGGTCGCTCTCGCGGCGTACAACGCGATCCAGATCGGTCTGTACGGCCTGCTCGGTGCGATCCTGGGCGACTTCATGGACGCCAAGACCGGCATCAGCCTCGACTGGTGGGTCTGGGCGCTGCTGGCCTGGGTGTTCATCGGCGCGCTCGGTGTGCTGCGCATCGACCTCAACGCCACGGTCCTCGCCGTCCTGCTCATCCTCGAGTGCGTAGCCGTGCTGATCTTCGACCTGGTCGCCTTCGCCAACCCCGACGGCGGCACCGTCACCACCGCCGGCATCAGCCCCGGCCACCTGTTCGGCGCCGGCTTCGGCGCGGTGCTCGCGTTCACCATCGCCTCCTTCACCGGCTTCGAAAGCGGCGCGATCTACAGCGAGGAGGTCAAGGACCCGCGGCGCACGGTGGCCCGGGCCACCTACATCGCGGTGGCGTTCACCGGCCTGTTCTACGCCTTCTCGGCCTGGGCGCTCACCGTGCTCACCGGTCCGGAGAACGCACCGGCGGCCAGCGCCGAGGCGGGTCCGGGCATCATCTTCGGCGCGCTCGACCAGTACACCGGCGCCGTCGTCGCCGACATCGCGAACGTCCTGTTCATCACCAGCGTGCTGGCCGCCCTGCTGTCGTTCCACAACGGCGTGGCGCGTTACCTGTTCGCGCTGGGCCGGGAGCGGGTGCTGCCGGGATTCCTCGGCGCCACCTCCAGCCGCAGCGGCGCGCCGGTCGCGGGCTCGCTGGTGCAGAGCGTCCTCGCCGTGGTGGTGTTCCTGGCGTTCGCGATGACCGGCCGTGACCCGGTCATCGACCTGTTCACCTGGCTGTCCGGCGCCGCCGCGGTGGGCGTCGTGCTGCTGATGACGCTCACCTCGGCCTCCGTGGTGGGCTTCTTCCGGGGCCGTCAGGGCCCGGAGAGCGCGTGGCAGCGGGCGATCGCCCCGGCGCTCGGCACGGTCCTGCTCACCGCCGTGCTGCTGGTGCTGCTGTTCAACTTCGACGCGCTGCTCGCCCCCGACACGGCGAGCTACCTGAAGTGGCTGCTCCCGGCGATCCCGGTGGCGGCGGGCGTGGTCGGCCTGATCTGGGGCGCGATCCTGCGCACCAGCCGCCCGGAGACGTACCGCCGGATCGGCCAGGTCACCGAGGAGGGCCTGCACGAGCCCGGCCTGCACCCGGCCCCCGAGGCCGACCGCTGGGCCGGCGCCCACCACCGCTGACGTCAGTCGGTGCGGCGGCCGGCCACGCGGGCCGGCCGCCGCACCACCACGATCAGGCGGTACGGATGACGGTGCAGATCACCGGGCCGTCCTCGGTGGTGCGCAGCAGATAGCGGTATCGCTCGCCGGGGACCGCGCGGCCCTGACTGTCCAGGAACTCCCAGCGCACCGCCACCTCGGTGAGCAGCGCCGAGATCTGCTGCACGTCCTCGATCTGCGCGTTCGCCGCGACGAGTTCCCGCTCCTGGTAGTCCGGTGCGGCGCCGACGAAACTGAGCGCCACCGCCGCCGGCGAGGTGAACGAGAAGCTGTAGGTGTCGGCGACCACCAGCCCGGGCAGGGCGTAGCAGCCGGCGATGGCCGGCACGTCGGCGGTGGTCAGCGCCACGCCGTACCGGTCGAAGAAGTCGGTGAGCGTGTCGAGGTCGGTGGAAGCCGTCACGACGCTCCTCATTACCGGCGCGCCCTCGCGGCAAACCTTCCTCAGCGCGGCGGGATCCGCACCTCGATCTCGGCGCCGAGGTGCGCGCCGCCGCTGAGGTCCAGGTCGTCGCCGCTCCAGAACCGCCCCGGGTCGTACCAGTTGGGCCGCCGCCCGGCGGGCAGCAGACCCATCGCCTCGTAGGTCACGGCGACGACCTCGGCGCAGTACGCCGTCTCCAGCGCCGCCGCGTTCTCCCTGCTGGTGTCGCCGGTCTCGCCCTGGCCGCCGGTCTCGCCTCGGCCGCCGGTCTCGCCGGCCCCGCCCTGGCTGCCGGTCTCGCCCCTGTCGATGATCCTGCTCAGGATGCCGAGCTGGTTCCGGTCGCCGGTCCCGCCCCGGAGGCCGCCGAGGCTCAGGCGGCGCGGATGCGGCAGCCGGCCCCGCGCCCACCGCCAGGCGAGCTGCGCGGTGGACGGGAACGGCGTCCCGTCCAGACGCGCCACGGTACGCAGCACCGCCTCCTCCATCGCGGTGTCCGCCGGCGGTTCGAGCTGGCGCAGCCAGCCCCGCTGGCCGTACCGGTTGGCCCAGACGCAGACCGCGTCGCGCAGGTCGTGCAGCTGCACGCCGCGCTGATGCGTGCCGGTCCACATGTCCGGCAGCGAACGGCCCAGCTCGGCGTGCCACATCAGCGGCGGCATGTCGTCGAGCACCACGGCCATGCCCACGTGGTTCACCGGGCTGTTCGTGGTGAGCTGGATGGCCCGGTCGGGCACGCTGCGTCCGCGGAACACCCACAGATCGCCGGTGCGGATCAGCTCCACGGCCTCGTCCAGGCTGATGCTCATGGAGGACTACCCTATGCGGATGCGGCAACGGATGCGGTGGTGGAAGGTACTCGGTCTCGCGGGTCTCGCCGGCGTCGCGGCGACCGGCGTGGTGGTGGCGCGGGCCGAACGGCGGCGCCGGGCGTACACCCCGGAGGAGATCCGGGACCGGCTGCGCGAGCGGCACGCCAAGGCCTCCTCGTCCTGACCGGACAGTCGGGGGCGGCGGATTCTCCTACCATCGCAATGATGGGAACCGTTTTCTGGGAGAGCCCGTTCGTCCTCGATCCTCCGCCCGCCGCCGTGGAGCGGCACGGCGACGTCGACCTGCACGTGCCCACCGGCGACGGCCGGCATCCCGCGGTCGTCGTCGTACACGGCGTACCGGGACCGCCCGAGGCCCCCGACGCGCGGGACTGGCCGCTCTACCGGGGCTACGGCGCACTGCTCGCCGAGGCGGGCGTGCTGGCCGCGATCCCCCGGCTCACCGTGGCGAGCCCGGACGACCTGTACACGGTCGCCGCCCGGGTGGCCGCCGCCGCCGAACTGCTCCGCGCCGACCCACGCGTCGACGCCGACCGGATCGGCCTGTGGTTCTTCTCCGGCGCCGGCCTGCTGATCGGCGACTGGCTCCGCGACCCGCCCGCCTGGCTGCGCGGCGTGGCGGCGACGTATCCGCTGCTGGCACCGCTGCCCGGATGGCCGCCGGTGGACCCGCGCTTCCGCCCGGTCGACGCCCTCGACCTGCCCACAGACCCGGACGCCGCCACTCCGTCCGGCACCGCCTCCCCCGACGACGCCGACATCGACGCCGCGCAGCCGGACGCAGCCTCCACCGGCGTCGACCCCACCCGGCCGGACGCGACCTCTCCCGACGCCGCGAACGTCGACGCCGCGCATGCGGAGGGCGCGGCGCGGCCGACGCTCGTGCTGACCCGGGCGGGGCGGGAACGGCCCGAGGTCGCCCCCACCGTCGAGGCGTTCACTGCGGTCGCGCGGCGGCGCGGCATCCCGCTGTGCGTGGTGGACGTGCCGAACGGGCAGCACGGATTCGACGCGCTGGACCACACCGAGGAGGCCCGGGCCGCAGTCCGTACCGCCCGCGACACCTTGATCGCCCTGCTCACCGCCCCCTGACCCCGGCCGCCCCGCCCACCGCCCACTTCCCGGGATCGCCGTCCCGCAGAGCGGAACCCACAAAGATCTTGGTAGGAAATGGCCCTCATAGGGGCCATTTCCTACCAAGATCTCCACCAACCCACGGGCTGACCGCGAGCAGGGGCGCCCCAGAAGCACCACAGCCCCAACCCCACCGCCCCCACCGCGTCGATCATGAAGTTGGCGGCGACAAATCGGG
>NZ_JADKYQ010000033.1:0-5379 GCF_015354395.1 Micromonospora sp. ANENR4
GGTGCTTCTGGTTGGTGTGTGGTTGTTCTTTGAGAACTCAACAGGGTGCTTGTAAAGCCAGTGCCAATTGTTTTATACCCCGGACTGGTCAGGCCGTTTGGTTTGGCTGGTTGGGATTCCTTTGGCAACACTTTTGTTGCCAGGTTGATTGCTGTTCGACAAAGTTTTTGTTGGAGAGTTTGATCCTGGCTCAGGACGAACGCTGGCGGCGTGCTTAACACATGCAAGTCGAGCGGAAAGGCCCTTCGGGGTACTCGAGCGGCGAACGGGTGAGTAACACGTGAGCAACCTGCCCCAGGCTTTGGGATAACCCCGGGAAACCGGGGCTAATACCGAATATGACCTCCGATCGCATGGTTGGTGGTGGAAAGTTTTTCGGCTTGGGATGGGCTCGCGGCCTATCAGCTTGTTGGTGGGGTGATGGCCTACCAAGGCGACGACGGGTAGCCGGCCTGAGAGGGCGACCGGCCACACTGGGACTGAGACACGGCCCAGACTCCTACGGGAGGCAGCAGTGGGGAATATTGCACAATGGGCGGAAGCCTGATGCAGCGACGCCGCGTGAGGGATGACGGCCTTCGGGTTGTAAACCTCTTTCAGCAGGGACGAAGCGTAAGTGACGGTACCTGCAGAAGAAGCGCCGGCCAACTACGTGCCAGCAGCCGCGGTAAGACGTAGGGCGCGAGCGTTGTCCGGATTTATTGGGCGTAAAGAGCTCGTAGGCGGCTTGTCGCGTCGACTGTGAAAACCCGCAGCTCAACTGCGGGCCTGCAGTCGATACGGGCAGGCTAGAGTTCGGTAGGGGAGACTGGAATTCCTGGTGTAGCGGTGAAATGCGCAGATATCAGGAGGAACACCGGTGGCGAAGGCGGGTCTCTGGGCCGATACTGACGCTGAGGAGCGAAAGCGTGGGGAGCGAACAGGATTAGATACCCTGGTAGTCCACGCTGTAAACGTTGGGCGCTAGGTGTGGGGGGCCTCTCCGGTTCCCTGTGCCGCAGCTAACGCATTAAGCGCCCCGCCTGGGGAGTACGGCCGCAAGGCTAAAACTCAAAGGAATTGACGGGGGCCCGCACAAGCGGCGGAGCATGCGGATTAATTCGATGCAACGCGAAGAACCTTACCTGGGTTTGACATGGCCGCAAAACTGTCAGAGATGGCAGGTCCTTCGGGGGCGGTCACAGGTGGTGCATGGCTGTCGTCAGCTCGTGTCGTGAGATGTTGGGTTAAGTCCCGCAACGAGCGCAACCCTCGTTCGATGTTGCCAGCGCGTTATGGCGGGGACTCATCGAAGACTGCCGGGGTCAACTCGGAGGAAGGTGGGGATGACGTCAAGTCATCATGCCCCTTATGTCCAGGGCTTCACGCATGCTACAATGGCCGGTACAATGGGCTGCGATACCGTGAGGTGGAGCGAATCCCAAAAAGCCGGTCTCAGTTCGGATCGGGGTCTGCAACTCGACCCCGTGAAGTCGGAGTCGCTAGTAATCGCAGATCAGCAACGCTGCGGTGAATACGTTCCCGGGCCTTGTACACACCGCCCGTCACGTCACGAAAGTCGGCAACACCCGAAGCCGGTGGCCCAACCCTTGTGGAGGGAGCCGTCGAAGGTGGGGCTGGCGATTGGGACGAAGTCGTAACAAGGTAGCCGTACCGGAAGGTGCGGCTGGATCACCTCCTTTCTAAGGAGCACCATCCACCGAAAGGTGGCATGGAGCCCGCGGCCCGCGAATGTCGGGTCGGGGTGCTCAGATGGCGGAGACACTGGCAAGTCTGGTGCCGGCAACGGCTGCGGATCCTCTAGTACAGCCACTCTTGGGTGGTGGGAACGAGACTGTGGTGCGGCTGGTGGCGGATGTAAGCACCCTGTTGGGTCCTGAAGGAACAACCGAGGTTGTTTTTTCAGAGCCTTGAGATGCCTCCTGTGGACTGTGTCCGAGGGGGCGGAAGGCGCCAGGCATGGCCTGGTCTCGCAAACCGTGACCATGTGGTGGTTGTAGGTGTGGGGCTGTGGGTTGTGGGTTGGTTGTTTGTTGAGAATTGCACAGTGGACGCGAGCATCTTTGTGGTCAAGTTGTCAAGGGCGAACGGTGGATGCCTTGGCACCAGGAGCCGATGAAGGACGTGGGAGGCCGCGATAGGCCTGGGGGAGCTGTCAACCAAGCTGTGATCCCAGGGTGTCCGAATGGGGAAACCCGGCATCAGTCATGTGATGTCACCCGCACCTGAACACATAGGGTGTGTGGGGGGAACGCGGGGAAGTGAAACATCTCAGTACCCGTAGGAAGAGAAAACAAATAGTGATTCCGTGAGTAGTGGCGAGCGAAAGCGGATTGAGGCTAAACCGGCGGCGTGTGATACCTGTCAGGGGTTGCGTGGTCGGGGTTGTGGGACCCTGCTCAACAGACTGACATCTGTTGGAGAAGTTACAAAGCTGGTGGCTAGTCGAACAGTCTGGAATGGCTGACCGTAGACGGTGATAGTCCGGTAGGTGAAAGTTGCTGGTCTTCTGTGGGTGTTCCCGAGTAGCGGCGGACTCCTGAAATCTGCCGTGAATCTGCCAGGACCACCTGGTAAGCCTAAATACTTCCTGGTGACCGATAGCGGACGAGTACCGTGAGGGAATGGTGAAAAGTACCCCGGGAGGGGAGTGAAATAGTACCTGAAACCGTTCGCCTACAATCCGTCGGAGCCTTGCGGGGTGACGGCGTGCCTTTTGAAGAATGAGCCTGCGAGTTAGTGGCATGTGGCGAGGTTAACCCGTGTGGGGGAGCCGTAGCGAAAGCGAGTCTGAATAGGGCGTTTTTAGTCGCATGCTCTAGACCCGAAGCGGAGTGATCTAGCCATGGGCAGGCTGAAGCGCGGGTAAGACCGCGTGGAGGGCCGAACCCACCAACGTTGAAAAGTTGGGGGATGACCTGTGGTTAGGGGTGAAAGGCCAATCAAACTCCGTGATAGCTGGTTCTCCCCGAAATGCATTTAGGTGCAGCGTCGCGTGTTTCTTGCCGGAGGTAGAGCACTGGATGGTCTAGGGGGCCCACAAGCTTACCGAAATCAGCCAAACTCCGAATGCCGGTAAGTGAGAGCGCGGCAGTGAGACTGCGGGGGATAAGCTTCGTAGTCGAGAGGGAAACAGCCCAGATCACCAGCTAAGGCCCCTAAGCGTGTGCTAAGTGGAAAAGGATGTGGGGTCGCATAGACAACCAGGAGGTTGGCTTAGAAGCAGCCACCCTTTAAAGAGTGCGTAATAGCTCACTGGTCAAGTGGTTCCGCGCCGACAATGTAGCGGGGCTCAAGCACACCGCCGAAGCTGTGGCATTCACATTTTAACTTCGTGCCTCCTTGATGGGGTATGCAGGTGTGTGGATGGGTAGGGGAGCGTCGTGCCGGGGGTGAAGCAGCGGGGTGACCCAGTTGTGGACGCGGCACGAGTGAGAATGCAGGCATGAGTAGCGAAAGAAGGGTGAGAAACCCTTCCGCCGGATGACCAAGGGTTCCAGGGCCAGGCTAATCCGCCCTGGGTGAGTCGGGACCTAAGGCGAGGCCGAGAGGCGTAGTCGATGGACAACGGGTTGATATTCCCGTACCCGCGAAAGAGCGACCCTGATGAACCTCGTTGTGCTAACCACCCGAACTGCCGGCGGTCTTCGGACCAATGGTGGGGAGCGTGGGAACCTGGCGGGTAGTAGTCAAGCGATGGGGTGACGCAGGAAGGTAGCTGAGCCCGGCCGGTGGTTGTGCCGGGGTAAGCGTGTAGGCCGGTGTGTAGGCAAATCCGCACACCACTAGGGCTGAGACGTGATGCCGAGCCGATTCAGGTGAAGTCAGTGATCCTATGCTGCCGAGAAAAGCCTCTAGCGAGTTCTTAGCGGCCCGTACCCCAAACCGACACAGGTGGTCAGGTAGAGAATACCGAGGCGATCGGGCGAACTGTGGTTAAGGAACTCGGCAAATTGCCCCCGTAACTTAGGGAGAAGGGGGGCCGGAGACGTGAAGCCCCGCGCGGGTGGAGCGTTGTATGGCCGCAGAGAGCAGGGGGAAGCGACTGTTTACTAAAAACACAGGTCCATGCGAAGAAGTAATTCGATGTATATGGACTGACGCCTGCCCGGTGCTGGAACGTTAAGGGGACCTGTTAGCTCTTCGGGGCGAAGCGGAGAACTTAAGCGCCAGTAAACGGCGGTGGTAACTATAACCATCCTAAGGTAGCGAAATTCCTTGTCGGGTAAGTTCCGACCTGCACGAATGGCGTAACGACTTCCCCACTGTCTCAACCACAGGCCCGGCGAAATTGCATTACGAGTAAAGATGCTCGTTACGCGCGGCAGGACGGAAAGACCCCGGGACCTTTACTATAGCTTGACATTGGTATCTGAATTAGCTTGTGTAGGATAGGTGGGAGCCGGTGAAGTCCATACGCCAGTATGGGTGGAGGCAATCTTGAAATACCACTCTGGTTGATTTGGGTATCTAACTTCGGACCGTTATCCGGTTCAGGGACAGTGTCTGGTGGGTAGTTTAACTGGGGCGGTTGCCTCCTAAAGGGTAACGGAGGCGCCCAAAGGTTCCCTCAGCCTGGTTGGCAATCAGGTGTTGAGTGCAAGTGCACAAGGGAGCTTGACTGTGAGACTGACAGGTCGAGCAGGGACGAAAGTCGGGACTAGTGATCCGGCACTGGCATGTGGAAGCGGTGTCGCTCAACGGATAAAAGGTACCCCGGGGATAACAGGCTGATCTTCCCCAAGAGTCCATATCGACGGGATGGTTTGGCACCTCGATGTCGGCTCGTCGCATCCTGGGGCTGTAGCAGGTCCCAAGGGTTGGGCTGTTCGCCCATTAAAGCGGTACGCGAGCTGGGTTTAGAACGTCGTGAGACAGTTCGGTCCCTATCCGCCGTGCGCGTAGGATACTTGAGAAGGGCTGTCCCTAGTACGAGAGGACCGGGACGGACGAACCTCTGGTGTGCCAGTTGTCCCGCCAGGGGCACGGCTGGTTAGCTACGTTCGGAAGGGATAACCGCTGAAAGCATCTAAGCGGGAAGCTCGCTTCAAGATGAGGTATCCCACCCACATTGTGGGGTAAGGCCCCCAGCTAGACGACTGGGTTGATAGGCCGGAAATGTAAGCCCGGTAACGGGTTCAGTTGACCGGTACTAATAGGCCGAGGACTTGACTACTAAGCTGCTACGCGTCCACTGTGCAACTCTGAACAAACGATCACCCACCAGGGTTGGGTTGGTTGACATGTTCATAGAGTTACGGCGGTCATGGCGGAGGGGAAACGCCCGGTCACATTCCGAACCCGGAAGCTAAGCCCTCCAGCGCCGATGGTACTGCACTCGGGAGGGTGTGGGAGAGTAGGACACCGCCGGACAATCTT
>NZ_JADKYQ010000034.1:0-4875 GCF_015354395.1 Micromonospora sp. ANENR4
CTAGCTGGGGTAGCGCGGTTAGGCGGGTGAACGCGGTGACAGCTCGGTGGCCCAACGTCAACTGGACATATCCCCGGAATCTAGAGATCGTGCGGCCACCCAATGACGCGCTCGGCGGTGACGCCTCGAAGGTCGGCTCCGTTCCACCGTGCCCCGGTGACGTCTGTCCGTCCGTACTCCGGATCGTGCGTCATGACGTAGCTGAACCGCGCGTAGGACAGGTCGGTGTCGCGCAGGTCGGCGTCCCGCAGATCACAGCCGGCAAAGCTGACGCCGCGGAGGGACGCGCCCCGCAGGTCGGCGCCCCGGAAGTCACACCACTTGAACGAGTGCCCATCGAGGGTGTGGTGCCGAAGATCGCGACCCGCGAACGATTGCCTCGTCGCGCGGGGCGGGGTGCTCACCCGGAAACGGTAGCGTGGTCGCCCATTGCCGAACCAACGGTTTCTGTCCACTCACTTGCGGGGCGTCCCGTTGCGCAGGGCCGCTGCTTCGCCCGCACGTCGTGACGCGCGGGCGTCAGCCCGAGCTTGACCGTTAGTCGTAGAGCTCAGGCCGCCACAGAGTCTCTTCTCTGCGATCTGCCTCCGGCGGAGCCTGAAGTACCGGATGATCTCGTAGCCGGCGGGGTCGCTTCCTGGTCAGACGGTGCCGCAATCGCTGGATGCTCTCAGGCACGTGGATACAGACCCAAAGCAGGGCCAGTGATGCTGTGAGGGTGAGCAAGCCGATGCATATGAGGCTGCCAAGCGGGCTCATCGGCGGCTCCTCCATGACAGCGGGACGGAAATCGGCAAGCAGGCACGAGCATGATCGATCGTGCCACGGCACCGATGCTCCCGCCCGTTGAGACTGGAGTTGCACCAGCAGCATCTGACCGGGGCTGCTGATCGGTGACCTCTTCGGCGCGCTCGTAGGAGTGATCGTCGGCCTGGTTTGGCTGGGTGTCGTGGGGCCGGGGTTACCTGGGCGGGATGACGGGGTTTCCCAGAAGACTGCCGCCTGCGCATGGCCACGGGCCGGGCGCGAGTGGTGCCAGTCCGGTGTCGCGGAAGATGAGTAGTTCGTTGTCGAGCGCGAAGGCGACGGTTGCGTCCTTGAGGAGAAGTGTCCTGCTCAGGACGGTTCGGTCGTCATCGGCGCGGTGGAATAGTTCGTGCTGGTCCAAGTCCGCGTCGACGGTTAGGAGCTTTCCGTTGCGCCAGAACACGGCGGTGCCGTGGGCGTCGAGTGAGGGATAGCTGGTGTAGTAGCCGCTGAGAGGCGGGCCGTCGCGCATTGATCCGTCGGGGTCGAGGACCCGGAACCGTGACTGGGACGGCAGGACGTTCTCGGATTCCGGACCGCGGAAGGTGCCGCTTTGGTCGATGAGCATTTGGCCGTGACTGGGCCACGTTTGAGTTGCCTGACCGTTGCGGCCGTGAAGGGTGCTGGAGAACGCTCCGTAGCCTTGGGCGCCGATGAGGAAGCGGTCGGGTCCGGCGATGGCCTTGTGGTGGTAGGGCCCGGGCTCGGTGGTCGAGACGATGTCTCCGGTCGCGGCGTCGAGGATGGTGCATATCCCGATGCCGCTGGCTCCGTCACTGATCCCGGCCAGGATGCGGTCACCGGCCACGAGCAGCGGCTGCCAGTGATCCGCTTGCAGGGTGGATGGCCGCCACGCTTTCTTGGGTTGGGCGTGCCACCCGGTCGCCACGCCGGCTTCGATCACGCCGGAGAAGGAGAGCGTGTCGAGAGGTAGGGGTGTGGACCACACGGTGTTGCCGGTGTCGCTGTGGCGCACCAGGCGCCCAGTGCTGCCGTGGGGTAGCCGCTGGCGTGGCGCGGTCGGCAGCCATAGCGCGCAGAAGCCGTCCGGCATCCGAACGACAGCACCCAGATACTCGCCTTGTTCCTGCTGCAGGGCCATCGCATCCGTGACCGAGCCGTCGGCGCCAACGCCGGTGATAGTGAACACGGGCGTGCTGTGGCCGTCGTGGTGGGCCACCCACACAGTCCCGTCGGCATCAGCGCGTGGCGGGAACGGATGGCCTGGGAACGTGCGCTGCCAGAGCCTGCCTCCGGCCAGGTCGACCGCGGTGAGGACGGTGGTGTACAGGTTGCGCGTGCTCGGGCTGCGGCCCGCATAGCTGGTGAGGTAGATCGGCCCGTCCGGGCCAGCGGCCGCTAGGCCCCGGACCTGTCCAGGCACGTCGATGATCTCGGGATCCTTCACCTTGCCACCTCCTCAGCCATGCGATGGCCGGCGCCGGCTTTCATGCTTGCTCGCCGGCCCCAGCCGGGGCGGTCACTCCGCATCGACGTGCAGCAGTGGGATTGTTGCACCAACGTCGGTGCTGATCCCGCTGGCTGAGACTCAAATTCCACCGGCAAACCTGCTGCAGGTACTCCTCGACGGTGGTCTCTTCGGCGTGCCTGAAGTGGTCAGATGTCGGCGATGAAGACGAGGAGGATAGTGTCTTTGGTGTCGTGTGATCAGCGGGGTAGGTCGTCGGGAACAGGCAGGTCAAGTGCCGCGAGGAACCGTGCTGTCTTGACCTCCACGAAGACCTCGGCGTCGTCTAGGTCGTCGTCGTCGTCGTCGTCGTCGTCGTCGTGGTCGTGGTCGATGTCTGCTGGGTTGAGGTCTTCGGCGAGGTAGGCGGCCAGCTCGGCTTCCTTGGCCTCGCGTTCGGTCCCGCTCGACCTACCGTGCTGGTGGGCCCACCAGGCGCCCAGGCCGGCGGCCTCGCGGGCCGCATCGGTTGGGGCTGAGGCGTCCGGGTTTTCGAAGTATGTGCGTGGGGTGTCACCGAGGTAGGCGACACCGCTGCCGGGGCCGGGTGGACGGTAGGTGATCGTGGCGATGTCGCTGTCATGGATGTCGACGAGCAGCCACGGTTCCGGGATGGTCGGCTGTTCGGCGGGGGGGTGTGCCGTCCACCGGTGTCCGTTGAAGAGGTAGGTGCCGAAGAACCCCACGATTGATTTCCTGAGCCCAGGGCGGCGGCCGGTCACGGTTCAGCGCGTAGATCATCGCATGATGGTGCGGGCAGGGCAGGGGCTTGCAGACCGGCCCGTGCGCTCATGGCCGATGACAGCGCAGTTGACCAAGGGCTGCGCCGTCGCAGTCGTACGCGCACCGGCCCTGCGATGCTGGCCACGTCCCGTCAGAAGCCGGTTGTCGCAGCGGTGCGGGTGGCTTACCGTGCGCGGCGTGCCGTCGATGCTGTGGGAGTTCCAAGACCTGTTCGTCGAGCTGCGGGATGGTCCGGCTGCGGGTTGGGGTGGCGAGGTGCTACAGCCTTGGCTAGACAGGCGTTCTCACCTCGTGGCCGAGTTGCACGAGCTGGGCCGTCCGGACAGCCGTCGGGTGCGTGTTCCGCGCGAGGGCAACCACTACACGGCCTTGGAAGGGCTGTACGCGTTGAGTCGCATCGTCGACGTGCTGCTGTCGGCCTTTCAACCGGGCAGATCCGATCCGCAGTTGCTGGACTGGACCAGCGGCAAGCCGTGGTGGCGGGGCACCATCCCGGGCACGTCGGCATGGCCGACGTTCCGCGCGGCGATCAGGGCGGCGCCGCTGGCGGAGTCGTCATTCCATCCGTTCTTCCATGAGATCGTCTCGGTGCAGGTCAGCGATGACGCCGACGAGCCGCCGAGCGTCGTCGGCGAGTTCTGGCCGGGTGCGGTCGTCGGCAGCATGCTGGTGGCCCGAGCAGGCGTGGCGGTCCGGGCCGGCGCTCATCACCTCGACGCCGACGTGGCTGCACGCTCGGCGCTGTACTGGGCCTGGTGGCGGTGCAACCGCAGAGCGGTGGATCTATCCCACGGATGGGGTCACAACTCCCAGTGGACAACGGATTTTCGTCGCGACTACATCGCCGAGGGCCACCTGCACTACAACGTCGACGCCGATCCGTCGAGACAGCCGGACCGGGATCTGAACGACGCGGACCGGATCGACCTACTCAGGTACCGGTGCAGCATCCGAACCGATCTTGGCACCGATCAATGGCCGTTCGACGATACGTTTGTCGAGCAGGCACCGTAGAGCCGCCCGAGGTACGTGCACATGCCGCTGCGCGCGCAGTGCCGAGTCGACTAGAAATGATCGCAGTACGGGGAGCGACGACGGCTCCTCAGAGTGGTTGGGGCCGTAGCGCAGTACGCGTCCGGCGTCGTACGTCTCGGCCTGACGTACGGGCCAGCCGTCATCGCCTACTTCGAAGTACCAGACCGAGTGGCCCCAGCCAGTGAACTCATCGCATCGGTTCTCCGCCCAACCGACGGCGGTAGAAGCGATTCGGGATGGCGGAAAGAGTGCTCGCGGCACGTCCGCTTCTGGCCGCCTTCCGTGCTGCAGAGCGTTCCGGCTTTATCGGGACTGGGTTTGCTTTTCGGCCTGTTCGAGCCATCCTCGGTACCAGCGCGTGAAGCCTGTCGGGCTCCCGTCGGGCTCGTGCAGAGGCAGGAACCCGCCGTCGCTGGCGGTGTCGTCGCCCCACATCTGACCGCGAGCTGGTCCGCTGATGACGAGGGCTTCGCGGTAGGCGCAGCCGAGGTGACAGAGGTAGAGCAGCCCGATGGAGTGTTCGGGCGAGAAGACGACAGCTTCGTGCTGCCGCCAGTAGGCGTCTTCAGCCTCGTTGAACTTGTCTTCGGAGTCGAAGTCCGCCTCACCAGGGGGATCGGGCAGGTCGTCTGCGGGGTTGAATGCTTCGGTGTGCGGGAACGGCCGGCTCAACGTCTTCAGGTCGGTGAGTTCGGCACCGTCGCCTTCCCAACGCCAGCGGCCGTCTACCCGTTGAGCGGGAAAGAGGCCGTACGCCGGGCCTGCGCCCCCGCGACTGACCTGTAGGAGGAAGGAACGGTACTCGGCGGGTAGCTCGACAT
>NZ_JADKYQ010000035.1:0-2772 GCF_015354395.1 Micromonospora sp. ANENR4
GCGTCGGCCGGCCTTCGGATGATGCACCCGGTACGCCTCCGCGATCTGCCTACCCACCGAGTAGTACGGGTGCAACGCCGACAACGGATCCTGGAAGATCATCGCCATGTCCCGGCCCCGCAGCCGCCGCACCTCCTCCTCACCCAACCCCACCAGCTGCCGCCCACCCACCGAGATCTCCCCCGAGATGGTCGTGCGCTTCGCGTTGTGCAAACCGAGGATCGCCAGCGAGGTGACGCTCTTACCGGAACCGGACTCACCCACGATCCCCAGCGTGCGACCCCGCTCCACAGCGAACGACACCCCGTCCACCGCCCGGACCACGCCGTCCTCGGTGTCGAACCGCACCCGCAGGTCCCTGACCTGGAGATAGGGCCCGTCGCCGGAGCGCTGCTCCGGCACCTCCGGGCGGTCCGGCTCCCCGGACGGCACCGCCTCCGACCTGCCCATTGACCGCCTCCCCTTCGGTGATGAAGAGAACCTACAGGAAATCCCCAGAGGCGAAAATAAGCTACATCGAGCGGCCTGTCAGCGGCCTGAGCGTAACGACTGGATCTCCGTCTCGCACGCCCGTCACCTGGGACATCCACACCCGCGACTGGCCGTCGTCGCCTCGTCGCCGCACTTGTGGTGCGACGACGGTCCCGGCGACGAAGGCACGATTCCGGTCGGCACGAGGTGGAGGCGACGATGACCGCGGCGGTGTTCGGCCACGACGGCCCGTGGACCGAAGAGGAGTACCTCGCCCTCGGCGAGACGCACGGCCATCTCGAATTATTCGACGGCAGCCTGCACGTGACGCCGGCGGCGATTCCGCGGCACCAGCGAGTCCAGCGGAACCTCGGCAACCTGCTGGAGGCCGCGGCCCGGCACGTCGGCCTGGAACTGCTGGAGACGGTGAACGTCCGGCTCCAGCCAGGCCGCATACCGATTCCCGACCTGGTAGTCACCGAGCCGATCGACTTCGACCAGCCGATGATCGAGGCGCGGGACGTGCGGCTCGTGTGCGAGGTCATCTCACCTGGTAACGCGGCAACCGAAAAAGGTGCTCAAGATGCACTACTACGCCGCCGCGGGGATCGAGTGGTACCTGTTGGTGGAGCAGGAGACAGGCACGCTGCACCTGCACCGGCGGCAGGGTCGGCACTACCGCGAAGTGTCGGTGACCAAGCCCGGTTCCGTGCTGGAGCTGACCGAGCCCGTCCAGGCCACGATCCGGCCGGAGGATCTCGTCCCCTGACGGATGTCGGTGCGCTCGCCTAGGGTCGGGCGCATGAGCGAGCGTCAGCAGGGCAACGGAGTGCCGGGATGAGCGAGTTCGACGCGGCGACCGCCGCCGTCCAGGCCGCTCTCGACGCGGGTGCCCGGTACGCCGACGCCCGGGTCATGCACCGCCGCTACGAGTCGATGTCGGCCCGCAACGGCGACATCGAGGAGCTGAGCCAGGACGAGAGCATCGGGCTTGGTGTACGCGCACTCGTCGGATCGGGGTGGGGCTTCCACGCCGTACCCGATCTGTCCGACGCCGCGGCCCGCGACGCCGGCCGGCGCGCCGCGGCGATCGCCACCGCGAGCGCGCGGGTGCCCGGCCCGCCGATCGACCTGGTGCCGGTCGAGGCGACGGTGGCGAGCTGGGCCTCGGACTGCGCCGTCGACCCGCTCGGGGTGCCGCTGTCGGACAAGGGCGACCTGCTGGTCCGCGCCACGGCGACGATGCGCGAGCACGGCGCCGACCTGGCCGAGGGGCTCTACCAGATCTGGGACACCTCGAAGTGGTTCGTCTCCAGCGAGGGCCACCGGATCGACCAGCGCATCCGGGAGTGCGGCGGCGGCATCTCGGCCACCTCGATCGGTGCCGGCGAGACGCAGCGGCGGTCCTACCCGAGCTACCGCGGGCAGTACGGCACCACCGGCTGGGAGCTGGTCACCTCGCTCGACCTGGCCGCGCACGCCGCCCGGATCGCGGAGGAGTCCCGCGAGCTGCTCACCGCGCCGCTCTGCCCGTCCGGCGAGACCGATCTGATCCTCGGCGGCGAGCAGCTCGCGTTGCAGATCCACGAGTCCGTCGGGCACGCCATCGAGCTGGACCGCATCCTCGGCTGGGAGGCGGCGTTCGCCGGCACGTCCTGGCTCGACCTGGCCCGCCTCGGCTCGCTGCGGTACGGCTCCGAGCTGATGAACGTGACCATCGATCCGACCATCCCCGGCGCGCTCGGCAGCTTCGGCTTCGACGACGAGGGCTCCCCGGCGGTCGCCCGGGACGCGGTCCGCGAGGGGCGGTGGGTCGGGGTGCTCGCCGGCCGTGACTCGGCCGCCGTCGCGGGCCTCGACTACGGCGGCAGCGTACGGGCCGACGGCTGGGCCCGACTGCCGATGGTGCGGATGACGAACGTGGGCCTGGAACCCGGCCCGCACACGCTGGACGAGATCATCGCGGCCACCGACGACGGGGTGCTGATGGACATCAACCGGTCCTGGTCGATCGACGACAAGCGGCTCAACTTCCAGTTCGGCTGCGAGATCGGCTGGGAGGTGAAGAAGGGCCGCCGGGGGCGGATGCTGCGCAACCCGACCTATACCGGCATCGGTCCGGTCTTCTGGCGCTCGATGGACATGCTCTCCTCGGAGACTGTCGCCTGGGGCACACCCAACTGCGGGAAGGGGCAGCCCGGTCAGGTCGGGCACACCGGTCACCCGGCCGCGCCGGCCCGGTTCCGCGGCGTCCGGGTGGGGGTGCGGGCATGAGCGAGCGAGTCAGCAGGCTCAGGGCGG
>NZ_JADKYQ010000036.1:0-1636 GCF_015354395.1 Micromonospora sp. ANENR4
CTGCACGAAGCCGCCGGCCGCGCCGGGGTCGGTGGTGAAGGTGACCATCAGGTCGAACTTGGTGACGTCGAACGGGATCTCGGCGGGACGCAGCCGCGCGGCGCCGAGCCGGGGCGCGGCGATCGAGCGCACCTCCAGGTCGAACATGGCCTGGAACAGCGGGGTCCGGCCTGCCTCCCGGTCGGGGCGCAGCTCCTCCACCACCCGCTCGAAGGGGAGCTCCTGGTACTGGTAGGCGTCCAGCGCCCGGTCACGGACCCGGCCGAGCAGCTCGGTGAACGTCGGGTCGCCGCTCAGGTCGGCGCGCATCACCACTGTGTTGACGAAGAAGCCGATGACGTTCTCCACCTCGGGCCGGGTGCGCCCGGCCACCGGCACCCCGACGCCGAAGTCGTCCTGCCCGGTCCAGCGAGCCAGCACCGCCTGGAAGGCGGCCAGCAGCGTCATGTAGAGCGTGGCGCCGTGCGCGCGGCCGATCCGCTCCAGCGCGGCCACCAGTTCGGGGTCCAGGGTGAACTCGTGGGTCGCGCCGGCCCAGGACGGGCGGGCCGGCCGGGGCCGGTCGGTGGGCAGCTCCAGCGCGGGCAGGCCGGCCAGCCGCTCCCGCCAGTGGGCCAGTTCGGTGTCGAGCCGCTCGCCGGTGAGTTCCCGGCGCTGCCAGCCGGCGTAGTCGGCGTACTGCACCGGCAGTTCCGGCAGCGACTCCCCGGCGTACGTGGCGCCCAGTTCGCGTACCAGCACGCCCATCGACCAGCCGTCGGAGACGATGTGGTGCATGGCCAGCACGAGCAGGTGGTCCTCCGGCCCGAGCTGCCAGACCAGGGCCCGGAACAGCGGGCCGGACGCCAGGTCGAACGGGCGGTGCAGCTCCCGCTCGGCCTGCGTCACCGCCTCGGTGTACGGGTCGGCGGCGGATCGGGTGTCGTACCAGTCGGCGGTCACGTCGCCGATGGCGGCGACCCGCTGCACCGGCTGCGTGTCGACCACCGGGAAGGTGGTCCGCAGCGACTCGTGGCGGTCGACGAGCTGCCGCAGCGCCCGGTCGAGCCGGTCCCGGTGCAGCGGTCCGTCCACCCGCCAGGCCAGCGCCGCCATGTAGTCGGGCGCGTCGGGCTCCAGCCGGTGCAGGAACCACATCCGCTCCTGCGCGAACGAGAGCGGGAAGTCGCCGCTGCGCCGGAGCCGGGTGATCGCGGGCGCGGCGCCGGCGGTGGACGCGGGCAGCGCGGCGGCGAACTCGGCGATGGTCGGGTGGGCGAAGAAGGTCCGCACGTCGACGGGACGGTCGAGCGCCTTCACCAGGCGGGCCACCGCGAGGGTGGCGAGCAGGGAGTGGCCGCCCAGGTCGAAGAAGTCGTCGTGGATGCCGATCCGGTCGACCCGCAGCACCTGCCGCCAGACGTCCGCGATCGCCTCCTCGGTCGGGTTACGCGGGCCCTCGAAGCCCACGCTCACGTCCGGACGGTGGCCCTCCGGGTCCGGGAGCCGGTCCCGGTCGACCTTGCCGCCGACGGTGCGCGGCAGTTCGTCGAGGACGATCACCACCGCCGGCACCATGAACTCGGGCAGCCGCTCGCCCAGCCACCGCCGTACCTCGTCGGCGGTCACGCCGTCCGCGGCCAGGTAGGCGACCAGG
>NZ_JADKYQ010000037.1:0-1557 GCF_015354395.1 Micromonospora sp. ANENR4
AGCAGGCTCGCTGCAGCCTGGCGCAGGTTTGGGTGAGGGCTGAGCACGAGTCACCGAGAGGTTCAGTGAGGCATCGGAGGGCGGCGAGGACCTTTCGACGACGGCGGTGTTGAGGCGAGCAGCGGTGTGTGCGGCGCTTCCAATCGACAGGGCGTCAGGTTGGTAGGTTTTGCTGCTGTGCCAGGTCGAGAGGATCCGGACCCGGCGGCCGAGCTTCGCGGACACATCGACCAGGTCGACACTATCGGCTGCCAGACGGCAGGTGTCCTCACGGGCGAGCAGGTACCGGGCCCGGGCCAGCGTTACGAACGCCTGGTTCGCCGGCCAAATCGTCCTCGCGCCCGCCCCGTTCCGGGGCCATGCACTGCGGAGGCGGCGTCGATCAGCCGGTCGTACGTGGCCACCGTCTGGGCCGCCCGCCGTCCACTCGGACCGCATGGTGGTCGCCCGGCCACCTGCCGGACCAGCCCCTGGGGTCGCGTACCGCACGCCGCCCGTCATGAGCAGCCGCGGGTGGTGGTCCTCCCTGAACACGCGCACGGGGGCGATGGTGCCATTCGTCCGGCCGGCGCTTCGGCCAGTGCAGCCCGCGTACGTCCGGCACCGGCGATCGCCAGTGGTCAGTCGGCGTTCGGGTTAAAGCGCCAGGATTAACAGGTCGGTGGGCTGGCTTAGGGTGCCCGCGACGGCCCGGACCCGGACGAGCCCGGCGCTCTCCCGGTCGGTCAGCACCGCCGCGTACGCCAGCCCACAGGGTCAGCAGCACGGCGGCCAGCGCGCCGAGTTTCAGTCCCAGCCCGCGGTCAGCGGTCCGGTGCTGCCACCCGGCTCACCCGGGTCCCGATCAGGCCAGGGTTGCCGGCCGGTGACGCTCGACCGGTCCGCGACGACGGCGCGTAGCAGGGCCAGCAGCTCCGCCCGGCTGCCGCATTTCAGCCGGGACCGCATCCGCGCGACGTGGTGCTCCACTGTCTTGGCGGAGATGAAGAGCCGGTCGCCGATCTCGCGATAGGTCAACCCCGCCAGTATCAGCTCGGCCACCTCGTGCTCCCGATCGCTGAGCCGGTAGCGGGTGGGACCGATGCCGGCGTCGGCCACCGGTGCCGAGCCGTCGTCCGCTCCCCTCTTGCGGGCTGCCCGCCGAGCCTGAAGCACCCGGGCGCACTCCAGCAGGGTGGTCATGGCGCGCCGGTCCGAGGTGCGGATCGCGGCCTGCCCGGCGAGGCGGGCGGCGTCCCAGCAAAGCCCGGCGTCGTGCAGCCCTCGGGCGGCGTCCTCCACCCGGACCGGGTCCACGACGCCACGCAGCACCTCGACCCAGATCGTGCCAGCTGCGGCGGCTGCGGCGGCGTACCGGCTGTGGCCGGCGGCGGCGAGCAGGGCGGCGACGTGCGCGTCGGCGGCGGCCTGCTCCTCGGTGAGGATCGCCGCGTGCAGCCCGGTCCAGTGCAGCGGCGCGCTCCACAGCGCCGGGCCGCGAGCCGGTCCAGCAGCAGCCAGGCCTCCCGCAGGTAGGGCTTCAGCCGGGCCAGGTCGCCCAGCCGGGCGCCAGCGACG
>NZ_JADKYQ010000038.1:0-1490 GCF_015354395.1 Micromonospora sp. ANENR4
CTCGGTGGCGTGAGCGAACCTCGGGTCGCTGGGCTCTTGCTGGCGGGCGGCGCGGGGCGCCGGTACGGGATGCCGAAGGCGCTGGTCGTTGTCGACGGTCGCCGGCTGGTCGAGCGCGGCCTCGCGACGCTGCGCGACGCGGCCTGCGATCCAATCGTCGTGGTGTTGGGCGCGGCGGCGCAGCAGGTGCGTTCCAGCACCGACCTGTCCGGCGCGACTGTGACGGACAATCCCGAGTGGCACACGGGCATGGGGTCTTCGCTGCGGGCCGGGCTGGCCGCACTGGCGGCATTCCCGGTGGAGGCGGTCGCCGTGCTGCTGGTCGACACACCCGGCGTCACCGCAGCCGCGGTCCGGCGTTTGCGTAGACTCGGCGGCTCCACCGGGCTGGCGGTCGCCACGTACCACGGCCAGCCCGGGCATCCCGTATTGCTTGGGCGCTACCACTGGCCGGCAGTGTCGGCGATGGCGGTCGGCGACGCAGGCGCGCGCCGCTACCTCGCCGCGCATGCCGATCTGGTGACCCATGTGCCCTGTGAGGACATCGCGGACGGAACCGACCTCGACGTTCCGCTCGGCAGCCAGGCCAAGATCGATTGAACCGCCGTCGGGATCTCCTGCGCAGTACCGATCAGGTAGCCTGACAGGTCACTGGCCACCGCCCGACGCAGGATCTCGTTTCCTGCTCCAGGAGTTTGTCACGCCGCCGCAGCTCCCGCAGCTCCGCCGACTCGGAACTGGTGGTGCCGGAGCGGATCCCGTCATCGGGCGTAGGCGAACTTCAACCAACGGTGCAGGCACCGCTCGGAGGTCCCGAAGTCCTTCGCAATCTGTGCGATCGGCGCCTCACCCTTGCGAGCAACCGCAGCCACGTCACGGCCGAACTCCGGCGGGATCGCTGTCGGCATGGCAACGACCGGTCCGGAGATGGCGCCACCAAGCCCGAGCCCAGAGCCAGCCACTGTGCCCGACAAGCCCTCCGCCGGACCCTGACCAACAGTTCCGGATGGAGCACTGGGGGTGGTGTGCCGCTTCAAAGATCGCGGCACACCACCCGCACCAATCAACCGAAAGCACGGGGGCGACCCTCGGTTGAGGTGGCGCACCTTGCCTGCCACGGGCAAACAAGTGCTAGTGGTGCCGAGCGGAATGGCCAACGCTGGCCCGTACAAGACGGGATTACGACGACCCGTGCGGCTCAAAGTGGAGCTTGGTGATCGCCGCTATCGGCTAGGCATCAACCGGCTATGCCGCCACCTTTCGTCCGAGCCGTCGACCTCTCGGACCGCCGCTGGCGCGAGCCTGCCTGCTTGCGGCCGGCCCGTACGACGCCAGTCACCCGCGCCCAGGTCGCACGAAGTCGGCGGGGAGGAGTACTGGTGTGATCACCACGGAGTGCTACGGGGCACGCCGGGGCGCGATCATCGTGCAGCAACAAGAGACCACCCGACGTGTCTGCCGGCATGGGCGGTTGGGTGCGAAGGCTGTGG
>NZ_JADKYQ010000039.1:0-1419 GCF_015354395.1 Micromonospora sp. ANENR4
GGTTGCGTCCACGGGAGTGGTGTACGACTTGCCCGTGATGGGCGTGTTGCGTAGATGAGAGACGGCCATCGCGTCGATCCTTCAAGACGACCAAGTCAGAGAAGGAAGAAGGAACGCGATGGCCGCTTCAGAGAGTGTGAACCCTGTTGACCTGCTGCGCGAGCAGATCGAGGGCGCGTCGCCGGATGTGTTGCAGGCGATGATCAAAACGTTCGCGCAGGCGGTGATGTCCGCCGAGGCTGACGCGATCTGCGGCGCTGGCTACGGGCAGCGCAGCGACGAGCGGGTCAACTCGCGCAACGGCTACCGGGCTCGGGAGTGGGACACCCGGGCGGGGACGATTGACCTGGCGATTCCCAAGCTTCGTCAGGGCAGCTACTTCCCCGACTGGCTGCTCACCCACCGGCGGCGGGCCGAGCAGGCCTTGGTCTCGGTCGTGGCCACGAGCTATCTGCTCGGGGTGTCGACGCGGCGGGTGGAGAAGCTGGTTGAGCAGCTCGGGATCCGGCAGTTGTCGAAGTCGCAGGTCTCGGAGATGGCCGCCCACCTCGACGCCCAGGTCGAGGCGTTCCGCAACCGGCCCCTCGACTCTGGGCATTACACGTTCGTGTGGATGGACGCGTTGACGATGAAGGTCCGCGAGGCCGGACGCACCGTCAATGTCCACGCCCTGATTGCGGTCGGGGTCAACGCCGACGGTCAACGGGAAGTCCTCGGCGTCGACGTCGCCTCGGACGAGGACGGCGCCGGCTGGCTGGCGTTCCTGCGATCGCTGACCGCCCGCGGACTGTCCGGCGTCCAGCTCGTCATCTCCGACGCCCACCGCGGCCTCGTCGCGGCGATCGGCGCGGCGTTGCCCGGCGCTACCTGGCAGCGGTGCCGCACCCATTACCTGCGCAACCTGCTCACGAAGGTGCCGAAGTCCGCGCAGCCGTGGATCGCCACCCTGGTCCGCACGATCTTCGACCAGCCTGATACCGACGCCGTCCACGCGCAGTTCCGGCGGGTCGTCGCCACGATTGAGGCGAAGTTCCCGGCCGCCGCTGAGCATCTCGACGCCGCCCGCGACGACCTCCTCGCGTTCACCAGTTTCCCGCGCGAGATCTGGCGTCAGATCTGGTCGAACAACCCGCAGGAACGCCTGAACAAGGAGATCCGCCGGCGCACCGATGTCGTCGGGATCTTCCCGAATCGGGCGGCGATCATCCGCCTCGTCGGCGCCGTCCTGGCCGAACAGACCGACGAATGGACCGAAGGACGCCGCTACATGGGCCTGGAACTCCTCGCCAAAGCCCGCCTGATCACCATCGACACCAGCCAACACGACACCGACCAGACCGACGCGGCATCGATCGCCGCATAACATCAGACCGGATCACACGATGGCCGTCTCTTACACCACCAGCGCGGACGTGACCC
>NZ_JADKYQ010000004.1:0-405773 GCF_015354395.1 Micromonospora sp. ANENR4
CCAGTCGAGGGCCGCCCCAGCAGGGGCGGCCCTCGACTGCGTTAGCGTTCTCGGCGGAAACGCCATCAGGAAGGATGTACCTGTGAGCTCAGGACCCCAGGGCGGGGACCGCCCCCGTCGTTACGAGGATCGCGCCGACCGTGGCCAGGGGCGTGGTGACGCCGGCCGCGACGGCCGTCGCGATGACCGTCCCTCGTACCGGGGCGGCCGCGACGACCGCCCGGGCGGCTTCCGTGGTGGCGACCGTGACAGTGGTACCCGTGGCGGTGACCGTCGCGAGGGTGGTTTCCGCGGTGGTGAGCGTCGTGAGGGCGGCTTCCGCGGTGGCGATCGTCGTGAGGGCGGCTTCCGCGGTGGCGATCGTCGTGAGGGCGGCTTCCGCGGAGGTGACCGTGACGGCGGCTTCCGTGGTGGTGAGCGTCGTGAGGGCGGTTTCCGCGGTGGTGAGCGTCGTGAGGGCGGCTTCGGCGGTGGCGATCGTCGCGAGGGTGGTTTCCGTGGCGGTGACCGCGAGGGTGGCTTCCGGGGTGGAAGCCGTCCGGGCGGCGACCGTCGTGAAGGCGGGTTCCGTGGCGGCGACCGTGACGGTGGTTTCCGTGGTGGTGAGCGTCGTGAGGGTGGCTACCAGGGCGGCGACCGCCGTGAGGGCGGTTTCCGTGGTGGGGATCGTCGTGAAGGCGGCGCCCGCGAGGGTGGTTTCCGCGGCGGTGACCGTCGTGAGGGTGGTTTCCGTGGCGGCGACCGTGAGGGCGGTTTCCGCGGTGGTGAGCGTCGCGAGGGCGGCTTCCGGGGCGGCGACCGTGAGGGCGGTTTCCGGGGCGGTGACCGTCGTGAAGGCGGCGCCCGTGACGGTGGTTTCCGGGGCGGTGACCGTCGCGAGGGCGGTTTCCGCGGTGGCGACCGTCGCGAGGGTGGCTTCCGTGGTGGCGACCGTGAGGGCGGTTTCCGCGGTGGGGATCGTCGTGAGGGCGGCGCCCGCGAGGGTGGCTTCCGTGGTGGCGATCGTCGCGAGGGCGGTTTCCGCGGTGGCGACCGCGACGGTGGCTTCCGGGGCGGTGACCGTCGCGAGGGCGGCTTCCGTGGTGGGGATCGTCGTGAGGGCGGCACCCGTGAGGGAGGCTTCCGGGGCGGTGAGCGTCGTGAGGGCGGTTTCCGTGGCGGCGACCGTGAGGGCGGTTTCCGCGGTGGGGATCGTCGTGAAGGCGGCGCCCGCGAGGGTGGCTTCCGTGGTGGCGATCGTCGCGAGGGTGGCTTCCGGGGCGGTGAGCGTCGTGAGGGCGGTTTCCGTGGCGGCGACCGTGAGGGTGGTTTCCGTGGTGGGGATCGTCGTGAAGGCGGCGCCCGTGAGGGTGGCTTCCGTGGTGGCGATCGTCGCGAGGGCGGCTACCAGGGCGGCGACCGCCGGGAGAGCTACGCCGGCGGCGAGCGCCGCGACGGCGGATTCCGCGGTGGCGACCGCGACCGTGGTTTCCGGCGCGACGACCGACGTGACGACCGAGGGCCGGGTGGCTTCCGGGGCGAGCGGGACGGTGAGCGCCGTGGCTACGGCGACCGGCCGGGCGGCGACGACCGCCGTGGCTCCTACGGTCCGCAGCGGGAGCGCCAGGACGAGCGCGGCGAGGGGCGTACCGGTGAGGCGCCGGAGCTGCCCGACGACGTGGTCGCGAGTGACCTCGACTCGGCCGTCCGGGCGGAGTTGCTCTCCCTCGCCAAGCCGGTCGCGGAGACGGTCGCCCGGCACCTGGTCGCTACCGGTCTGCTGATCGACGAGGACCCGGCGCAGGCGCTGGCGCACGCCATGTCGGCCCGCCGGCTCGCGTCGCGGATCGCCGCCGTGCGGGAGGCCGTCGGGCTGGCCGCGTACCACGCGGGTGAGTGGCAGACCGCCATCGCCGAGCTGCGGACGTACCACCGGATGACCGGCCTGCAGAGCCACCTGGCCGTGCTGGCCGACTGCGAGCGGGCGCTGGGCCGGCCGGAGCGGGCCATCGACCTGTTCCGCGGCGCGGACCGGGACAAGCTCGACCAGGCCGTCGCGATCGAGCTGCTGATCGTGGCCGCCGGGGCGCGCGGTGACCTCGGGCAGAAGGACGCCGCGGTGGCGATGCTTCAGGTCCGCGAGCTGACCGGCGACTCGACCGAGCCGTGGGCGGCGCGGCTGCGCTACGCGTACGCGGACGCCCTGCTGGCGGTCGACCGGCGGGAGGAGGCACGGGAGTGGTTCTCCCGGGCCGCCGACGTCGACTCCGAGGGGGAGACGGACGCCGCGGAGCGGCTGCTGGAGCTGGACGGCGTGGTCATCGAGGGCGACGACGAGCCGGAGGACGACGCGGACACGTCCGAGGCGTCGGCCGACGACGACGATGACGACGATGACGACGATGACGACGATGACGACGATGACGATGACGACGACGACGACCGGGACGACGACGCTCGGCTGAGCGACGACGGCGGTGACGCGGCTCGGGCCGGCTACCGGGACCGGGACGCCGGCGACCTGGCCGACGACGAGCTGACCGACACCGAGGCCGGCTCGCTCGCCGCCGACACCCCGGCCGCCGCCGACACGACCGAGGAGCCGGCCGTCGGCACCCCGGCCGACGAGGTCACCCAGTCGCGGGCGGCCGGCGAGGGCGAGGCGGCGGACCGCCGATGACCGGCTACGCCGGTGACACCGCCTCCGGCGCGGATCGGGGAGAACCCGACCGCGCCGGGGCGGGGCGGCTCGTCGACGCGTACTCGCTCGTCGTCTTCGACCTGGACGGCGTCATCTACCTGATCGACCGGCCCATCCCCGGCGCGGTCGAGGCGGTCGGCCGGCTGCACGCCGAGGGGCGCGCGGTCGCGTACGCGACGAACAACGCCTCCCGCCGCTCCAGCGAGGTGGCCGACCTGCTCACCGGCATGGGCGTCGCGGCTGAGCCGGCGGAGGTGCTCACCTCCGCGGCGGCCACCGCCGAACTGCTCCGCGACCGGCTGCCCGAGGGCGCGCCGGTGCTCGTGGTCGGCGCGGAGGCACTGCGCGCCGAGCTGCGCGCGGTGGGCCTGCGGCCGGTCGCCACCGCCGACGAGGAGCCCGCCGCGGTGGCGCAGGGCTACGGCCCGCAGGTCGGCTGGTCCGACCTGGCCGAGGCGTCCCTGGCGGTACGGGCGGGCGCGCCCTGGTACGCCACCAACACCGACCGCACGCTGCCCAGCCCGCGCGGCCCGCTGCCGGGTAACGGCTCGCTCGTCGCGGTGCTGCGGACCGCGCTCGGCCGTGACCCCGACGTGGTGGTGGGCAAGCCGGAGCCGGCGCTGTTCACCACCGCCGCGCGGCGGGCCGGAACCGGGCGCACGCTCGTCGTGGGCGACCGGCTGGACACCGACATCGAAGGCGCCCGCCGGGCCGGGCTGGACAGCCTGCTGGTGCTCACCGGGGTCAGCGACGCCGCCGAGCTGCTGGCCGCACCAGAGGAGCGCCGCCCCGCGTACGTCTCGTTCGACCTGGCGGGCCTGTTCGACCCGGCCGCCGTGGTGGCGGTGCCGGCCCGGGCCGCAGACGGCGGCTGGTCGGTGACGAAGGCCGGCGCGGACCTCCTGCTCGACGGCGCGGGACCGCCACTGGAGGCCCTCGCGGCGCTCTGCGCGGTGGCCTGGTCGACGGGGGCCGGGCCGCGCGTGCGGGCGCAGTCCCCGGCGGCGGAGGAGGCCCTCGCCGCGTTCGGTCTCGACGACTGAGGCGCCGGGCCGCTCAGAGCAGCTTGCGGAGCTTCATCAGGTCGAACGGGTTCGCCTTGATCGACACCCGGCGGGAGGCCACCGCTGCCATGACGTCGAGCCGGCCGTGCACCAGCGCGACGAGGTCGTCGCTGCCGGTGCTCAGCGCGATCTTCGCCTTCGGGTCGTCGCCGTCGGCCAGGTCGACCAGCCGGCCGCCCTCCAGCCGCCCGTGGAACGCGGTCCCGAGGTCGGTGATCCGGCAGGCCAGCGTGCGGTCGAGGTCGATGCGTCCCTGCGCCTCGGCGTTGCGGTCCAGCCGCGCGGCCAGGTCCTGCAACGCCTGCCGGCACTCGTCCACGCTGGCCACATCGTCTCCTCACCACGAACCACGCCGTTTCCCGGCACCGTACCGCAATGGGGCGTCCGGGGTGCCCGGTAGCGTGGCACCTGCACACCTCGCCCCGCGGAAGGACTCAGGCATGCAGGACGCGTGGCGCGCCTACCTCGAGCTGGCCATGGGCCTGACGGAGGCGCCCCGGAAGAAGGCACAGGACGCGGTCATGCGCGTCGTCGGCCAGGGCGGTGCGACCGCCGCCCAGATCCAGACGCTCGCCGAGGAACTGGTTGCCACCGGCCTGGCGAACCGGGAGTCGCTGACCAAGCTGGTCCGCTTCGAGGTGGACCGGGCACTGGGCGCGGTCGGCCTGGCCACCGCCGACGAGGTCGCCGAGCTGACCCGCCGGGTGCACGACCTGGAGCGGCAGCTGCGCGAGGCGCGCGGCCACCTCGGCCCGGCCGACACTCCGCCCGCCGCCGCACCGGCCGGGACAGCCGCCGCACCGCCCGGCGCGACCGCACCGAAGACCGAGCCGTCCGAGCCGGCGCCGTCCGGGGCCGGGCAGCCGAAGACCGCGTCGCCCGCCGCCGAGAGCCCGGCCAAGGCCCCGGCGACGACGCCCGCAAAGGCCCCCGCGACGACACCGACGAAGGCGGTGGCGAAGAAGACGGTGGCCAAGAAGGCGATCGCGAAGAAGCCGCCGGCCACGGTCTCCCGTACCCCGGAAGCCGCACCGGCGAAGAAGGCCACCGGGCGCCGGGCGGCCGGCTCGTGACCGCGCCCCGGCCCGGTCCGCCGCCGGGTCCGCGGCCCGGACCGCCCCCGGGGGTACGCCCGGCGCCGGTCGAGGAGGTCGGCGAGGCGAGCCACCCGGCGGTCGACGCAGCGGTGCTCGGCATGGCCAACGCCGAGGCGCTCGCCCCGGCCGACCAGATCGCCCAGTACGAGGCGGCGTACGAGACGCTGCGCGAGACCCTCGCCACCATCGACCAGGCCTGAGCAGAGGCGGAGACACACCTGATGGCTCGTCGTACCCGGCTGGACGCCGAACTGGTCCGGCGCGGGCTGGCCCGCTCCCGGGAACAGGCCGCCGCGCTGGTGGAGGCCGGTCGCGTCCAGCTGCGCGGAGTGCGGGCGCGCAAGCCCGCGGCGATGGTCGACCCGGCCGATCCGCTGCTGGTCACCGGCGAGGATCCGGCCGACGAGTACGTCTCCCGGGGCGGCCACAAGCTGGCCGGCGCGCTCGCCGCGTTCGCCCCCGGCGGGCTGACCGTCACCGGCCGGCGCTGCCTGGACGCGGGCGCGTCGACTGGCGGTTTCACCGACGTGCTGCTGCGCGCCGGCGCCGCCGAGGTGGTCGCCGTGGACGTCGGCTACGGGCAGCTCGCCTGGTCGCTGCGTACCGACGAGCGGGTGCGGGTGTTCGAGCGCACCAACGTGCGTACCCTCACGCCGGAGGCGATCGGCGGCCCGGTCGACCTGACGGTGGCCGACCTGTCGTTCATCTCGCTGCGGCTGGTGCTGCCGGCGCTTGCGGCGTGCACCGGCCCCGGCGGTGACCTGGCGCTGATGGTCAAGCCGCAGTTCGAGGTCGGCAAGGAGCGCGTCGGCGCCGGCGGTGTGGTCCGCGATCCGGCGCTGCGCGCCGAGGCGGTGCTGGACGTGGCCGCGGCGGCCGCCGGGCTCGGCCTCGGCCTGGCCGACGTGGCGGCCAGCCCGCTGCCCGGGCCGAGCGGCAACGTCGAGTTCTTCGTATGGTTGCGCGGGGACGCGCCCGCCGCGGACCCGGAGCGGGTCCGCGCGGTGGTGGCCGCCGGTCCGCAGGGCGCCGCCGCGACGGCGGCCACGACCGAGGAGGTGTCCGGGTGAGCCGTACCGCGCTGCTGGTCACGCACACCGGCCGTCGACGCAGCACCGAGCACGCCCGGGCGGTGGCCGCCGACCTGATCGCCGCCGGGTTCGAGGTGCGGGTGGTGGCCGAGGAGGCCGACGACCTGGACCTGCCGGGTGTGGTGCCGGTGACCGGCCCGGAGGCCGCCGAGGGCGCCGAGATCGTGTTCGCGCTCGGCGGGGACGGCACGTTCCTGCGCGCCGCCGAGCTGGCCCGCCCGGCCAAGGTGCCGTTGCTCGGCATCAACCTGGGCAAGGTCGGCTTCCTCGCCGAGGCGGAGATCGACGACCTGGACACCGCCGTGCGGGACGTGGTCGACCGCAACTACACGGTGGACGAACGGCTCACCCTCGACGTCACCGCCGAGTTCGAGGGCGGCCCGACCATCGAGTCGTGGGCGCTCAACGAGATCAGCGTGGAGAAGGGCGAACGCGCCCAGATGCTGGAGCTGCTCGTCGACGTGGACGGCCGGCCGCTGTCCCGGTACGGCTGCGACGGCGTGATCTGCGCGACCCCGACCGGCTCGACGGCGTACGCGTTCTCCGGCGGCGGGCCGGTGGTCTGGCCCGAGGTGGAGGCGCTGCTGCTGGTGCCGATCAGCGCCCACGCGTTGTTCAGCCGCCCGCTGGTGACCGCGCCGACGTCGACGTTCGTCATCACCGTCGACCCGTTCACCACACTGGCCGTGCTGTGCTGCGACGGGCGGCGCGTCTACGACCTGCCGCCCGGTGCCCGGGTGACGGTGCGCCGGGGCACGCTGCCGGTGCGCATCGTGCGACTGCGGGCCCGACCGTTCACCGACCGGCTGGTGGCCAAGTTCGACCTTCCCGTCCAGGGCTGGCGGGGCAACCGTCGCTGACCAGCGGCTCAGCGGAAATCTCCGTTCGGCCCACCGGTCCCGGCCCCCGCGCGCGTTACGGTGGGCGTACGGGCCGCGAAGAGGTGAGTCCGGGCGCGGCGGTGAGGCCCGCCGCTTCCCGGATGCGGCCCGGCGTCGCGGGGCTCGGCCAGGGGGTGGTCGGGGCCGCGACGGTCGGGACGCCGGAGCGTCGTAGCCGGCCGCGGCGGGCGGACCGGCACGCCGTGTCCGGTCGGGTGTCGACCCCGGCCGGGCCGACAGGTCGCAGGGCCGCCGCCGGAGGAAGCGGCGGCACGCGAGCTGGGCGACGCGGTCTCCGGCGTCCCGGCCTCCACTCCGTCGTGCGCGTGTCCACCTGGCGACATGTCGCCGGTGCGGCGGCCCGTACCCGGTGACCCGGCGGCGGACGCCGTCGCAGACTCCGATCGCCGGGCCTCACGAGGTCGGCCTCGGAGTAGAGGAGCGTCACATGCACCGGTTCCCCCGCTGGCTCGCCGCCGGCGCGGCCGGGGCGTTGGTGGTCGGGCTCGCCGTACCGGCGTCCGCCGTACCGCCCGCCCGGCCCGCCGGCCCGCCCCCGGGCACATCCGCCCCGGGCGCGCCGCCCGCCCGCGTCACGCTGATCACCGGCGACCAGGTCGAGCTGGTCCAGGCCGCGCCGGGCCGGATCGCCGCCACCGTCCACCCCGGGCCGGGCCGCGACCGGATCGTCTTCCAGACCACGCAGGCCGACGGCGGGCTGCGGGTGCTCCCCGCCGACGTCGTGCCGTACGTGTCGGCGGGCGTGCTCGACCCGGACCTGTTCGACGTGCAGGAACTGGCCGAGCAGGGCTACGGCGACGCGGGCCGCACGGCGCTGCCGCTGATCGTGCGCTACCGGGAACCGGCCGCCGGGCGGGTGCGCCCCCTCGCCGTCGCCGCCGAGTCCCGTCCGCTGTCCAGCATCAACGGCGCCGCGCTGCGCGTCGACAAGGACGACCTGGGCGCGCTGTGGACGTCCCTGCGGGAGACGCCGCAGGCCCGCGCCACGGGCGCCGGACCGGTCCGGCTCGGCGCCGGCGTGGAACGCGTCTGGCTCGACGGGCGGGCCCGGGTGGCGCTGGAGCACAGCGTCCCGCAGATCGGCGCGCCCACCGCGTGGGCGGCCGGACGCGACGGCGCCGGGGTGCGGGTCGCGGTGCTCGACACCGGCGTCGACGCCGAGCATCCCGACCTGGCCGGCCGGATCGCCGAGGCGCGTGACTTCACCGGCGGCGGCAGCGCCCGGGACGGCCACGGCCACGGCACCCACGTGGCGGCCACCGTCGCCGGCAGCGGCGCGGGCTCCGCGGGGCTGCGCAAGGGCGTCGCGCCGGGCGCGCGGCTGCTGGTCGGCAAGGTGCTCGACGACTCCGGCTCCGGCTACGACTCCGGCATCATCGCCGGGATGGAGTGGGCCGCGCGCTCCGGCGCGAAGGTGGTCAGCATGAGCCTCGGCGGCGCGCCCACCGACGGCACCGACCCGATGAGCCAGGCCGTGAACGACCTGACCGCCGAAACCGGCGCGCTGTTCGTGATCGCCGCCGGCAACGACGGTGAGCCGCGCAGCGTCGGCTCGCCCGGCGCGGCCACCGCCGCGCTCACCGTCGGCGCGGTCGACCGCGACGACGTGCTCGCCGACTTCTCCAGCCGCGGCCCGCGCCTGGGCGACAACGGCCTGAAGCCGGAGATCACCGCGCCGGGCGTCGGCATCGTCGCGGCCCGCGCCGCCGGCACCTCGATGGGTACGCCTGTGGACGACGCCTACACCCGCGCCTCGGGCACCTCGATGGCCACGCCGCACGTCGCGGGCGCGGCGGCCGTCCTGGCGCAGGAGCATCCCGGATGGACCGCTGCGCAGCTCAAGGACGCGCTGGTCAGCACCACCCGGCCGAGCGCCGGCGCGACGGTGTTCGAGCAGGGCGCCGGGCGGGTCGACGTGGCCCGCGCGCTGCGCCAGCGGGTGTACGGCACTGCCACCGCCGACTTCGGCCGGCTGACCACGGGCGGGCCGGCCGCGACCCGGACGGTGCGCTACGTCAACGGCACCGCCGCCGCGCAGACGCTGCGGCTGGCGCTGGAGCTGCGCAACCTGGACAGCGGCGCGGCCGAGACCGACGGCCTGACGCTCGACGCCGCCACGGTGACCGTGCCGGCCGGCGGCGGCGTGGACGTGCCGCTGCGCGCCGACCCGGCCCGGCTGGACCGGGGTCCGCACGGCGGCTGGCTGGTGGCCACCGGCGCGGACGGTGTGACGGTGCGTACCGCGGTCGGGCTCACGCTCAGCGGCCCGCAGCACACCGTGACGCTGCGCGCGCTGGACCCGGCCGGGCGGCCCGGATCGTCGCCGGTGGTGACGCTGTTCGGTGAGCACCCGGAGTCGGACGCGATGGGCTGGCTCGGCGGCGGCGACGAGTGGCAGGTCCAGGTGGAGGAGGGCCCGTACCTGCTGCACGCGCTGATCGAGCACGGCGCGCCGCTGGACGAGCAGCTCACCCTGGTCACCGACCCGGAACTGACAGTGGACCGGGACCTCACTGTGGTGCTCGACCCGCGGCGCGGCACGCCGGTACGGATCGAGACGCCGAAACCGTCCGAGCAGCGGGCCGTGCTGAGCTTCTACCAGCACCGGGTATTCGGCAACGGCCGGCAGGTCGACCACGGCGTGATGACGTTCAGCACCGTGCAGCAGCTCAACGTCACCCCGACCCGGCAGGTACGCCACGGCGAGTTCGAGTTCTCCTCGCGCTGGCAGCTGGTCGCGCCGATGGTCGACATCGACGTCAGTGGCGTGTCCGGCGCGCCGGACGTCAACCTGATGGGCCAGTCGCCGGCCCCGGCCGGGCGGCAGCGGCTGCGTCTGGTCGCCTCCGGCACCGGCGCAGCAGGTGAGCTGGCCGGGGTGCGGGGTGCGGCGGCGCTGCTCACCGCGTCCGTCGACCGGTCCGAGGAGGAGCAGGTGGCCGCCGCGGCGGCGGCCGGTGCGAAGGCGGTGCTGATCGTGCGGCCGGCGGACCAGAGCGCGTGGACGGTGTGGCGCCCGACCGGGGAGCGGCTCCCGGCACCGGCGCTGGCGGTGGCGTACGACGACGGGCAGCGGCTGCTCGCGGCGGCGCGTACCGGCCGGGCCCGCATCGACCTGACGCTCACCGTGGACAGCCCTTACCTCTACGACGTGTTCCAGGTGTCGAAGGGCCGGGTGCCGGAGCGGATCCTCCACCGGGTCACCGCCGCCAACACGGCCGAGGTGACCGGGCGCTACGGCGACACCGGCGGCCTGGACTGGGCCACCGAGCAGCGGTTCGGGTGGCGGCCCTGGCAGGAGTTCTCCTGGAACGACGACCAGCGGATGGTGCGTACCGGGACGACCCGGCGGGAGTACGTCAGCTCCGGTGACTCGTGGTGGCAGCACCGGGTGCTGCACCGGCTGATGTTCTCCAGCATGGGGACGCTGACCGGCGGCCTGTCCGACCGGCCCCGGCGCTACGCGGCCACCGACCGGACCACCGAGTCGTGGCACGCGCCGCTGGTGCGCCCCGCCGTGCCGGCCGGTGCGGCCGCGCCGAGCCGGACCGCTGACACGCTCGACCTGCGAGTGGCCGAGTTCGTCGACGCCGACGGTCACGCCGGCGTGGACAACCGGTCGGAGGAGCAGGACACGGTGACCCGCCGGGTCAGCCGGGACGGCCGGCCGATCGCCGACCTGTCCGCCGGCTGGGCGCCGGTGCCGGCCACCGCCGGTCCGGCCCGCTACCGCCTCGACGTGACCACGGCGCGGTCGTCGGCGGAATGGCGGTGGGCGACCCGTACCGAGACGGCGTGGGAGTTCACCTCGGCCCGCCCGTCCGGTGACGCGGCCCGGCCGCTGCCGCTGCTCCAGGTCGACTACCGCGTGCCGGCCGACCTGCGCGGCGAGGTGCCCGGCAGGCGGAAGCACACGGTCGGGCTGACGCTGCGCCACCCGGCCGGGCTGCCCGCGCCGGCCGGCACGGCGGTACGCGCCGAGGTGTCGTTCGACGGCGGGCGCACCTGGCGCACGGCGCCGGTACGCGGCTCCGGCACCCGCTTCACCGCCGAGGTGCCGGCCGGGCGCGGCACGGTGTCGCTGCGCGTCTCGGCGCGGGACCGGTCCGGCAGCACCGTGACGCAGACCGTGATCGACGCGTACGGGCTGCGGTGAGACGCCGGGGCGGGGCGGTCCTGGGGCCGTCCCGCCCCGGCCCCGGTCAGATCCACCCGCGCCGTGCGGCCTGGAACGCCAGCCCGGGCCGGGTGTCCACACCGGCGGCGGCCATCAGGTCGGCCAGCCGCCGCTGCACGGTACGCCGGCTCACCCCGAGCTGTGACGCGATCGACTTGTCCGGCACCCCGGCGACGAACAGGGACAGCAGCCGCGCCTCGTCGCCGTCGGGCTGGTAGCCGGTGGCCGCCCGGTCGGCGGGCGTGCCGAGCGGCGTCGCCATCAGCCAGTGGCTCTCGAACAGCGCCAGCAGCGCGTCCAGCAGCTGGCTGCGGCCGATCACCGCGGCTGTCGGCTCCCCGCCGTCACGGTCGGGCACCAGCGGGCAGACCGCGGTACGACCGTCCACCACGGCCAGTCGCACCGGCAGCCGGTCCAGCACCCGGGCCTGCTCCCCGGCGTGTACGCCCCGCTCCACGTCGGCGAGCGCGCCCGGCTCCAGCAGCATCGCCCGTTCGTAGATGGCCCGGTACCGCACCCCACGGGCCAGCGCGTCGAACTCCTCGACGTTCTCCGGGCCGGGCATCGCCAGCGGGTTCGCCCGGCAGAACCAGAGCACCTCCTCGCGCGCGCCGTTCTGCAGCTCGCGCAGCCGTTCCCGTAGTGCCCGCGCGCCGGTGACCACCTCGACCAGGTGCGCGGCGTCGTGGCGGCGCATCCCGGCCCGGTAGTCCTCGGCGAGCCGGCTGACGGCGGCACGGGCCTCCTCCAGCGCCGACTGGCGGCGCAGCAGCGCCTCGCCGAGCGGCACGTCCGGCGCGAGCGGCCGCAGCGGCGCGTCCGGTTCCGGGCCGGTCGGCAGCACGAGACCCTTGTCCCGCAAGGCGTCCAGCCGGGCGACGACCTCCGCGCGGGGTCGTCCCAGCCGCTGCGCGAGCTCACCGGCCCGGGCCGTGTTCGCCCGTACCAGGCTGCGGTAGAGCTCCTCCTCGTCCGGGGTCAGGCCGATCTCCTCCAGCACGGGGCTGAACTGTACGGGTGCCCGCGGCCCGCCCTGCCGGCTGGTCAACTGTCACACGGCGGGGCTACTGTCGGGTGCTGTGCTGGAAGAGCTGCGCATCACCGGACTGGGCGTCATCGAGGACACCACGCTGCCGCTGGCCGCGGGGATGAACGTCATCACCGGCGAGACCGGCGCCGGCAAGACCATGGTGGTGACCGGCCTCGGCCTGCTCTTCGGCGGCCGTGCCGACGCCGGCCGGGTGCGCGCCCAGCCGGGCCGCGCGGCGGTGGAGGGCCGGCTTCGCCTGAGCGGACGGGTGGCCGAGGCGGTGCACGCCCGGATCCTCGACGCCGGCGGCGAGCCCGACGAGGACGGCTCGCTGCTGCTCAGCCGCACCGTGACCATCGAGGGCCGCTCCCGGGCCCACCTGGGCGGGCGCGCGATGCCGGTGTCCACGCTCGGCGAGGTCGGCGAGCAGGTGCTCGCAGTGCACGGCCAGTCCGACCAGCTGCGGCTGCTGCGCCCGGCCGAGCAGCGCGCCTCGCTCGACCGGTTCGCCGGGCCGGAGCACGAGAAGCTGCTCGACGCGCTGCGCGAGACGTACGCCCGGTGGCGCACCGTCGTCGACGACCTGGCCGACCGGCGGCGCAACGCCCGCGAGCGCAACCAGGAGGCCGACCTGCTGCGTCTGGGCCTGGACGAGATCACCCGGGTCGACCCGCAGCCGGGCGAGGACGACGAGCTGAAGGCCGAGGCGCAGCGGCTGGAGCACGCCGAGGGGTTGCGTACCGCCGCGCAGGTGGCGCAGCAGTGCGTGGCCGGCGGCGTCGAGGCGACCGACGAGACGCCGGACGCGACGGTGTTGCTCGGCACCGCGCGGCGCACGCTGGAGGCGCAGGCCGGCACCGACCCGGCGCTGGGTGAGCTGGCGGCCCGGCTGGAGGAGGCGGCCACGCTCGTCACCGACGTGGCCGCCGAGCTGTCGGCCTACCTGGCCGCGCTGGACGCCGACCCGGCCCGTCTGCAGACCGTGTACGAGCGGCGGGCCGCGCTGCGCGCGCTCACCCGCAAGTACGCCGACGACGTCGACGGGGTGGTGGCGTGGGCCGAGCGGGCCCGCACCCGGCTGTCCGATCTGGACACCTCCGACGAGCTGCTGGACGAGCTGGACCGCGAGGCGACCCGGCTCGCCGGTGAGGTGGCCGACCTGGCTGGCCGGGTGTCGGCGTCCCGGCGGGAGGCGGCGGTCCGCTTCGCCGAGGAGGTGACTGCCGAGCTGGCCGGGCTGGCGATGCCGCACGCCCGCATCGAGGTGGCGGTGCTGCCGCGCCCGGCGGGCCGGTCCGAGCCGAGCCTGCCGGTGAACGGCGTCGAGACCGGCGTCGGCGCGGACGGTGCCGACGAGGTGGAGTTGCGGCTGCTGGCGCACCCGGGCGCGCCGGCACTGCCGTTGCAGAAGGGCGCGTCCGGCGGTGAACTGTCCCGGGTGATGCTCGCCATCGAGGTGGTCTTCGCCGGTTCCGGCGGCCCGCCCACGCTGGTGTTCGACGAGGTCGACGCCGGTGTCGGCGGTCAGGCCGCGGTGGAGATCGGCCGCCGGCTGGCCCGGCTGGCCCGCAGTCACCAGGTGCTCGTGGTCACGCACCTGCCGCAGGTCGCCGCGTTCGCCGACCGGCACCTGGTGGTGGCCAAGGACACCGGGGGAGCGGTGACCACGAGCGGGGTTCGCGTGGTGGAGGACACCGAGCGCGCCCGGGAACTGGCCCGGATGCTCGCCGGTTTGCCGGACTCGGATCTGGGTATCGCCCATGCCGAGGAGCTCCTGGCCGTGGCGGCCAAGGAAAGGCGTCCGTGATACCCCGATTGTGAGCGCAAGCACACCGGCGCGGGTTCCGGTGTGCTTCCCTGGGTAGGCGGCCCTGCTCAGGCATGTCGCGACAGCAAAACCTGCCTCACATGCCAGGATGGTCACGATGCGTCTACCCACACTGCGCCGGAGCCGGAACCCGGAGCCGGGCTCCATCGTCGGCACCGCGCGCCTCGACCGGCGGACGAAACGGCTGGTCGGGCGGCTGCGACCCGGCGACATCGCGGTCATCGACCACGTCGACCTGGACCGGGTGGCGGCCGACTCGCTCGTCGCGGTGGGTGTGGCGGCGGTCCTGAACGCCAAGCCGTCGGTCTCCGGCCGCTATCCCAACCTCGGCCCGGAGGTGCTGATCTCGGCCGGCATCCCGCTGCTGGACGACCTCGGCGAGAGCGTCTTCGAGCAGGTCCGCGAGGGCGACCGGGTCCGCATCGAGGGCAACACCGTCTTCGTCGGCGACGAGCCGGTCGCGCACGGCTCGCTGCAGGACGCCGAAACGGTCGCCAAGGCGATGGCCGACGCCCGCGAGGGCCTGTCGGTGCAGTTGGAGGCGTTCGCCGCCAACACGATGGACTACCTGCGCCAGGAACGCGACCTGCTGCTCGACGGCGTCGGTGTACCGGAGATCCAGACCCGGATCCAGGGCCGGCACTGCCTGATCGTGGTCCGCGGCTACGACTACAAGGCCGACCTGGACGTGCTGCGCCCGTACATCCGGGAGTTCAAGCCGGTGCTGATCGGCGTGGACGGCGGCGCCGACGCGCTGGTCGAGGCCGGCTACACGCCGGACATGATCATCGGGGACATGGACTCGGTCACCGACGACGTGCTGCGCTGCGGCGCCGAGGTGATCGTGCACGCCTACCCGGACGGGCGCGCGCCGGGCCTGGCCCGGGTCAACGGGCTCGGCGTACCGGCGATCACCTTCCCGGCGGCGGCCACCAGCGAGGACCTGGCCATGCTGCTGGCCGACGAGAAGGGCGCCTCGCTGCTGGTGGCTGTCGGCACGCACGCCACCCTGGTGGAGTTCCTCGACAAGGGGCGCGGCGGCATGGCGTCGACGTTCCTGACCCGGCTGAAGGTCGGTGGCAAGCTGGTCGACGCCAAGGGCGTCAGCCGGCTCTACCGGCAGAGCATCTCCGGGTCGTCGCTGCTGCTGCTGGTCCTGTCGGCGGTGGCCGCGATGGCCTCCGCGGTGGCGGTCTCCACCGTCGGGAAGGCGTATCTGGGCGTGGTCTCCGAATGGTGGGACAATTTCGTGTTCCAGCTCGGCCAGCTCTTCTAGCTCCCCGACGATCAAGAGGCTGCAAGCGTGATCAACTTTCGCTACCACGTGGTGTCCCTGACCGCGGTGTTCCTGGCACTGGCGATCGGCCTGGTGGTCGGCACAGCCGCCCTCAACGGGCCGGTCGCCGACTCGCTCCGGGAGAACGTCAACGGCCTGCGCAAGGACAACTCGCTGATGCGCCAGTCGGTCAACAGCATGCAGAAGCAGCTGGAGACCGAGGAGGAATTCGCGGCCGAGATGGCCCAGCTCGTCCTGCCCGGCAAGCTGACCGGCCGCCGGGTGCTGGTGCTCACCCTGCCCAGCGGCCGCGACCAGGCCGAGGGCGTGGTGAAGATGCTCCAGACCGCCGGCGCCGACGTCACCGGCCGCATCGACGTGCAGGACAAGTTCGTCAACCCGGACAGCAACAACAACCTGCTGGAACTGGCGGTCACCGCGGCCCGGCCGAACAGCGCCCCCACCGGCAACCTGCCCGGCAACGGGCACGGCGTGGAGACCTCCAGCGCCCTGCTTGCAAACGTCCTGGTGGATCGCCCGGCGGGAAGCCCGGCGGTCAGCGAGGCCGACCGGCGCGCCGTGCTGGAGCAGTACGCCACCGCCGGCTACCTCACCCCGGCGGACAAGATCTCCGCCGCCGCCGAGGCGGTGGTGATGGTGACCGGCCAGCCGTACGTGGACAAGGACTCGGCGAAGAAGGACGAGTCGGTGGTGAAGATCGCCGAGCAGTTCGACCGGGCCGGCGCGCTCGTGGTCGCCGGCATGGGCTCGACCGGCGGCAACCTCGTCTCCGTCGTGCGCGGCGACCCGGTGCTGTCGCAGACCATCTCCACCGTCGACAACGCCAACACCGTGCAGGGCCAGCTTGGCACCAGCCTCGCCCTGGCGCAGCAGCTCACCGAGAAGAAGACCGGCCAGTACGGCGTGGGCGACAACGCCACCTCCCGGGTGCCTACACTGCCCCGGTGACCGCCGCGGGCCGCCCGGTCCGTGCCGCGTCGCGTTCGAAGTCCGGATCGAGGAGGTCCCGTGAGACTGGGTCGGCTGCTCGCCGTGGGCGCGGGCGCGCTGGCCGCCCGCTACGTGCTGCGCCAGACGCGCACGTCGCCCGGCGGGCCGGCGCTGGAGCGCACCAACTACCGGGGCCGCACCGTGACCCTGGCCGCCGGTCCGGCCCTGGCCGTCGGCGCGGCCACCGGGGCCGCGCTCGGCGCCGGTAGTGCCCCGGCCGGCGCCGCCGCACTCGTCGCCGGGCTCGGCGCGGGCGCTGTCGGCCTCTACGACGACGTGGTCGGCGCGCGCCCCGAACAGAAGGCCGCCAAGGGGTTCGCCGGGCATCTCGCCGCGCTGCGCGAGGGTCAGGTCACCGCCGGGATGGTCAAGGTCGCCGGGGTGGGCGTGGCCGGGCTGGGCGCCGCCGCGCTGCTCGCCGCCGACCGGCGGGTCGCCGCGCATCCGCGCCGCCGGCAGGCGGGGGCGTTCGGCCGGGGGCTCGACGTGCTGCTCGGCGCCGGCGTGGTGGCCGGCACCGCGAACCTGGTCAACCTGCTCGACCTGCGACCCGGCCGGGCGCTGAAGTCCGGCATGCTGCTCGGCGCGCCGCTGACCACCGGCCCGTACGGCGGCGTCGCGGCGGGCGCGATGGGAGCCTCGGCCGCGCTGGTCGGCGACGACCTCGGCGAGCGGGTGATGGTGGGCGACAGCGGCGCCAACGCGCTCGGCGCGCTGCTCGGGGTGAGCCTGGCCGCGCGTACCGGGCCGCTGGGCCGGGCCGGTGTGCTGGCCGTGCTCGCCGCGCTCACCGCCGCCAGCGAGAAGGTCAGCTTCACCCAGGTCATCGCGTCCACGCCGGGGCTGCGGCACCTCGACGAGCTGGGCCGGCTCCCGGACTGACGTGACGAAACCGGCTCCTCTCGCCGCCGCCGGCCGGGTCGCCGGGGCGGCGGCCCTCATCGCCGTCCTCACCGTCCTCAGCCGGCTCGCCGGCTTCGGCCGCACCGCCGTGTTCACCTGGATGCTGGGCCCCACCGACCTCGGCGGCGCCTATCTGGTGGCGAACTACGTCCCGAACTTCATCTTCGAGATCGTCGCCGGTGGGGCGCTCGCCAGCCTGGTCGTACCGCTGCTCGCAGGCGCCGTCGAGGCCGGTGACCGGCGCGCGGTGGCCGCTACGACCGGCGCGCTGCTGACCTGGACGCTGAGCCTGCTGGTGCCGCTGGCGGTGCTGCTGGCGGTGTTCGCCGACCCGCTGCCGGGGCTGATCGGAAACGGTCTCAGCGAGGCCCAGCAGGCGTCCGGCGCGCGGATGCTGCGGGTGTTCGCGCCGCAGTTGCCGCTGTACGGCGTGGGGATCGTGCTGACCGGTGTGCTCCAGGCGCACCGGCGCTTCGCCTGGCCGGTGATCGCGCCGCTGCTGTCCAGCGTCACGGTCATCGCCGTCTACCTGGGCTTCACCGTCGCCGAGGGGCGGCTGGCCACGATCGGTGAGGCCGGGCGCGGCGGTGAGCTGCTGCTGTCCGCCGGGACCACGCTCGGCGTGGTGGTGCTCTCGCTGTCGCTGCTGATCCCGGTGCGTCGCCTGCGGCTGCGGATCCGGCCGGGCTACCGCTTCCCGGCCGACGCCCGCGCCCGGGTCGGCGGTCTGGTGGTCGCCGGTGCGGTCACAGTTGCCGCCCAGCAGATCGCCCTGGTGGTCGCGCTCAACCAGGTCACCTACGGCCGCACCGCCGACGTCAGCGTCTACAACCTCGCCCAGACCGTCTACTTCCTGCCCTGGGCGGTGCTGGCGGTGCCGCTCGCGGTGGCCGCGTACCCGACGCTCGTCGCGGCCCGGGCCACCGGCGACGAGCGCGCCTACCGGGAGACGCTGGCCCCGGCGGCACGCGGCGTCGTGCTGCTCAGCCTGCTCGGCGCCGCCGCTCTCGTCGGCACCGCCGTCCCGGTCGGGCACTTCTTCTTCTCCGATCCCCTCGACGCGCGCACCGCGGCGGCCGGGATCGCCGGGTTCGCGCCCGGCCTGGTCGGCTACGGCCTGTTCGCGGTCCTCACCCGTGCGCTGTACGCCCGCGGCGAGACCCGCGCGGCCACCGTCGCCACCGCGCTCGGCTGGCTCAGCGTGCCCGCGCTCGCCGTGGTGTCCGCCCAGGTGGCGCCGCTGGCCGACCGGGTGCTCGCGGTGACGCTGGCGACGTCGGCCGGCATGCTGCTGCTCGGCGCGCTGCTGATCGCCGCGGTCCGGCGGGCGGCCGGCGGCGAGGCGCTCGCCGGGATCGGCCGGGCCGGCGCCGCCGGGCTGCTCGCCGCAGTGGTCGCCGGAGCGGGCGGGGCGGGCGTCGCGGCGGGACTCGCCGGGCTCGGTGACGGCACCCCGACGACACCGTGGGCCCTCGCGCAGGGCATGCTGTCCGGGGTCGTGGTCGGTGTCCTGTTCCTCGCCGTCGCCTGGCTGACCGACGCCCGCGACCTGCGGCCGCTGCTCGCGACCGTGACCCGTCGGCTGCGCCGGCGACCCCCGGCCGGCGGGGACGACGGCCCGCCGGCGCAGCAGCACCCCGGCGAGCGGGGTGACGGAAGGGAGACCGTTTCCTCATGACGGACGCCTCGCCGGCACCGCGCTGGCCCGGGTCGGTGGCCCTGGTGCTCGCCTCCAGCACCGGCGGGGTCGGGCAGCACGTGCGCTCGATCACCCGAGGGCTCACCGAGGCCGGCGCGTCCGTGCTGGTCTGCGGCCCGGCCGCCACCGAGGAACAGTTCGACTTCACCGGCGCCGGGGCCCGGTTCACGCCGGTGGAGATCCCGGCCAGCCCCACGCCGGGCGACGCGCGCGCGGTCACCGCGCTGCGCCGGGCGCTCGCTGACACACCTGTCGACGTGGTGCACGCGCACGGGCTGCGCGCCGGCCTGGTCGCCGCGCTCGCCCGTCCCGCCGCGCCGCTGGTGGTCACCTGGCACAACGCGGTCCTCGCCGGTGGCCTGCGCGGCGCGGTGTCCCGGCTGGTCGAGCGGGTCGTGGCCCGGTCCGTGCGGGTCGCCCTGGGCGCCTCCGCCGACCTGGTCGACCGTGCCGCCGCGCTCGGTGCCGCCGACGCTCGTCTCGCTCCGGTCGCCGCGCCGGCGCTGCCCGCGCCGCGCCGCCGCCGCACCGCGGTACGCGCCGAGTTCGGCGTCGCCGCCGACCGCCCGCTGATCCTGTCGGTGGGCCGGCTGCACCCGCAGAAGCGGTACGACGTGCTGATCGACGCCGCCGCCCGCTGGCGGACCCGTACCCCCGCACCGCTCGTGGTGATCGCCGGCAGCGGTCCGGCGTATCTGCCGCTGGCCGCCCGGATCTCGGCCGCCCGCGCGCCGGTGACGCTGCTCGGGCACCGTAACGACGTGGCGGACCTGCTGGGCGGCGCCGACCTGGCGGTGGTGACGAGCGACTGGGAGGCCCGCCAGTTGTTCGCGCAGGAGGCGCTGCGGGCCGGCGTACCGCTGGTCGCGACCGCCGTCGGCGGTCTGCCGGACCTGGTCGGCGACGCGGCCGTGCTGGTGCCGGCCGGCGACGTGGACGCCGTCGACGCGGCGGTGCGCGACCTGCTCGACGACCCGGCACGCCGGGCCGACCTGGGCCGGCGCGCCCTGGCCCGGGCGGCGACCTGGCCCACCGAGGCGGACACCGTGGCCGCGCTCGCCGGCCTCTACGCCGAGCTGACTCCGCAGCTGTCCACCGGGAACCGCTGATGCTGCGCAGACTGACCCCGGTGCTGCTGACCCTGGTCGTGGTGGTGCTTGGTATCACCGCGCTGTCCGCCCGCCCGGACGACGGCGCGACCCGGCCGAACGCCGACTACGTGGTGCTCGTCGGCGCGGCGGGCCTGCGGTGGGACGACGTCGACCCGGAGAACACGCCGACGCTGTGGCGGATGGCCGAGCAGGGTGCGATCGGATCGCTCTCGGTGCGCTCCGCGCACCGCCCCACCTGCCCGGTCGACGGCTGGCTCACGCTCGGCGCGGGGAACTTCGCCGCCTGGCCCGGCGCCCGCCCGAGCGGCGGCTGCCCGGCCACCGCCGTCACTGTCGAACGGCCCGACGGCATCGGCGCGAACCTGCCCGACCAGGCCAGCGCGGTCGTACACAACCAGGAGCAGCTCTCCTGGGGCGCCACACCCGGCGCGCTGGCCGAGTCGGTGCGCTGCTCGGTTGCGGTCGGGCCGGGCGCCGCGGTGGCCGCCGCCCGCCCGTTCGGCCGGGTCGACAGGTACGCGCCCACGCTCCCGGAGGACCCGGCGGAACTGCTCGGCTCCTGCGTGCTGAGCATCGTCGACGTCGGCACCGTCGACGACGACGACCCGGAGGTACGGGCCGCGCAGGCGCGGCAGGCCGACGCCCGGCTGGCCCGGGTGCTCGCCGCCCGGCCGCCGCGCTCGCTGGTGCTCGTCGCCGGCGTGTCCGACACCGACTCCCCGGCGCGGCTGCACGTCGCTGTCGCCGACGGCCCCGGCTGGGAGGGCGGCTGGCTGACCTCGCCCAGCACCGCCCGGTCCGGCTATCTGCAACTGATCGACCTGGCCCCGACCGTGCTCGCCGTGCTCGACAAGCCGATGCCGGAACGGGCGTTCCTCGGCCGGCCCGCGGTGACTGTCGACGACCGGCCGGACGACCTGCGGGCCGCGATCGAGGCGCCGGCCGACGCGGACCGGGAGGCCGCCGCCCAGCGCCGCGTCGCCGGCTGGTTCTTCACGCTGCTGGCCGCCGCGCAGCTCGCCCTCGCCGTGGCGGTGCTACCGGTGCTGCGCCGGGCCCGCCGGCTCGCCGGCCCGCACGGGCCGGAACCGGTGTCCCCGCGGATCGTCGCCGTGGTGGAACTGATGCTGATCGCCGCCGCGCTCGCCGTGCCCGCGGCGCTGCTCGCCGACGCCGTGCCCTGGTGGCGTGGCGACCACGCCGGCCTCTGGTACGCCTCGGTGACCGCGCTGCTCATCGTCGGCGGCACCGCGGCGGTCCGGTTCACTCCCGGGCACGAGCGCACTCTCGGCCCGCTCGGGGCGGTGGCCGGGCTGGCCACGCTCGTCGTCGGCGTGGACGTGCTCACCGGCTCCCGGTTGCAGCTCAACGGCGTGGTCGGCTACTCGGCGCTGGAGGGCGGCCGGTACGCCGGACTCGGCACCGTCGGGCTGGGCGTGTTCATCGCCGGGGCGCTGCTGTGCGGCGGCTGGCTCGCCCAGCGGTTCCGCAAGGGCTGGCGGCCGATCGTGATGGTGACTGTCGGCGGGCTCGCAGTGGTGATAGTGGGCAGCCCGTACCTGGGCGCCGACTCGATCGGCGCGATCGCGCTCACCGCCGGCGTCAGCGTCGCGGCCGCGATCTGCAGCGGCGGCTGGCTCACCGTGAGCCGGCTGGCCTGGGCCACCATGGCCGCGCTGGCGGTCACCGTCGGATTCGCCCTGGTCGACCTGGGCCGTCCGGCGGACGAGCGGGGCAGCCTGGGCCGGTTCCTGGCCGCTGTGGGCGACGGCACCGGCGGCCTCACCGTGCACCGGTCCAGCAGCTCCAACATCCAGACGCTGGTGAACAGCCCGCTCACCGTGCTGGCCCTGGCCGGGGCGGCGCTGGTCTGGCTCGCGCTGCTCCAGCCGTGGGGCGGGCTGATGCGGCTGTTCGGCATCTACCCGGCGATCCGGGCGGCGATGGCCGGTACCGGCGTGGCGGTCGGGCTGGGCGGACTCCTCGGCGGGTCGGCGCTGGACGTGGCCGGCGCGGCGGCGGCTCTCGTGGTGCCTATGGCGGCCCTGGCGGCGCTACGGGTGCTCGACCATTCCACCGACCGTACGGTGCCCGACAGCGGCCGTGGCGGCGGCGAGACGGGCGCGGTCCCACCGGGCGGCCCGGACAAGTCCTCCCGGGGCGGCGCCGCTGCCGACGGTCCGACGGACGGTGGTCCACCGGCCGGTGACGGTCCGGGTGGTGGCCGGTCGGCGGGTGACGGCCCAGTCGGTGACGGTGCGGGCGATCCGGGGGAGGCCGGGGAGCAGGCCGCACCGGGCCGGCAGGGCCCGGCCGACAGGGAAGCGCCGAACGGGCCGCCCACCGCCGGGGCGCGGGTCCCCGCCCAGCCGAACCCGGCGTCCGCGGAGATCCCCGCCGGCTGACCCGGCAGGTGCTCGCCCCGGCCTGCCCTCGCCAGGTCGGGGAGGTGGCGGGGTCGAGGCCCGGCGGAAGGCACCACACCGGCGAAGTGGTGTCGATCAAGGGCCCGGATCCGGGCCGGATCCGGCCTCACGTGCGCCGACAGCGGGTGCGACGCCGGCTCACGGTCCGGATGGTGTTACCGTGGAATCCCGTGGATCGCGTGATCACTCTGCTGATCGGCACGGCGGTTCGCACGACCGCTACGGACGACACGGGAGCAGGCCTTGGCCCCTACAGCACGGACGACCAGGCACATTTTCGTCACCGGGGGCGTCGCCTCCTCGCTGGGTAAGGGCCTCACCGCCTCCAGCCTCGGGAGTCTGCTGACCGCGCGCGGACTGCGCGTGGTGATGCAGAAGCTCGACCCGTACCTGAACGTCGACCCCGGGACGATGAACCCGTTCCAGCACGGCGAGGTCTTCGTCACCGAGGACGGTGCCGAGACCGACCTCGACGTCGGGCACTACGAGCGGTTCCTCGACCGGGACCTCTCCGGCAAGGCGAACGTCACCACCGGCCAGATCTACTCGGCGGTGATCGCCAAGGAGCGGCGGGGGGAATACCTCGGCGACACGGTGCAGGTCATCCCGCACATCACCAACGAGATCAAGGCCCGCATCCGCGGCATGGCCGACCCGGACGCCGACGGCCAGGTACCCGACGTGGTGATCACCGAGGTCGGCGGCACCGTCGGCGACATCGAGTCGCTGCCGTTCCTGGAGTCGATCCGGCAGATCCGCCACGACCTGGGCCGGGACAACTGCTTCTACCTGCACGTGTCGCTGGTGCCGTACCTGGCGCCGTCGGGCGAGCTGAAGACCAAGCCGACCCAGCACTCGGTGGCGCAGCTGCGCAGCATCGGCATCCAGCCCGACGCGCTGGTCCTGCGCTGCGACCGGGAGATCCCGGACAAGGTCAAGGAGAAGCTGTCGCTGTACTGCGACGTCGACCGGGAGGCGGTCACCGCCGCCCCGGACGCGCCGAGCATCTACGACATCCCGAAGGTGCTGCACCGGGAGGGCCTCGACGCCTACGTGGTGCGCCGGCTCGGCCTGTCGTTCCGCGACGTGGACTGGACCCGCTGGGACGACCTGCTGGAGCGGGTTCACCAGCCCCGGCACACGATCACCGTCGCGCTGGTCGGCAAGTACGTCGACCTGCCCGACGCGTACCTGTCGGTGAGCGAGGCGATCCGGGCGGCCGGGTTCGGCCACCGCGCCCGGGTGCAGCTCAAGTGGGTGCCCAGCGACGACTGCGTGACCCCGGCGGGCGCCGCCGCCGCGCTGTCCGGCGTCGACGGCATCGTGATCCCCGGCGGTTTCGGCGTCCGCGGCATCGAGGGCAAGGTCGGCACCGCCCGGTACGCGCGGGAGAACGGCATCCCGCTGCTGGGCCTCTGCCTCGGCCTGCAGTGCATGACCATCGAGGTGGCCCGCCACCTGGCCAACCTCGACGGGGCGAACTCGCTGGAGTTCGACGAGGAGGCCGTGCACCCGGTCATCGCCACCATGGCCGACCAGGAGGACATCGTCGCCGGGCGCGGCGACCTGGGCGGCACCATGCGGCTCGGGGCGTACCCGGCGAAGCTGGCGGAGGGCTCGATCGTCGCCGAGGCGTACGGCAGCACCGAGGTCAGCGAGCGGCACCGGCACCGGTACGAGGTGAACAACGCCTACCGGGACCAGCTCACCAAGGCCGGGCTGACCATCTCCGGCACCTCGCCGGACGGGCGGCTGGTCGAGTTCGTCGAGCTGGACCGCAACCTGCACCCGTTCTTCGTGGCCACCCAGGCGCACCCGGAGCTCAAGAGCCGTCCCACCCGGCCGCACCCGCTGTTCGCCGCGTTCGTCGGCGCCGCCGTGGCGTACTCGCAGGCCGACCAGCTGCCGGTGGACCTGGACGGCGCGGCGAAGAAGGCCGGCCGCGGCGGTGGCGCGAAGGCGTCCGCGAAGTGAGCGGGGCGGCGGCGTGAGCGGCGTCGAGCACCGGTACGAGGTGACCGGCCGCCGCCAGATCTGGTCCGGCCGGATCTTCTCGGTGGTCAGCGACGACGTCACCATGCCCGGCGGCGGCAGCGCGACCCGCGACTACGTGCGGCACGTCGGCGCGGTCGCCGTGGTGGCGCTCGACGACGCCGGTCAGGTGGTGCTGATCCGCCAGTACCGGCACCCGGTCGGCCGGCACCTGTGGGAGCTGCCCGCCGGGTTGATGGACGTCGGCGGCGAGGACCTGGCCGCCGCCGCGCTGCGGGAGCTGGCCGAGGAGGCGGACCTGACCGCGGGCCGCGTCGACGTGCTCGTCGACCTGCACAGCTCGCCCGGTTTCACCGACGAGGTGGTGCGGGTCTTCCTGGCCCGCGACCTGGCCGACGTGCCGGCCGACCAGCGGCACGACCGGCACGACGAGGAGGCCGACCTCCAGGTGGTCCGCGTGGACCTGGACGAGGCGGTGCGGATGGTGCTGGCCGGCGAGATCACCAACGCGTCCTGCGTGGCCGGGCTGCTCGCCGCCGCCCGCGCCCGGGACACCGGCTTCAGCGAGCTGCGCCGCCCGGAGGCGCCGCTGCCGCGCTGATCCGGGACGGACGACGAAGGGGCCGCGCGGTGCGACGCACCGTGCGGCCCCTTCCGTGTGCCTGCGCTCAGTCGCGCAGCGGGCGGCCCTGTCCGTCGACGCCACCGTTGACCAGGATCAGGATGCCGTCGATGGTGCCCCAGAGCGCGCCGAAGCCACAGGTCACGACGCTCACCACGAGCTGGAGGACGCCGGTCTTGGTGTCGCCCATGTAGAACCGCCCGGCGCCGAAGAAGCCGAGCAGGATGCCGAGAATGCCCGCGACGACCTTGCTCTTGTCCGAGACGCCCTGCGGGTACTGCTGATAAGGAGTGGTCATGAGCGGACACAATAGTGATCGGTTCACATCCTGTCGGCCTCGCCACCCAGCCGGTGGGAAGATGTCATCGAACTTTGTCCTCTCGGCGGATGGCGTCTCCACCGGGCAGTCCGAGGCATGCCTGACACACCGTCAGGACCAGCGGGCACCGGATGTCACAGTGTCGCCGTCCGTGGGCTTCCCACGGGCCTAGACTGCCGCCGGCGGGACAGGAGGACCGCGCCGGCAACGGAGCCGGCGCGGCCGCGCAGTCGGGGGTGAGCCGCCCCGGAGGAAGGTGTCTGCATCGTGAAGGTCGGAATCCCCCGCGAGGTCAAGAACCACGAGTACCGGGTGGCGATCACGCCCGCCGGCGTCAACGAGTTCACCCGCCACGGCCACGAGGTCTTCGTGGAGGCAGGCGCCGGAGTCGGCTCCAGCATCACCGACGACGAGTTCGCCGCCGCCGGCGCGAAGATCCTGGCCACCGCCGACGAGGTGTGGGACACCGCCGATCTGGTGCTGAAGGTCAAGGAGCCGATCGCCGAGGAGTACCACCGGATGCGCGAGGGGCAGGTGCTGTTCACCTACCTGCACCTGGCCGCGTCCCGTGAGTGCACCGACGCGCTGGTCGACCGGAAGGTCACCGGCATCGCGTACGAGACGGTCGAGCTGCCCGACCGCTCGCTGCCGCTGCTGGCCCCGATGTCCGAGGTGGCCGGCCGCCTCGCCCCGCAGGTGGGCGCCTTCTACATGATGCGTACCGGCGGTGGGCGGGGCGTGCTGCCCGGCGGCGTCTCCGGCGTGTACGCCGCGAAGACCGTGGTCATCGGCGCGGGCGTGTCCGGCCTGAACGCCGCCGCCATCGCGCTCGGCCTGCAGTCCGAGGTGCTGCTGCTCGACAAGAACGTGGCCCGGCTGCGCTCCGCCGACGCCATCTACCGGGGCCACCTGCAGACCGTCGCCTCCAACGCGTACGAGATCGAGCGGGCCGTGCTCGACGCGGACCTGGTCATCGGCGCGGTGCTGGTGCCCGGCGCGAAGGCCCCGAAGCTCATCTCCAACGAGCTGGTCTCCCGGATGAAGCCGGGCAGCGTGCTCGTCGACATCGCCATCGACCAGGGCGGCTGCTTCGAGGACTCGCGCCCGACCACGCACGCCGACCCGACCTACAAGGTCCACGACTCGATCTTCTACTGCGTGGCGAACATGCCCGGCGCGGTGCCGAACACCAGTACCTACGCGCTGACGAACGTCACCCTGCCGTACGCCCTCGAACTGGCGAACCAGGGCTGGCAGCAGGCGCTGCGCAACGACCCGGCGTTGGCCCTGGGCCTGAACACCCACGCCGGCAGGGTCGTCTACGGCCCGGTCGCCGAGGCGCACGGCATGGACGTGCTGCCGCTGGACGAGGTGCTGAGCTGACCGACGCCGCCGTGCGCGCGGCCGGCGCGGAACCCGCGCCGGCCCTGCGCCGTGCGGTCCGGACCTATCTGGACCACCTCACCGTCGAACGCGGGCTGTCCGCGAACACGCTCGCCTCGTACCGCCGGGACCTGGACCGCTACCTCGCCACCCTGGCCGCCGCCGGGGTGGACGACCTGGCCGCCGCCGGACCCGCGCAGGTCGAGGCCCACCTGGCCCGGCTGCGTGCCGGCGACGACGACCACCCGCCGCTCGCCGTCTCCTCCGCCGCACGCGCGGCCAGCGCGGTACGCGGCCTGCACCGCTTCGCGCTGCGCGAGGGACTGGCCGGCGCCGACCCCAGCCGCGACGTCCGCCCGCCCGCGCCGCCGCGCCGGCTGCCCCGCGCGCTGCCCGTCGACGCGGTCCTGCGGCTGCTGGAGGCCGCCGACCTGCCCGGCGCCACCGGCGACGCCGCCGCCCGCGCGCTGCGCGACCGGGCGCTGCTGGAATTCCTGTACGGCACCGGCGCGCGCATCTCCGAGGCGGTCGGCGCGGCCGTCGACGACCTCGACCTGGACGCCGGCGCCGTGCTGCTGCGCGGCAAGGGCGGCCGGACCCGGCTGGTCCCGGTCGGCGGGTACGCGGCCGACGCGCTGCGCGCCTGGCTGGTCCGGGGCCGCCCGGCGCTGCTCGCCGCCGGGCGCGGCACCCACGCGGTGTTCGTCAACGCGCATGGCGGCCCGCTCACCCGGCAGGGTGCCTGGGCGGTGCTGCGTACCGCCGCCGCCCGGGCCGGCCTGCCGGTCGACGGTCCCGACGCGGTCTCGCCGCACACGCTGCGCCACTCGTACGCCACCCACCTGCTCGACGGCGGCGCGGACGTACGCGTGGTGCAGGAACTCCTCGGTCACGCGTCGGTGACCACCACCCAGGTCTACACGCTGGTGACTGTGGAGCGGCTGCGCGAGGTGTACGCGACAGCGCATCCGCGCGCCCGCTGAGCGCAGCGGGCGCGCGCGAGCCGCGCCCGCTGCTGACGGGCGGCCGACACGCCGACCCGCTACCGAACGCGCTGCTGGCCGGTGGCGTACAGTCGGCATCGGCGCGGGCCTCCAGGTGCGACGGACCGGGGGTGCGCAGCGGCGCCGCGAGGGACGTCGGACGGCTCCGACGCCGGGTGGTCGTCGGGAGGGGGCAACGAGGACATGGCAGGAAACGGTGACCGTGCCGAGACCTGGACGTCGGAGCTCCGTGAGCAGCAGGCGACGCTCGGCGCCGATCTCGGCCCCGCCGACCCGGCCGCGTACACCATGCGCAAGCCGATCCCCGAACCCATGCCGACCGACCGGCACGGCCCCGCGCGGATCATCGCGATGGCCAACCAGAAGGGCGGCGTCGGCAAGACCACGACGACCATCAACCTGGGCGCGGCCCTGGCCGAGTACGGCCGCAAGGTGCTGCTCGTCGACTTCGACCCGCAGGGTGCCCTCTCCGTCGGGCTGGGCGTCAACCCGCACAACCTGGACCTGTCGGTCTACAACCTGCTGATGCAGGACGACGTCACCGCCGAGGACGTCCTCATCAAGACCGACGTGGCCGGGCTGCACCTGCTGCCGGCGAACATCGACCTCTCCGCCGCCGAGATCCAGCTCGTCAACGAGGTCGCCCGGGAGATGGCCCTGGCGCGGGTGCTGCGCACCATCCGCAAGGAGTACGACTTCATCCTGATCGACTGCCAGCCCTCGCTGGGCCTGCTGGCGATCAACGCGCTCACCGTCGCGCACGGCGTGCTCATCCCGCTGGAGTGCGAGTTCTTCAGCCTGCGCGGTGTGGCGCTGCTGCTGGACACCATCGACAAGGTGCGCGAGCGGCTCAACTTCGACCTGGAACTCGAAGGCATCCTCGCCACCATGTACGACAGCCGCACCACCCACTGCCGCCAGGTGCTGCAGCGGGTGGTCGAGGCGTTCGGCGACAAGGTCTACCAGACCGTCATCACCAAGACGGTGAAGTTCCCCGAGTCCACGGTGGCCGGTGCCCCGATCACCACCCTCGACCCGGCCTCCTCCGGCGCGCGCAACTACCGGCAGCTCGCCCGGGAGGTCATCGCCGCCCAGGCGGACCGGTAGGGCGCACGCCGGCCGCCCGCCGCGTCGTCTACGGTTTCCCGGTGACCGCACCGCCCCTCGACCCGCCGCACGGCCCCGGCGACCCCGCCGTCGCCGCGGAGCTGGCCGCCGAGGTCGACGGTGTGGTGCCCGCCGACCCGGGCACCGGCGAACAGGCGAGTGGCTTCACCGTCCGGCTGGACAACTTCACCGGCCCGTTCGACCTGCTGCTCCAGCTGATCAGCAAGCACAAGCTGGACGTCACCGAGGTCGCGCTGCACAAGGTGACCGACGAGTTCATCGCGTACCTGCGCGCCCTGGGCGACCAGTGGGACCTGGACGAGACGAGCGAGTTCCTGCTCGTCGCCGCCACGCTGCTCGACCTGAAGGCGGCCCGGCTGCTGCCCTCGGCCGAGGTCGAGGACGAGGAGGACCTGGCGCTGCTGGAGGCGCGGGACCTGCTGTTCGCCCGGCTCCTGCAGTACAAGGCGTACAAGGAGGCCGCCGCGCACATCGCCGAGCTGGAGGCGGTCGGCGGCCGGCGCTACCCGCGGGCGGTCACCCTCGAACCGCGGTACGCCGAGGCGCTGCCCGACCTGGTGCTCGGCATCGGTCCGGAGCGGCTGCGTACGCTCGCGGTCAGGGCGATGAGCCCGAAGCCGGTGCCCGAGGTCTCGATCGCGCACGTGCACATGGTCCGGGTCAGCGTCCGGGAACACGCCGGCATCATCGCCGACCGGCTGCGCCGCGCCGGGGTCGCCACGTTCTCGCTGCTCTGCGCCGACTGCGAGATGACGCTCGAGGTGGTGGCCCGGTTCCTGGCGCTGCTGGAGCTGTACCGGCAGGGCCTCGTGGCGTTCGTGCAGGAGCAGGCGCTGGAGGAACTGACAGTCCGCTGGACCGGCCCGGCCGACGGCGAGGCCGAGCTGACAGTCGACGAGTACGCCGGCAGCCCCGAACCCACGACCACGTCCGTCCCCGCCGCCCCGGCCGACGCCGCTGCTCCGGCCGGCGACTCGGCCGCGGTGGCCGGCGACCCTGCCGCGGTGGCCGGCGATGCCGCCGAATCCGCCGGCGCCGCGGTGCCGAGCGGCGTCGCCGCAGATGCCGCATCCGACGCCGCCGTGCCCGCCGAGGCGGCGGGCGAACCCGCACCGACGCAGGAGTGAACGGATGAGCGACGAGGAACGCCGCGACTCCCTGGCCGACCAGGCCGCCGCATGGGTGCCCCCGTGGGAGCGCCCCGCCCCGCCCAAGCCCGCCCCGGACGACTCCGACTCGCCCGCCGAGCACCCGGACCCCGACATCACGGACACCGCGTCGGAGTCCTCCGCAGATCTTGGAAGCGAAGGGCCCCCAGAGGGGCCATTTCCTTCCAAGATCGCCACGATCGGGACGGATCTTGGCACGGGGGCGCCCCTCGGAGGGCGGGACCGTACCAAGATCTCGGGGGAGAGCGGGGCCGGGGACGACGCCGCCATGACCGCGCGGGACGCGGGGCAGCAGGCGGGTGCTGACGGCGTACCCGCTAAGCGGGTACGGCGGCGAGCCGTGCCGGAACCGGTGCCCGCGCCGGTCCTGGACGACGCGGAGCTGCGCGCCGCCCTGGAGGCGATCCTGCTCGTGGTGGACCAGCCGGTCAGCGAGCTGGTGCTGGCCGAGGTCCTCGAACAGGCCCCCGAGCGGGTCGGCGCGATGCTCGACGAGATCGCTGCCGGGTACACCGCGGCCGGGCACGGGTTCGACCTGCGCCGGGCGGCGGGTGGCTGGCGTCTCTACACCCGGCCGGAATACGCGACGTACGTGGAGCGGTTCGTACTGGACGGGCAGTCCGTGCGGCTGACCCAGGCCGCGCTGGAGACCCTCGCCGTGGTCGCCTACCGGCAGCCGGTGACCCGTTCGCGCATCTCGGCCATCCGGGGTGTCAACTGCGACGGGGTGCTCCGTACCCTGGTGGGTCGCGGCCTGGTCGAGGAGTGCGGCACCGAAGCGGACAGCGGGGCCTACCTCTACCGGACCACCACCATGTTCCTGGAGAAGCTGGGGCTGAACTCGGTGGACGACCTGCCGCCGCTCGCCCCGTTCCTTCCCGACGACGTAGAAGAGCTTGCCGATGCGACGCGATGACCGTGCCCCGAAGCCCGACGCCCCCGTGTACGAGGGCGCCGAGCGCCTCCAGAAGGTGCTCGCCGCCGCGGGGGTGGGTTCCCGGCGCGCCTGCGAAGACCTGATCTTCCGGCGCCGGGTCACCGTGAACGGGCGGGTGGCGCAGCTCGGCGACAAGGCCGACCCGACCCGCGACGTGATCGTCGTCGACGGGGAGCGGCTCCAGGCCGACGTCCGCCTGGTCTACGTGGCGATGAACAAGCCGCGTGGAGTGGTCACCACGATGGCCGACGAGAAGGGCCGCACCGAGCTCGCCGACTTCATCGGCGCGCGACTGGAGCAGCGGGTCTACCACGTCGGGCGGCTGGACGCCGACAGCGAGGGCCTGCTCCTGCTCACAAACGACGGCACCCTGGCCCACAAGCTCATGCACCCGTCGTACGAGGTGCTCAAGACCTACCTCGCCGAGGTGGCCGGGCCGATCCCGCGCAACCTGGGCAAGCGGCTGACCGCCGGCATCGAGCTGGAGGACGGGCCGGTGAAGGTCGACGGGTTCAAGCTGGTCGACACGCTCGGTAAATCCGCCCAGGTGGAGCTGACCCTGCACGAGGGGCGCAAGCACATCGTCCGGCGCCTGATGGCCGAGGTGGGACACCCGGTGTCCCGTCTGATCCGTACCTCGATCGGGCCGATCAAGCTCGGCGACCTGCGCACCGGGCGGATGCGGCGGCTCACGAACGCGGAGGTCGCCGCCCTGTTCAAGGCGGTGGGTGACTGACCCGCCGATCCGGGTACCGCTCCCGGTAGGCTTCGACGCGGTCCGCGGCCCGGCACACATGCCGGCCCGGCGGGACGCCCGCGCGGCGCGGGCAGAATTGACGACAGAACCATCCGCTCAACGGCGCCGGACATATCGGGCGACCTGCGAGGTACGGGCTGAGGAGGACAACGGTGGAGGAAAACGTACCGGCCGGGCGATGCGTGGTCGCTGTGGACGGGCCGTCCGGTTCGGGGAAGTCCACCGTGTCGCGGCGACTGGCGACGGGCCTCGGCGCCCGCTACCTCGACACCGGCGCCATGTACCGGGCGCTGACCTGGGCGGTCCTGCGCTCCGGCGTGGAACTCACCGACGCCGAGTCGGTGGCCAAGGTCGCCGCTGAGGCCGACCTCCGCATCGGCACCGACCCCCAGGGGTACGCCGTGACAGTCGACGGCACCGACGTGTCCACCGCCATCCGCGGCGTCGAGGTGACCGGAGCCGTCTCCGCTGTGGCCGCCGTCGCCGCCGTACGCGAGCTGCTGGTGGACCGGCAGCGGCGGGTGATCGCCGACGCGGGCCGCATCGTTGTCGAAGGCCGGGACATCGGCTCGGTGGTCGCGCCGGACGCGGACCTGAAGGTGTACCTGACCGCCTCCGAGGCGGCGCGCGCGAAGCGGCGCAGCGCCGAGGACGCCGCCGACGTCGCAGCGACCGCCGCCGACCTGGCCCGCCGGGACCGGCTCGACTCGACCCGCAAGGTCAACCCGCTGCAGCAGGCCCCCGACGCGGTGGTGCTGGACACCACCGAGCTGGGCATCGACGAGGTCGTGGCCCGCTTGCGCGAGATGCTCACCGAGCGGGGTGTCGCGTGAGCGAGGATTTCGAAGGCTGGGTGGAGTTGCGCGAGCCGGAGGCCGACTCCGGTGAGCCGACCGGCCCGCAGCCCGTGGTGGCAGTGGTCGGCCGTCCCAACGTCGGCAAGTCCACGCTGGTGAACCGCATCATCGGCCGCCGGCAGGCGGTCGTGGAGGACATCCCCGGCGTGACCCGGGACCGGGTGCCCTACGACGCACAGTGGAACGGCCGGGCGTTCACGGTGGTGGACACCGGCGGCTGGGAACCCGACGCCAAGGACCGCGCCGCGGCCATCGCCGCCCAGGCCGAGATCGCGGTGGTCACCGCCGACGTGGTGCTGTTCGTGGTGGACGCCATGGTCGGCTCGACCGACGTGGACGAGGCCGCGGTGAAGATGCTGCGCCGCAGCGCGAAGCCGGTCATCCTGGTCGCGAACAAGGCCGACAACACCACCATCGAGATGGAGGCGACCGCGCTGTGGTCGCTCGGCCTCGGTGAGCCGTTCCCGGTCTCGGCGCTGCACGGTCGAGGCTCCGGCGACCTGCTCGACGCCATCCTGGACGCGCTGCCCGAGGCGCCGAAGATCGTGGAGAACCGGCCGCGCGGTCCGCGCCGGGTGGCACTGGTCGGCCGTCCCAACGTCGGCAAGTCCAGCCTGCTCAACCGCTTCTCCGGCGAGGAGCGGGCGGTGGTCGACTCGGTGGCCGGCACCACTGTCGACCCGGTCGACAGCCTGGTCGAGATCGGCGGCGAGACGTGGCAGCTGGTCGACACCGCCGGCCTGCGCAAACGGGTCGGCAAGGCCAGCGGCACCGAGTACTACGCCAGCCTGCGCACCGCCTCGGCGATCGAGGCGGCCGAGGTCGCCGTGGTGCTGATCGACTCCAGCGAGGTGATCAGCGAGCAGGACCAGCGGATCCTCACCATGGTCGTCGAGTCCGGCCGGGCGCTGGTAATCGCCTTCAACAAGTGGGACCTGGTCGACGGTGACCGCCGCTACTACCTGGACAAGGAGATCGACCGGGAGCTGCGGCGCATCCCCTGGGCGATCCGACTCAACCTGTCCGCGAAGACCGGCCGCGCGGTCGACAAGCTCGCGCCCGCGCTGCGGAAGGCACTGGCGAGCTGGGAGACGCGCATCCCCACCGCGCAGCTCAACCAGTGGCTCACCGCGCTGGTCCAGGCCACCCCGCACCCGGTACGCGGTGGACGCGCGCCACGCATCCTGTTCGCCACCCAGGCCGGGGCGGCGCCGCCGCGGTTCGTGCTGTTCACCACCGGCCCGCTCGACGCGGGGTATCAGCGCTTCGTCGAGCGCAAGCTCCGCGAGGAGTTCGGTTTCGAGGGCAGCCCGATCGAGATCTCGGTACGCCCGCGCAAGAAGCTCGGCCCGGGCGGCCGGGGCAAGGCCCACGGCTGAGGCCCTGCTTGCCGCGTTGTTGTCGCGCCCACCCTCCTAGGATGCTCTAGGGGGTGTGGCGCGCGGCGCGGGAGGGGCCTCTGCGCACGGTGCGAAGATCCTGCGCTAAGCTGTACCGGCCGCCGCGGGGGAGACCTGGCGGGGGCATCGGGACGTGGCGCAGCTTGGTAGCGCACTTGACTGGGGGTCAAGGGGTCGTCGGTTCGAATCCGGCCGTCCCGACAAAGAAAAAGCCCTGACCAGTGAGAATGCTGGTCAGGGCTTTGAACTTCTTCTATGGAGATTTGAACCGCCCCCCGAAAACCCCCGTTTACGCGGTGCGGCCCAGCGCCGCCGGCAGGGCGGCGCCCAGTTCAGCACCACGCGCGTGCCGGGCCGGACCCGGTCGACGCCGGGGCCGACCTCGATCACCTCGCCCGCCGCCGCGGGCCCGAGCACCAGCAGGTACGGCGGCGCGACCGTGCCGTTGACCATGGACAGGTCCGAGTGGCAGACCCCGGCGGCCCGCACCCGTACCCGCACCCGTACCTCACCCGGCCCGGGGTCCGGCAGCTCCACCTCCTCCACCGTCAGCGGCTGGTCCACGCCGTGGGCGAGCAGCGGGATCGCCTTGGGCTGGAGGAATTCGTCGAGCCCGTAGCGACCCAGTTCCCGGCCGGGGTCGGACTGCTTGTAGTCACCGAACGGGGCGAGCGGGTTGAACGGCGCGCCGTTGATGCTCACGGCTCCGGTGCGGATCCGCCGGGCGACCCGCACCGCCCGCTGCTCGTCGGCGGACCGGACAGCGCCGGCCAGGCCGTACCGGGAGCCGTTCGCGACGGCCACCGCTGCGCTGCAAGTTTTTTTGCCCTAGTGCCCCGGATCGGCTGGCGGGAGGGGTGGTAGCGGCCCGACGTGCTCCTCGTAGGTGCGGGCGAGCCCCTGGATGAGCGCGTCGAGGCCGAGCGCGAAGGCGCCCTCGTCCACCCGTTGCTGATGTTCGGCGAGCCGGTGCGCCTGGGCCAGGTGCGGGTACCGCTCCCCGTACAACCCGGGGTCCTCGACGAAGCCACGGGCGAACGATCCGAGCGCGGAGCCCGCCACGAAGTAGCGCATCAGCGCGCCGATGTGCGTCGCGCGCGCGGGCGGCCAGCCGGCAGCGACGAGCCCGCCGTAGACCGCGTCGGCCATCGCCAGCGCCGCCGGCCGCCGGCCCGGCCCGCGGGCCAGGTACGGCACGATGTTCGGGTGCGCGGCCAGCGCCGCCCGATACGAGTGCCCCCACCGGCGCAGCGCCTCGCGCCAGTCGAGGTGCCCGAAGAAGGAGACGTCCACCTGGGCGGTGACGCTGTCGGCCACCGCGTCGAGAATGTCGTCCTTGGTGGCGAAGTGGTTGTAGAGCGAGGGCCCGCGTACGCCGAGTTCGGCAGCGAGCCGGCGGGTGGAGAACGCCTCCAGCCCGTCCGCGTCGATCAGCGCGGCGGCGGCATCGACGATCCGCTGCCGGCTGAGCAGCGCCTGCCTCGGCCGGGGCATCCGCGCCTCCCTCGCTCACTCGTCGGTCCGCGGCAACTCTGCCACAGCCGGGTCTGGACGTATTTAAACTTGCAGCGCTAGTTTATGCCGCATGGACCTTCAGCTCTCCGCGGAGCAGGCGGCGGTTCGTCAGCTCGCCGCCGAGTTCGTCGACCGTGAGGTTGTCCCGCACGCCGCGGCCTGGGATCGGCGCGAGTCGGTCGACCCGGAGATCGTGGACAAGCTCGGTCGGCTGGGCTTCCTCGGGCTGACCATCCCCGAGGAAGACGGCGGGTCCGGCGGCGACCACCTCTCCTACTGCCTGGTGCTGGAGGAGCTCGGCCGGGGCGACTCCGCCGTCCGGGGCATCGTCTCGGTGTCGCTCGGCCTGGTCGCCAAGGCCATCGCCGCGTACGGGTCCGCCGCGCAGCGGGCCGAGTGGCTGCCCCGGCTCTGCGCCGGCACCGCGCTCGGCTGCTTCGCCCTGACCGAACCGGACAGCGGCTCGGACGCGGCCGCGCTGACCACCCGGGCGACCCGCGACGGCGGCGACTGGCTGATCACCGGCGCGAAGACGTTCATCACCAACGGCACCGTGGCCGACGTGGTCCTGCTCTTCGCCCGCACCGGCGGGCCCGGACACCGGGGCATCAGCGCGTTCCTGGTGCCCACCAACGTCGCCGGGCTCACCCGGAGGGAGATCCACGGCAAGCTCGGGCTGCGCGGGCAGGCAACCGGTGAGCTGCGCTTCGACGCCGTCCGGGTGCCCGACTCCGCGCGCCTCGGCCCGGCCGACGGCGGGTTCCGGCTGGCCCTGGCCACCCTGGCCAAGGGCCGGATGTCGGTGGCCGCCGGCTGCGTCGGCATCGCCCAGGGCTGCCTCGACGCGGCGGTCGGCTACGCCGGGCAGCGCACCCAGTTCGGCAAGCCGATCGCCGGGCACCAGCTGGTGCAGCAGTTGCTCGCCGCCATCGCCGTGGACACCGCCGCCGCCCGGCTGCTGGTGTGGCGGGTGGCCGACCTCGTGGACCGGGGCGAGGCGTTCGCCACCGAGGCCTCGATGGCCAAGCTCTTCGCCAGCGAGGCAGCAGTCCGGGCGGCCAACAACGCCGTCCAGGTCTTCGGCGGGTACGGCTACATCGACGAGTACCCGGTCGGCAAGTACCTGCGCGACGCCCGGGTCGCCACCCTCTACGAGGGCACCAGCCAGATCCAGCAGCTGCTCATCGGACGCGCGCTCACCGGCGTCAACGCCTTCTAGCAAAGGGGAGAACCGTGACCAGATTCGCCGACCGGGTGGCCGTCGTCACCGGCGCCGGGCAGGGCATCGGCGCGGCGACCGCGCACCGGCTGGCCGCCGAGGGCGCCGCCGTCGCCGTGGTCGACCTCGACGAGGAGCGCAGCCGGGCGGTCGCCGACGAGATCACCGCGGCCGGCGGCCGGGCCGTCGGCATCGGCTGCGACGTGACCGACCCCGCGGCGGTGGCCGCGATGACCGACCGGGTGGTGCAGGCGTACGGCGGGTTGCACGTGCTGGTGAACAACGCCGGCATCACCCGCGACGACCTGCTGTTCAAGATGCCCCTGCCACACTGGGAGGCGGTGCTGACCACCAACCTGACCAGCATGTTCCTCTGCTGCCAGGCCGCCCAACAGCACATGGTCGCGGCCCGCTACGGCCGGATCGTCAACCTCAGCAGCCGCTCCGCCCTCGGCAACCGGGGCCAGGTCAACTACGCGGCGGCCAAGGCGGGGGTGCAGGGCCTGACGGCCACCCTCGCCATCGAACTCGGCCCGTACGACGTCACGGTCAACGCCGTCGCCCCGGGCTACGTGGCCACCGCGATGACCGCCGCCACCGCGCAGCGGGTCGGCAGCAGCCCGGAGGAGCATCAGCGGACGGTCGCCGAGCACACCCCGCTGCGCCGGGTCGCCCAGCCGACCGAGATCGCTTCGGTGATCGCCTTCCTGGCCAGCGACGACGCGTCGTACGTCAGCGGGCAGACCCTGTACGTCAACGGCGGCGCGCGCTGAGGCGCGCCGGCGGACCAGCACCCGGAGGGGACATGGACTTCGCGCTTTCCGACACCGAGCGGGCGATCCGCGACACCGCCCGCGACTTCATCACCAGGGAGGTCATGCCGCTGGAGCAGGAGCTGCTGAGGCGGGAACGGGCGCACCGGCCCGGACTGGAGCACAGCGAGCTGCGCGAGTTGCAGCTCAAGGCGCGCAAGTTCGGGTTCTGGGGGCTGGCCACCCCGGAGGAGTACGGCGGCATGGACCTGCCGGCCGTCACCCAGTCCCTGATCTGGACCGAACTCGGCCGCTCGTTCGTGCCGTTCCGGTTCGGCGGCGAGGCGGACAACATCCTGTTCCACGCCAATGACGAGCAGAAGCGCGAGTACCTGGTCCCGACCATCGAGGGGGAGCGGCGCAGCTGCTTCGCGATCACCGAGCCCGGCGCCGGCTCCGACGCGGCCAACATCAAGCTCAGCGCCCGCCGTGACGGCGACGACTGGATCCTCAACGGCGAGAAGACCTTCATCACCGGCGGCCACGACGCCGACTTCGCCATCGTGATCGCGGTGACCGACCGGGAGAAGGGCGCCCGCCACGGCGGCGCGACCGCGTTCCTGGTGGACCGGTCGATGGGCTGGCGCTCGGAGTTCATCCAGACGATGGGCGAGGGTGGCCCCGCCTCGCTGGTCTTCGACGACGTCCGGGTGCCCGGGCGCAACATCCTCGGCGAGCCCGGGCAGGGCTTCAGCCTCGGCATGGAGTGGATCGGCAAGGGCCGCTACATCATCCCGTCGCACGCCGTCGGCATCGCCGAGCGGGCGTTGTCGATGGCCATCGACTACGCCAACACCCGGGAGACCTTCGGCGCGAAGATCGGCACCAACCAGGCCATCCAGTGGATGATCGCCGACTCGGAGACCGAGCTGGAGGCGGCCCGCTGGCTCATCCTGCGCGCCGCCTGGACCGTCGAGCAGGGCATGGACCCGCGACACGCCTCCTCGATGGCGAAGCTTTACGGCGCGGGCATGGTCAATCGGGTGGTCGACCGCGTCCTGCAGATCCACGGCGGCATGGGCTACACCCGCGAGCTGCCGATCGAGCGCTGGTACCGGCAGGTCCGGCTCTACCGGATCTTCGAGGGCACCGACGAGATGCAGCGACTGATCATCTCCCGCGACCTGCTGCGCGGCTACACGAAGCTGGGAGGGCACCTGGCATGAGGGTCTTCGCGTCCATCGAGGAGTTGGCCGAGGCGACCGGCGAGACCCTGGGCCCCGGCCCCTGGTTCCGGATCGACCAGCAACGGGTCGACCGGTTCGCCGACGCCACCGACGACCGCCAGTGGATCCACATCGACCCGCGACGGGCCGCGGCCGGCCCGTTCGGCGGCACCATCGCGCACGGCTACCTCACGTTGTCCCTGCTGCCGGCGCTGGCCGGTGGCCTTTACCGGGTCGAGGGGGTGGCCATGGGGGTCAACTACGGCCTCAACCGGGTGCGCTTCCCGGCCCCGCTCCGGGTCGGCAGCGCGGTCCGCGCCACCGCGACCCTGGCCGAGGTGTCACCCGTGGACGGCGGCGTGCAGGTGGTCACCGCGGTCACCGTGGAGAGCGACGCCGGCGGCAAGCCGGTCTGCGTCGCCGAGACGGTCAGCCGTCTGGTGCGGGGCGTGGCCCGATGACCGCGCTGTCGCTGGCCATGGTGCTGGCCGAGTCCGCCCGCCGGCACGCCGACACCGTCGCCGTGGTCGACGGCGACACCCGGGTGACGTACGCCGAGCTGTGGCTGGAGGCGCGCAGCTACGCCGCCGGGCTGCGCGAGCGGGGGGTCGGCCCCGGCGACAAGGTGGCCCTGCTGGCCCCGAACGTGGTGGACTTCCCCCGGGTCTACTACGGGGCCCTCGCCGCCGGCGCGGTGCTCGTCCCGGTGCACCTGCTGCTGACCGTGGACGAAGCGGCGCACGTGCTGACCGACAGCGGCACGAAGCTGCTGGTGTGCCACAGCTCCCAGCTCGCCCTGGGCGCCGCCGCCGCGGCGGCGGCCGGCGTGCCGCTGGTGACCGTCGGGCCGGCGGCCGCCGGCGCGGTCGCGCCCCGCCTGGAGGAGCTGAGCCACCCGCTGCCACCGCTGCCGTCGTACGTCACCCGGTCGGCGGAGGACCCGGCGGTGGTGCTCTACACCAGCGGCACCACCGGGGTGCCCAAGGGCGCCGTGCTCACCCACCTCAACCTGGTCATGAACGCCACCGTGAACGTCTTCGACGCCAACGACGCGCGCAGGACGGACGTAGTGCTCGGCTGCCTGCCGCTGTTCCACAGCTTCGGCCAGACGGTGGCGATGAACGGCACCTTCCGGATCGGCGCGACGCTGGTGCTGCTGAGCCGGTTCACCGGGCCGGCCGCCATCGACCTGATGTTGCGTGAGGGGGTGGACGTCTTTCACGGCGTGCCCACCATGTACGTGGCGCTGCTCGACGCCGCCCGGGACCGGGACGACCTGCCTCGGCTGCGGCTCTGCGTCTCCGGCGGGGCGTCGCTGCCGGTGGCCGTGCTGGAACGGTTCCACGCCGCCTTCCAGACGACGGTCTTCGAGGGGTACGGGCTCTCCGAGACCTCACCCACCGCCACCACCAACCAGCCGCACTTCGGCACCCGCGCCGGGACCATCGGGCACCCGGTCTGGGGCGTGGAGGTGGAGATCGCCCGCGCGGAGGTGGACGAGCGGATCGAGCTGCTGCCGACCGGAGAGCTCGGCGAGATCGTCATCCGGGGGCACAACGTCTTCGCCGGTTACCTGGGGCGGCCCGAGGCGACCGCGGAGGCGGTGGTGGACGGCTGGTTCCGTAGCGGTGACCTGGGACGCAAGGACGCCGACGGGTTCATCACCATCATCGACCGGAAGAAGGACATGATCATCCGGGGTGGCTTCAACGTCTACCCACGCGAGGTGGAGGAGGTCCTTGCCCGGCACCCGGCGGTCGGCCAGGTGGCGGTGATCGGGGTGCCCGACCCGCGTCACGGCGAGGAGGTCTGCGCGGTGGTGGTGGCGGACCCGGCCGGACCGGGCCTGCCCGACGAGCAGGAGATGATCGACTGGTCGCGGGAGCATCTGGGCCGGCACAAGTACCCGCGGCAGATCCGGTATGTCGACGACCTGCCGCTCGGGCCGAGCCACAAGGTGCTCAAGCGGGAACTGCGTCGCCGGATGGCCCCGCCCGACTGACCACCGCCCGCCGTCCACTGCCACCCGCCCGGGCCGCGGCCCTCGTCGCGCTCACCGCGCGTCGAGGGCCGCTTCCTCCGGCTGTCGCGCCGGCGAGCGTCGCCCGTCGTCGTGCTCGGCGGGCGGCCCCGGCGGTGGCGTCGAATACTGAGCCGATGGCCAACCCCGACCTCGATCCGAGGTGTGCCCGCCGATCGGCCCGCGTGTGGACGTGCCGGACGACCCCGGCGCACTCCTCCCGGACACCCCCGGGTGACGATCGTGCTGACCGAGGACGGGCTGCCGCAAGTCCGGTCGGTACACGATCTGGTGCTCGGCTGCCGCCTCCAGGCGGCTGCTGTCGGGGTGGACGTAGACCCGCTTGGCGAGCTGCCGCCGTCGGCGTGACCGCCCCAGGCCACCAGCACGACTCGGGGTAACCCGGCGCCGGCGAGGTAGGTCAGGGAGGCTCGGAGACAACGTCAAGCGCCCGCAGGGCCGTTGACCGGCGACGGGGCGACGGCATGCCGACAGGCGTGGGTGACGAGCGGCGGGCGGTAGGCGGCTCCGGCGATGCGGAAGTATGGCGTGCTGGCGACTGTCGGAGGGCGGGCTTGCCGAGCCGCCCTCTCAGTCCAGCTTCGGTTGTTCGTACAGTTCGCGCGCGGACAGGTTCACCGCGCTGCCGTCGGCGAGGCGGACGGTCAGTGTGGTGATGTTGCTGCTCGACTCGTCGGGGCCCTCGGGGTACCAGGCGCCGAAGTAACCGTCGCGAAGGGTTGCCCGCGCCGTCCGTGACGAATCGCCATCCTTGGTCCGCAAGTTGATCTCCACACTCGTCACCTGTGAGCCGACGTGTCCCGCCATGATCCGGACGTAGCCTTCGTCGGTACGTAGTTGACCCCACGAGTACATCTCGACACCCCCGGCGCCGAGCCGCTCGGTGCTGGTCAGCACGGTAAGGATGCTGGTATTCCGCACGTCTCCGTTGCGATCGCGGAAGCACGTCTGGCTTCCGGCCGGCGACACGGCATTCACGTATGCGTACTCGCCGCGTCTTTCACCGATGACCACCCTTGCGACGCTCGCATCCTGGGCAGGCAGGCATTTGCTGACGAGGTCGCGTGCCTCGGCATCCGAGATCGGACTCGGCTCGGGCGTCCACGACGCAAACGCGGGACCGGCGTTGAGAAATGTCAGGGTGAAGGCGACAGCGGCGGCGAGCGCTCCGGCAGCACCGGCGATCGCCAGGCGAGGCCGGCGGTGCGGTGTGCGCGCTGGTGCTGGGCGTGGTCGCCGATCGGTGGCGACGATCCGCTCGAGCAGTTCTCGCGCGGGTTCCTGCCCGACGCGTGCGGGCACCGGGACCGCGGCAGAGCGGATCGTCTGGTTGAGGACATCGTCGTCGGTCATGCGGAGCCTCCGCGTCGTGAGGGGCCGGCCGGTGCAGGGACGTTTGTGGGTTCGCTGTTCGGCCGCTGACCGAGATGCTGACGCAGGCGGCGGCGGGCGCGCAGCAGGCGCAGACTGAACGCGGGCCGGGAAATGCCCAGTACGTGTGCTGCCTGCGGCCCGGTGAGGTCTTCGATCGCGGTCAGCGTCAGCACTTCCTGATCGGCGGGTGACAGGCGCTGCCAAGCCTTCACCAGGTCGATGCGGGTGGCCGCGAGGTCCGCCTCGGCGCTGCTCGGAGCATCGGGTTCCCGCAGGACGCGAAGCGCGAGGCTCTGCTGCCGCTGGTCGCTGCGCTGCCGGTTGTGCAGGACATTGCGGGCCACGGTGAACAGCCAGGCGCGCGCCTCGCCGAGTGATTTCGGTACTTCGTCCAAGCGGCGCCACGCTACCAAGAACGTCTCCGCGACCACGTCTTCGGCAACGGTGAGGTGTGCACGGCGTTCGACGAAGAGCAGCAAATCGTCGTACGTGGCCCCGAACAGCTCGCGGAAGGCGGAATCGGCATCCGCGGTCGTTGGATCCACACTCTTCCTCGTGTTCGGCGCGCTGCGGCTGATGGTCATTGTCGTGGCCGGTCCAAGACGAAGCCGCGGATCAGGGGTGCGAGTGGGCGCTCGACGAAGCGATGGACAAGCCAGGCTGCCGCCAGCAGCCCGAGCACGGCGCCGCCGATCAGTACCGACGCGGGGAGGTGGGTTTCCTCGTACACGTTGCGGATCACGCTGTACCCGATGCGCGGGTGCAAGAGGTAGAAGGGGTAGCTGAGTGCACCCGCGGTGGCCAGCCAGACCATCTTCACCCGGTCGGTGTAACCGAGCGCGATGACGAGCATCAAAAGGTACACCCCGGTGAGCAGCACCGGTGCCGGCCAGACGGGCACCTCGAAGCCGGGCTTCAACTCCAGGGTCCGCTCGTGCACACGCTGCAGGCTGACCAGCCACGCGGCGACCAGCAGCACCCAAAGCCATCGATCGGATCGGTTGCGGCGAAGCAGAAACAGGGTAATTCCGGCGACGAAGTACGGCGCGAAATCGGACATCACGACCTCGTCCAGGGCGGCACCCCGGAAAGCGGGCATGACCACGGCGACGGCCAGCCACACGGCAGCGAACATCTTTGCTCCCCGGTCGGTCAGCTTGGCCGCAAGAATGCACGCCGCGATCAGATAGAACCGGAGCTCGATCCAGAGGGTCCAGTACACGGTGTCGACAAGCGGCGTGTCGAGAGGCTCCGCCAGCATGGTCAGGTTGACCAGCACGTCCCACCCGTCCGGCGGAGGTGGGAAGGGCAGCCCGCCGCTGATCGGTAGCACTGTCGTCACGGCTGTCGTGGTCAGCACGCATACCCAGAACGCCGGATAGAGTCGCGCGGCGCGAGAGGCAGCGAACTCGCGAACGGTGCGTCCCCAGCCGCTCATGAGGATCACGAACCCGCTGATCAGAAAGAACGTCTCGACTCCGAGGAAGCCGTAGATCAGCACCGGTGCCGCGTCCGGCAGGAAGTATGCCGGCGGGCGTACCCCGTCCAACCTCCATGAGTCGCCGAAGTGGTATCCGGCCACGGCAAGAGCACAGACCAGCCGCAACCCGTCCAGCACGTACAACCGCGGCGCCTGCCCGGGAGGGCTGTTGACGGGCGGCGGCGTCGGCGCGCGGTCGAGCAACGCGGTCGTCATGCTCTGCTCCTGTCCTGGATACACGACTGCATCCAGGACAGACATGTGCAGCACCGCGTCAAGTGCTACAGGTGATCACCGTCACCATCCTCTGACGAAGCCGGGCCAGTATCGCGAACCAGGACGCAGCAGTCATCGACGTCGGCCGACAGCCGCCTTGATCTCACCAGCCCTCGGTATCCCGCCCGCGGCCGCAGCGGGCCTATCGTCCGATTCCGGTGGCACACCTGCGCAGCTACCGCCCGCGTATGCCCCCCTCTCAGCCGCCTCGACCGCGGATCCGGACCCGCAGCGGTGTGGGACGCCGAGTTCCATGCGCCGTCGGCGACGACGACAAGTCAGCTGGCCGTTCGACCGCCGACCAGCAACAGTGACTTGCCCACGGTTGTGCGTGCGGCAAGTGCACGGTGGGCATCAGCGGCCTGTTCCAGTGGGTAGGCGGCGCCGATCGCCGGCCGCAGCCGCCCTTCCGCAGCCCGTTCCAGCGCACGTCCCAGCAGCTCGCGCACGGTTTCCTGGTTCGGGGGACCGTCCAGTAGCGGAGCGAGCACCCGTATACCGCGGCGCGCGGCCGACTCCGGGTCCGGTGCGGCGAACCCGTCGGCGGTACCGTAGGTGACGAACCGGCCGCCGTCGGCCACCGCGCCCAAGGCGGCCGTGCCGAGCGGGCCACCCGCCCCGTCGTAGACCAACGCCGCACCGCCACCGGTCGCCTGCCGCACCCGGCGGATCCAGTCCGACCGCGTGTAATCGACGGTAGTCTCCGCGCCCAACTCGCGGGCCAGTGCCAGTTTGACGTCGCTGGATGCGGCGGCGACCACCCGGGCGCCGGCATCGACGGCCAACTGCACCAGTAGCGAGCCGGCTCCACCGGCAGCCGCTGAGACCAGCACCCATTCTCCCTTCTCCGGCCTGCCCAGCCGGTCCAGGCTGAGCGCGGTCACGCCGTCGTGCACCAGCGCGGCCGCCACCTCGATGGCCAGTCCGTCGGGCACCGGCATGGTCTCCTCGACGTCCGCGACGATCCGTTCGGCGTAACCGGTGCTGGTCCGTACAACCACACGGCGACCGATCCATGCCCGGTCTACCCCTTCGCCGGTCTCCACCACCGTGCCCGCTCCTCCGCCACCCGGCACGTACGGCAACGTCCGCGGGAAGAGGTCCTGGCCCCAGCCGCTGCGCAGCAGGGTGTCGAGGAGAATGACGTCTGCCGCAGCCATACCGACGACGACCTGGCCGGGTTCGGGTACCGGGTCGGGCAGTTCCGTGGGACACAGCACCTCCGGACCACCGAACACGGCCACCTGTATTGCGCGCATCTGTAGCACCCCTTGCATGGGACAGCGTCCCGGCCAGTGTTCAAGCTGAAGCTTGGTTGAGGTCAAGGCACGTGCTGAGGCGGGGCTGACCCAGGTCACCACTACCAATTGATTCCGTGCGTTCTCTTGCTTCGATTCGGTCGCTCAACCTGCTTCCGAGGTACCGGATGGTCTGATCGGGGCACATGCGCGAGACATGAGCCGTGGCAACGGCGACAGAGTTACCTGACGGCGGAGAGCCCGACTCAAGACCGAGCACCCTCTCAGGCCGCTTCGCCACCCTCAAGACCGAACTGGTCTGCACCCGGGCACGGCCATCCCGTCACGAACGGGAGATGAGGTCTTCCCGTACATCGAAGGCTTTCTTGGGCCGCGCCGCGTCGATGCATCCAAGGGTGGGTCGATCTCCATTGAGCTCTTTCGGCAAATTCCTGCATTCCCTGCGGGGGTTCCGTCCTACTGGTTGCAGCGCGACTCAGCCAGGGCGCACAGGGAGGGGCTCGATCCTGAAGATCGTCGTCATCGGTGGCAGCGGGCTCATCGGCTCCAAGCTCGTGAAGATCCTCGGCGGCCAGGGCCACGAGGCGGTGCCGGCGTCGCCGAAGACCGGCGTGAACACACTGAACGGCGAGGGAGTGGCGGACGTGCTCTCCCGTGCCGACGCCGTCGTCGACGTGTCGAACTCGCCGTCGCTCGAGAGCGGCGCCGCCCTGTAGTTCTTCGAGACGTCCACCCGGAACCTTCTCGCCGCTGCTGCGGACGCCGGGGTGGGTCACTACGTGGTCTTCTCGGTTGTGGGCTCCGAACGGCTTCCGGACAGCGGTTACATGCGGGCGAAGATCGCCCAGGAGAAGCTCGCCTCGCGCCGGTGCTCATCCAGCCGATGGCGCCGCCGCGACCGGCGTCGGGCCGCTGTCCGGGCGTGGACGAGAGGGGCGCCGACGGCCTCCTTCCGAGAGGGCCGCGCCACCCGCTCCGAAACTTTCGGCGCTCGTCCGGTCGGAAATCCACCCTGCCGTCAAGCGCTCTCCCTGGCAGCGCGCCTGTTGACGGATGGCGGGGCAGTTAGTAGCCTCAGCGCACAAAATCATGGCATATAAATATCTCGATAAGTTTCGGAGGCGGCGAGCGCACTGACGACGGGACGACGACTGACCCGTCGGTGCGGCCACTCGTCGGCTTCTGCCTGCGTGCCCTGCGCCGGCGAGAACCCCCACCACCGCCGCTCACGATCACACCGCTGGAGGGCCGTTGAAACGCGTCCGGACCACCACCACAGCCGTCATGGCCGCCGTCGTGCTCCTCCTCGCCGGCTGTGGCGGATCAGACGGCGAGTCCGACTCGAAGACCTTCGAGTTCTGGTCGTTCGCCAACATCAACCAGAAGGCCGACGTCGACGTCTACACCAAGGCGCACCCGGATGTGCGCGTCAAGCTCACCGAGGTGGGCACCACGACCGAGACCGCGCAGGCGCTCACCGCCGCGCTGGCCGGTGGGAAGGTGCCTGACCTGGTGCTGATCCAGGCCGACGACCTGCCGAAGTTCATGCAGTCTCCGGACAACTTCGTCGATCTCACCACGCTGGGCGCGAACGACATCAAGGGCAACTATCTCGACTGGGTGATGGCGCAGTCGACGACGAAGGACGGCAAGATCATCGGTGTGCCGACCGACGTCGGCGGCTTGGCGGTGGCCTACCGTACGGATCTGTTCAAGGCGGCCGGCCTGCCCACCGACCGGGAGTCGGTCTCCAAGCTCTGGCCGACGTGGGACGAGTTCATAAACGTCGGCAAGACGTACGTCCAGAAGACCGGCAAGCCGTTCGTGGACAACACGCCGACCAGCGTCTTCTTTCAGGCGGTCAACCAGGGCAGTCAGCGCTACTACAGCGCCGACCGCCAGCTGGACTACGACAACGAGCAGGTCAAGGCGGCGTTCGACGTGACGCTGAAGGCCTTCGGTGCGGGCATCTCCGCCAAGCAGGGGTCGTTCTCGTCCGGCTGGACCGCGGCGATGAAGAAGGGCGACTACGCGGTGGTGTGCTCACCGTCGTGGATGCTCAGCCAGATGAAGACGAACGCCCCCGAGACGAACGGGAAGTGGGACATCGCCACCATCCCCGGTGGCTCGGGGAACTGGGGCGGCAGCTTCCTCGCCATCCCCAAGCGCGCCAAGAACGCGAAGGCGGCGTGGAACTACATCTCCGAGATGCAGTCGCCGAAGGGGCAGCTGGACCACTTCCTGATGCAGGGGTCGCTGCCCACCACCCCGTCGGTCTACACGGACCCGCAGCTGGTCGGGAAGACCGACCCGTTCTTCAGCAACGCACCGATTGGCAAGATCTACACCCAGTCGGTGCTGGGAATCAAGCCCTTCTACTTCGGTCCGCAGGACGGCCCCATCGGCACCGAGTTCCTCAACACGCTCACCAGTGTCGAGCAGGGCAAGGTGGACCCGGCGAAGGCCTGGGACACCGCGCTGACGAACGTCAAGAACGCCGTACGCGAATGACCGAGGGCTGATGCGCGGCGGCCGGGTACCGCCCGGCCGCCGCCCATCGGGAGGGTGACGCTTTGACCACCATGCTCGGCCCGGCCCCGGCACCACCGGACGTCCGGAGGCCCGCTCGCAACAGGCGGATCCAGCAGGGCGTACGGGAGTTCCTGGCGCCGTACGCGTACATCTCGCCGTTCTTCGTGCTCTTTTTGATCTTCGGCCTCTTCCCGCTGCTGTTCACCTTCTACATCTCGCTGTTCGACTGGGATCCGATCGGTGAGCACCGTTTCGTGGGGCTGGACAACTTCTCCGAACTGCTGGACGACCCCCGTTTCTGGGGGGCGCTGCGGAACACGTTCAGCATCTGGGTGCTGTCGACGGTGCCGCAGTTGCTCCTGGCGCTCGGCCTGGCGCACCTGCTCAACCACGCGCGGCTGCGGCTGGCCGCCCTGTTCCGGATGTCGGTGCTCGTTCCCTACGTCACCTCGGTGGCGGCCACGACGATCGTCTTCGCCCAGATGTTCGACAGGGACTACGGCATGATCAATTGGTTCCTGGGACTGCTGGGCTTCGAGCACATCGACTTCACGGCGTCGCTGTGGGGCAGTCACATCATGATCGCCACGATGATCGCCTGGCGCTGGACCGGATACAACACACTGCTGTACCTCGCCGCGCTGCAGGCGGTGCCGCGGGAACTGTACGAGGCCGCCGCCGCCGACGGCGCGAACGGCTGGAAGCAGTTCCTGCACATCAGCATCCCGTCGTTGCGGCCGATCATCGCGTTCACCGTCGTGACGTCGACCATCGGCGGGCTGCAGGTCTTCACCGAGCCGCTGCTGGCCAACCCGGTCGGCGGCCTCACGTGCGGGGCGGCACGGCAGTGCCAGACCGTCACCCTCTACCTCTACGAGCAGTCCTTCGGGCAGTTCCACTTCGGCTACGGCGCGGCGGTCGGCGTCGCGCTCTTCGTCATCGTGGTGGTGTTCTCCGGACTCAACTACCTGCTGACCACCCGCATCCGTTCGGAGCGCCCATGAAGCCCGTACCCCCGACCGCCGCGCCCCGGCGGGCCCGGCGGCGCCAGGCCAACCGCGTCCCGATCCCGGTGTACGCGCTGCTGACCCTCATGGCGCTCGCCAGCGTCTTCCCGCTCTACTGGATGTTCGTGGTGGCGACGACGGACTCCGCCACCGCGACGACTCTGCCTCCGACCCTCACACCCGGCGGCAACTTCCTGCACCTGGCCGAGCTGGTCTTCACCATCGTGCCGTTCGTGCAGTCCCTGCTGAACAGCCTCATCGTCGCCGGCACGATCGCCGTGGGTCAGGCGGTGCTCTGCGCGCTGGCCGGCTTCGCCTTCGCCAAGCTGTCCTTCCCGGGCCGTAACACGCTGTTCCTCATCGTCGTGCTGACCATGACGGTGCCGGCGCAGCTGGCAGTGGTGCCGCAGTACCTGATCATCTCCCAGTTGGACTGGGTGGACAGCCTCCAGGCGGTGATCGTTCCCGGGCTGGTCAGCGCGTTCGGCATCTTCTGGATGCGCCAGCACATCGGCAGCACCATCGACGACGAGCTGATGCAGGCGGCGCGGGTGGACGGCGCGACCACCTGGCAGATCTTCTGGCGGATCGCCTTCCCGTTGGTCCGCCCGGCGGCGTACGTGCTGGGGCTGTTCACGTTCGTCTACGCGTGGAACGACTTCCTGTGGCCGTTCATCGTGTTGAAGTCGCCGGAGAACTACACCGTCCAGATCGCCATCAAGGCACTGCAGCAGAACCGGGACATCGATCTGGGCCTGGCCATGTCCGGTTCCTTCCTGGCCACCATTCCGCTGCTGGTGCTGTTCGTCTTCGTCGGGCGCCGTCTGGTGCAGGGGATCATGGAAGGCGCGTTCAAGGGGTGAGGGATGACGAGCCTCCGCCGCCGACTGACCGGCCGGCTCCGGAGTGCCCGCCGCAGCCCGTACCCCGTCACCGTGCGGCGCGGGCTGCGGGTGCCGATGGACGACGGCGTCGAGCTGGTCGCCGACCTCTACCTGCCCGCCGGCCCGGTGGAACCGCCGCTGCCCACGATCGTCGTCCGCTCGCCGTACGGCCGGCACGGCTCGCTCACAGACGCGCCGGCGCTGGCCGGCGAGGGGTTCACGGTGCTGGTGCAGAGCTGCCGCGGTACCGGTGGCTCGGGTGGCAGCTTCCGCCCCCAGCTCGACGAGCAGCGTGACGGCATGGCCACCCACCGGTGGGTACGCCGCCAGCACTGGTTCACCGGCACCGTCGCGACGTACGGCGAGAGCTACCTCGGCTACACCCAGTGGGCGGTGGCGGGACGGATGTGCCGGGACGACCCCGCCAACGCCCCTGACGCCCTGTGCCTGAACGTGACGATGGCCGACTTCGGCGCGGTCACCTGGACCAATGGCGCCTTCTCGCTGGGCGGCTCGCTCGGCTGGTCGCGTCTGATGGCCCTGCGGGGCATGCGCGGCGCCCTGGTCCGGGCGCGGCTCGCGCGGCGGCCGGACCGGAAGCTGGCCGAAGCGTTCGACGTCCTGCCGCTGTCGCGCGGCGACTCCACCGTGGCGGGCCACCCGATCGGCTGGTACCAGGACTGGTTGACGCACGAGCAGCTCACCGACGACTACTGGACCCGGCAGTCGCACACCGCGTCGGTGCCCGACGTGACAGCGCCCGTCTACATGGCCACCGGCTGGTACGACCTGTTCCTCCCCTGGCAGCTGCGCACCTACGCCCAACTGGTCGCGGCCGGTCGCCCGCCCCGGCTGACCATCGGCCCGTGGGGCCACCGCAGCGATCAGAGCCCGTTCCTCGCCGAGTCGATCGCGTTCCTCAAGGAACACTTCGCCGGCGTACCGGCGGCCCGGCCCGCGCCCGTGCGCGCCTTCCTGACCGGCGCGGACCAGTGGCACGACCTGCCCGCGTGGCCGCCGCCGGGCACCGCCGTGCGGCGGTGGTACCTGCACCGGTCCGGACTGCTCGACCCGGCCGTCCCCGACGGCGGCGGCACCCGCTACACCTACGATCCCGACCGGCCCACACCCGCGGTCGGTGGCCCCGGCCTGGGCCCGTCCTGCGGGCCGGTCGACAACAGCGCCCACGAACGCCGTAGCGACGTGGTCGTCTTCGGCAGTCCACCGCTGGATCACGCCGTCGTCCTCGCCGGGGAGCCGATCGCTCGGGTCCGGTTCCGCTCGACGGCGGCCGGCGCGGACGTGTTCGTCCGGATCTGCGACGTGCACCCCGACGGCCGCTCGATGAGCGTGTGCGACGGCATCCGCCGCATCGGCGGCGTCGGCACCGCGGCCACCGACCCGCGACCTCGTGAGGACGGTTTCGTCGAGTTGGACGTGCCGCTGTGGCCGGCGTTCCACCGCTTCGCCGCCGGCCACCGCATCGCCGTGCAGGTCAGCTCCGGAGCGCATCCGCGCTACGCCCGCAACCCCGGCACCGGCGAACCCGCCGCCACCGCGACCACCACCGTACGGGCGCAGCAGGAGATCTCCCACGGCGGCGCCCACCCGTCCGCGATCGACCTGCCGGTATGGACGTGAACGGGCGCGGACGCGCCGCCGAAGACATCTCCATCAGTCGACGAGGAGGCTCCCCGGATGGCATCCGTGTTCCATGTGGCGATCACCGGTTCGGATCGCGCCGACGGCTGCGCCGAGCGGCCCTTCCGGACGATCAACCGGGCGGCGGGCGTAGCGCAGCCCGGTGACACGGTGGTGGTGCACGCGGGGGAGTACCGCGAGTGGGTGAAGCCACGCCACGGCGGTCTCAGCGACTCCCGCCGCATCACCTACGAGGCGGCGCCCGGCGAGCACGTGGTGATCAAGGGATCGGAACGCGTCACCGGCTGGGAGCCGCTCGGCGGGACCGTGTGGCGGGCGGTCGTCGACAACGCCGTGTTCGGCTCGTTCAACCCGTTCGCCGAGGAGGTGACCGGCGACTGGATCGTCTACCGCCCGGGTGCGCCACGGCGGCACCTCGGCGACGTCTACCTGAACGGCCTGAGCTTCTTCGAGGTGGGGAGCCGGGCGGAGGTCGACGATCCGCCCCGGCGCATCGAGGTCGTCGACGACTGGACCAGGCTGCCCCGTCCGGTAGGCGATCCCGACCGGACCCGGCTCGTCTGGTACGCCGAGGTCGGTGAGCGGACGACGATCTGGGCCAACTTCCAGGGTGCCGACCCGAACGCGGAACTCGTCGAGATCAACGTACGCCGCAGCGTCTTCTACCCGGACCAGCCGCACCTGGACCACATCACCGTCCGTGGCTTCGAGCTGGCGCACGCGGCCAGCCCGTGGGCGCCGCCGACCGCCGACCAGCCGGGACTGATCGGGCCGGGCTGGGCGAAGGGATGGGTCATCGAGGACAACGTGATCCACGACGCCAAGTGCGCGGCGATCTCGATCGGGAAGGAGGGGTCGACCGGGCGGAACTTCTCGGCTCTGCGCGGTGACAAGCCGGGCTACCAGTACCAGGTGGAGTCGGTCTTCGCGGCCCGCCGGATCGGGTGGGACCGGGAGCACATCGGCTCGCACGTGATCCGCCGCAACACGATCTACGACTGCGGCCAGAACGCGATAGTGGGTCACCTGGGATGCGCGTTCTCCACCATCGAGGACAACCACATCCACCGCATCGGCGTGAAGCGCGAGTTCTACGGGTACGAGATCGCCGGCATCAAGCTGCACGCCGCCATCGACGTGGTGATCCGGCACAACCGGATCCACGACTGCTCGCTCGGCACCTGGCTGGACTGGCAGGCACAGGGCACCCGGCTCTCCCGCAACGTCTACCACGACAACTCCCGGGACCTCTTCGTCGAGGTCAGCCACGGCCCCTACCTGGTCGAGCACAACATCTTCGGCTCGCCCGCCGCGCTGGAGCTGTTCAGCCAGGGCGGCGCCTTCGTCTGCAACCTGATCTGCGGCACCGTGCGGCTGGAGCCGGTGCTGGACCGCGCGACGCCGTACCACCTGCCGCACAGCACCCAGGTGGCCGGCTACGCGGTGATCTACGGCGGCGACGACAGGTACGTGGGGAACCTCTTCCTGGGCGGCGACCCGGGCGCGGCCTACGGTGCGGGCGCGGAGGGCGAAGGGCCGCCGCTGGCCGGCACCGCCGGATACGACGGGCATCCGGCGTCGTTCGCCGAGTACCTGGCCCGCCTCGCCGACCAGCCGCCGAGCGACCAGCAGAAGTACGTCGAGGTGAGACAACCGGTGTACGCCCGCGCGAACGCCTACGCCGCCGGGGCCCGGCCGTTCGAGGGTGAGCACGAGCCACTGGTGCTGGGCGCCGCGTCGGCGGCAGTCGTGGACGAGGGCGACGCGGTCTGGCTCGTCACCGACCTCCCGCAGGCGTTCGACGAGGCCCGCATCGGTGTGGTCACCGGCCGGGACCTGGAACGGGTCCGGTGCGCCGACGCGGAGTTCGAGGAGCCGGACGGCAGCCCCGCCGTGATGGACGTCGACCTCACGGGCGAGCCCCGGCAACCCGGGCGGGACGGCGCCGTCGGCCCGATCGCGGGCCTCGCGTCCGGTCCACGCCGTACACGCGTGTTCTGACGGCGGACCCGCGCGTGCGCGGACGGGGACGGTGGCGCCGACCGGCGCCACCGTCCCCGTCGAACTCAGCCGCGTGCGGCCCAGTCGCCCAGGGCCCAGTCGCGGACCTCGGGCATGTCCTCCAGGTGCTCCACCACGTACGCCTCGTGGCGGTCGAGCTGACTGCGGCACCACGCCTTGAGGTCCGCCGCACCGCGCGGCAGCCGCTTGGCGTTGTTGATGGCGTCCATCACGAGGTGGTACCGCGACGCCTTGTTGCGCACCGTCATGTCGAACGGGGTGGTGGTCGTGCCCTGCTCGATGAAGCCGCGCACGCGGAACCGGTCCGCGTCCGGGCGGCCGTGGACGAGCTGGTGGATCGCGCCGGGGTAGCCGTGGAAGGAGAAGACCACGTCGACGTCGTCGGTGAACAGCTCGGTGAACAGGGTCTCGCTCATGCCGTGCGGGTGGTCCTTGGGCCGGACCAGGGTCATCAGGTCGACCACGTTGACGACGCGCACCTTCAGACCGGGCAGCCGGTCGCGCAGGATCTGCGCCGCCGCGACCGTCTCCATGGTGACGACGTCGCCGGCGCAGGCGAGGACGATGTCGGGGTCGCTGGTGCCGTCGTCGGTGCCGGCCCACTCCCAGATCCCCGCCCCGCGCGCGCAGTGTTCGATCGCCTCGTCCATCGAGAGGTACTGCAACTGCGGCTGCTTGTCGATGACGATCAGGTTGATGTACGACCGCGACCGGAAGCAGTGGTCGGCCACCGACAGCAGGGTGTTGGCGTCCGGCGGCAGGTAGACCCGGGCGACGTCGCCGCGCTGGGTGAGCACCACCTGGATCAGGCCCGGGCCCTGGTGGGAGAAGCCGTTGTGGTCGTTGCGCCACGCCGTCGAGGTGAGCAGCACGTTGAGGCTCGGCACCTTCGCGCGCCACGGCAGGTGCTTGGCCTCCTGTAGCCACTTGCCGTGCTGCACCGTCTGGGAGGCGCTGACCATGGCGAATGCCTCGTAGGTGGCGAACATGCCGTGCCGGCCGGTCAGGTTGTAGCCCTCCAGCCAACCGTGGCAGTTGTGCTCGCTGAGCACCTCCATGACCCGGCCGTCGCGGCTGATCGCCACGTCCTCCGGCGTCACCCGCTCCATGAAGGCGCGGTCGGAGACGTCGAAGACGCCGCCGAGGCGGTTGCTGTTCGTCTCGTCCGGACAGAACAACCGGAACCGGTCGGCGTTGCGGGCGTAGATGTCGCGCATCATCTCGCCCAGCTTGCGCGTCGACTCGGCCCGCTGCTGCGCCGGCTGGGACACCTCGATCGCGTAGGAACGGAAGTCCGGCAGGTCCAGGTCCCGGGTGAGCAGCCCGCCGTTCGCGTGCGGGCTGGCGCTCATCCGCAGGTCGCCGTCGGGGGCCTGGTCCCGGACCAGCGCCACGGGCGCGCCGGTGGAGTCGAACAGTTCCTCCGGACGGTACGACCTGAGCCAGCGCTCCAGCAGCGCGAGGTGCTCCGGATTGTCCTTCACGCCGGACAGCGGCACCTGGTGGGAGCGCCACGTCCCGGTGACGGTGACCCCGTCGACGGTGTCCGGCCCGGTCCAGCCCTTCGGCGACCGCAGGACGATCAGCGGCCAGGTCGGACGCGTACCGTCCCAGGAGCCGTCCCGGGCGGCGGTCTGGATGTCGCGGATCCTCGTCCAGGCGGTGGCCAGGGCGGCGGCGAAGCGGTGGTGCATGCCGGGCAGGTCGGAGCCCTCGACCTCGATGACGTCGTAACCGTGGCCCCGCAGCAGGTGGCGTACCTCCTCGGGGTCCTTGCGCCCCAGCACGGTGGGCCCGGAGATCTTGGCGTCGTTGAGGTGCAGGATCGGCAGGACCGCGCCGTCGCGCTCGGGGTTGAGGAAGGACACGCCCTTCCAGGAACCCTCCAGGGGCCCGGTCTCGGCCTCGCCGTCGCCCACCACCGCGATGGCCAGCAGGTCCGGGTTGTCCATGACCGCGCCGAACGCGTGGACCAGGACGTAGCCCAGCTCACCGCCCTCGTGAATGGAACCCGGGGTGGTCACCGACACGTGCGACGGGATACCGCCGGGGCTGGAGAACTGCCGGAACAGGCGCAGCATCCCGGTCTCGTCCTGGCTGACGTCCGGGTAGATCTCGCTGTAGGTGCCCTCCAGGTAGCCGGCGGCCACCAGTGCCGGCCCGCCGTGACCCGGACCGGCCAGGTAGATCGCCTGCTGGCCGGTGCGCCGGATCAGCCGGGAGACGTGCGCGTAGATCAGCGACAGGCCGGGGCTGGTTCCCCAGTGGCCGAGCAGGCGCGGCTTGATGTGCTCGGCCGCCAGGGGCTCGCGCAGCAGTGGGTTGCCCTGCAGGTAGATCTGACCGATGGTCAGGTAGTTGTTCGCCCGCCACCACGCGTCCAGACGGGCGAGTTCGGTGTCGTCGAGTTCGGCGAGCGTACGGAGTTCGGATTCGACCGCGGTCACCGTGCTTCCCTTCCACTGATCTCGTCTTGTCCGGACCTAGCCTAGGCCCGGCGGCGCCCGGCCACGGGGGGCCGCGGGCCGGAAGCCGAGGGACCTTCGGCCCTCGCCGGCGGCCGTCGCGCACCGCCGGGCCCCTCCTGGGCGAGGCGGCGGTCACCGCCGGGATCAGCCGGCGGTCGCCGGTCCGTAGTAGGCGGCGCGCATCAGTTCCTGCATGTCGTCGAGCATCGGCATCCGGGGGTTCGCCGGCGCGCACTGGTCCTCGTACGCGTTCAGCGCCTGCTGCGGCAGCGCCGCGAGGAAGGCCTGCTCGTCCACGCCGACCGCCGCGAACGACGGCTCGATGCCGACCTCGTCGCGCAGGCGCTCGATCGCCGTGGCCAGAGCTTCGACCGCTTCGGCGTCGGTCGCCGCGGGGAGCCCGAGGGTACGGGCGATGTCGGCGAAGCGTTGCGGCGCCCGGTAGGTCTCGTACCGGGGCCAGCCGGTGAGCTTGCTCGGCACGGTGCCGTTGTACCTGATGACGTGCGGGAGCAGGATCGCGTTGGTGCGCCCGTGTGCGACGTGGAAGGTGGCACCCAGGGTGTGCGACATGGCGTGCACGATGCCGAGGAAGGCGCTGCCGAACGCCATGCCGGCGATCGTCCCGGCGTTGTGCATCTTCTCGCGGGCCACCGGATCGGCGGCGCCCTGGTGGACGGCCCGGGCGAGGTTGCCGAAGATGAGCCGGACGGCATGCAGGGCCAGCCCGTCGGTGAAGTCGTTGGCGTAGACGGACACGTACGACTCGATCGCGTGGGTCAGCGCGTCGAAGCCGCTGTCCGCGGTGACCACCGCCGGCAGGTCGGCGGCCAGGACCGGGTCGACGATCGCCACGCTCGGCGTGAGGGCGTAGTCGGCGAGCGGGTACTTCTTGCCCGACGCGGTGTCGGTGATGACCGCGAACGGGGTGACCTCGGCTCCGGTGCCGGAGGTGGTCGGGATGCAGACGAGCTGGGCCAGCGCGCCGAGGGTGGGGAACTTGAAGGCACGTTTGCGGATGTCGAAGAACTTCTCCCGCAGATCGGCGAAGACCACCTCGGGGTGCTCGTAGCGCAGCCACATCACCTTGGCGGCGTCCATCGCCGAACCCCCGCCGAGCGCGATGATGGTGTCCGGGCGGAACGAGCGCATCGACTCGGCGCCCCGGTCGACGGTACGCACGCTGGGCTCCGGCTCGACGTCGTCGATGATCTGCAGGGCCACCTGCTCGCGGCGGCGGTGCAGCACGGACGACACGCGGTCCACGTACCCCAGTCTGGTCATGGTGTGGTCGGTAACCACGGTGACCCGGTGCACGTCGGGCATGTCGGCGAGGTAGCGGATCGCGTTCGGCTCGAAGTAGATCTTCGGCGGAACTTTGAACCACTGCAGGTTGTTCGTCCGCCGGGCCACCCGCTTGATGTTGATGAGGTCGACAGCCGTGACGTTGTGCGACACCGAGTTGTGGCCGTAGCTTCCGCAGCCCAGCGTCAGCGACGGCAGGAAGGCGTTGTACATGTCGCCGATGCCGCCCTGCGAGGCCGGCGCGTTCCAGATGATCCGGACGGCCTTGACCCGGCGGCCGTACGCCTCGGCCAGGTCGGCGTCCCGCGTGTGGATGACGGCGCTGTGACCCAGGCCGTCGAACTCGACCATCTGCTCGGCGTACCCGAAGGCCTGGTCGTGACCGGTGGCGGGCAGCAGGGCGAGCACCGGGCAGAGCTTCTCCCGGGTCAGCGGCTCGGCCGGGCCGACCCGGTCGACCGGGACCAGGATGATCGAGGTGTCCGGGGCGACCGGGAATCCGGCGTGTTCGGCGATCCAGGTCACCGGCTGCCCGACCACGTCCGGGTTGAGCTTCCCGGAGCCGAAGAGCAGCTTCTCCAGCAGCGACTTCTCCTCCGGTGTCGCGATGTGGGCGTGCAGTCGCCGGAACTCGGCGAGGGCGGCCGGCCGGATCGGGTCGTCGATGATGACGGCCTGCTCGGAGGCGCAGATCATGCCGTTGTCGAACGCCTTCGACAGCACCACGTCGTTCACCGCGCGGGCCACGTCGGCCGACGCCTCGATGTACGCGGGGACGTTGCCGGCGCCGACACCGAGCGCCGGTTTGCCGGTGGAGTAGGCGGCCCGGACCATCGCGTTGCCGCCGGTCGCCAGGACCACCGAGACGGCGGGATGCCGCATCAGCTCGTTCGTCGCGGCCACCGACGGCTCGTCGATCCACTGGATGCAGTGCTCCGGCGCCCCGGCGGCGACGGCGGCGTCGCGGACAGTGCGGGCCGCCTCCGCGCTGCAGCGCTGCGCCGCCGGGTGGAAGGCGAAGATCACCGGATTGCGGGTCTTGAGGGCCAGCAGCGCCTTGAAGATGGTGGTCGAGGTCGGGTTCGTCACGGGCGTCACGGCGGCCACCACGCCCACCGGCTCGGCGATCTGGGTGATGCCGGTGATGTCGTCCTGCGCGATCACCCCGACGGTACGGATGTCGGCCATGTGGTTGGTGACGTGCTCGCAGGCGAAGATGTTCTTCACCGCCTTGTCCTCGAACACGCCGCGGCCGGTCTCCTCGACCGCCAGCATCGCGAGTTCGGCGTGCCGGCCGAGCGCGGCCACCGACGCCTTCTTCACGATCTCGTCGACCTGTTCCTGGCCGTAGGAGTCGTAGCGGGCCAACGCCGTGAGACCGTTCTCCACCAGGGTTCCGATCATGCTTCCGCCCTCCACCGGTCCGTCACCTCGAACCTAGATCCGCGGCGATCGATGCGACTACGGCCGGTGGACCCGCGAGGACGGGACCACCGGCCCGCGCTTGGCCCGCTGGATCTGCTCGTAGACGTGGGTCCGCAGCTCGGTGAACCGGGGCAGGGCCCGGGTGGTGAGCTGGTCGCGTTCCCGGGGGAGGTCGATGACGAGGTCCTCCTGCACCCGGGTCGGCGAGTTCGACAGGACGAGCACGCGCTGGCCCAGATACACCGACTCGTCGATGTCGTGCGTCACGAACACGGTGGAGATGCCACGGGTCAGGTGCAGTTCGCGGACGAGGTCCTCCAGATCGGCGCGGGTCTGTGCGTCCACGGCGGCGAACGGCTCGTCCATGATGAGCACGTCCGGCTGGTACGCGATGGCGCGTGCGATCGCCACCCGCTGCTGCATCCCGCCGGAGAGCTGCCACGGATGGCTGCGCGCCGACTGCGGCAGCCCGACCGCGTCGAGGGCGTCGGCGACCGTCCGGGCGCGTTCGGCGCGGGAGAGCTTCTTGTGGCGGAGCGGAAGCTCCACGTTGCCGCGGACCGTCAGCCACGGGTAGAGGCTGCGGCCGTACTCCTGGAAGACCACCGCCATCGCCGGGCTCGGGCCGGTCACCGGCGCCCCCTCCATCTCGACGAGGCCGCTGGTGGGGCGGAGCAGCCCGGCGAGGCATTTCAGGAGCGTGGTCTTCCCGCAGCCCGAGGGACCGACGACGCACAGCAGCTCGCCGGGGTTCATGGTGAAGCTGATGTCCCCGATCGCCTCGACCTCACCCCGGCCGGAGGCGTAGACCTTCCGCAGGTGCTCGACCCTCAGCAGGGGACGCCCGTCAGCCACGGGTCACCTCCTTCATTCCGTGGTACCAGCGCAGGACGCGGCGTTCGACGACACCGAAGACCACGGCGAGGACGACGCCGATGAGGCCGAGCAGCAGGATCCCGCTCCACATCTCGGCGATGAGGTAGTTCCGCTGGAAGTAGGCGATCCGGTAGCCGAGCCCTGCCGACGACGCGAACATCTCCGAGATCACCATGAGGATCAGGGCCACCGAGAGCGCCTGCCGTACGCCGGTCATGATGCGCGGGCTCGCCGCCGGGAGGGTCAGCCGCCACAGCCGGTCCCACCGGGAGATCCGGAACGAGTACGCGGTCTCCGTCATCACGCTGTCGGTCGCCCGGACGCCTTCGATCGTGTTCAGCAGGATCGGCCAGATCGCGCCGGAGGTGATGACGACGACCTTCATGGTGTCGGTGATGCCGAGCAGCAGCATCGCGACCGGGATCAGCACGGGTGGCGGAATCGCCCGGAAGAACTCCAGCAGCGGTTCGAGCATCTCGCGCAGCGGGCGGATCCGGCCGATGACGACGCCGGCGGCGACGCCGAGCAGGATCGACGCGAACAGTCCGATCAGGAGCCGGTACAGGCTGGGCAGGACGTCGTCGACGAACGCCGGGCCGATCCAGGTCTGCCGGAACGCGTCGAGGAGCGTGCCGGGGCCGACGAGGAAACGGTTCGTCGACCGGGTGGACCAGGCGGCCCAGAGCGCCACGGTCAGGACGGGAAGCCCGACCGCGAACAGGACGTTCTCGGCGACCCGGATGCCCAGATCGCGAGGGCGGGCCCGGCCCGCGCCGAGGGCGGTCACCGGGTCGCCTCGTCCGCGAGCACCGACTGGTGCCAGGCCAGCGAGCGCCGTTCGACGAAGCGGAACACGACGTTCACCAGCAGCCCGAGCATCCCGGTGACCACGACGAGGCCGTACAGGCCGACCGCGTCCCCGGCGGAGCGGGAGAGTTCGATCATGCGCCCGAGGCCGGGGTTGCCGATCACCATCTCCGCGGTGACGGCCAGGATGAGCGCGACCGCCGCGCCGAGACGCAGGCCGGTCATCAGGTACGGCAGCGCGGTCGGCAGGACGAGGTATCGCAGACGCTCGGCGCGGGTGAGGCCGAAACTGCGCGCGGTGTCCCGGGCGACGGTGTCGACGTCTGCGACGCCGTAGATCACCTGCACGAACACCTGCCAGAACGCCGCGTAGACGATGATGACGAGCGCGGCGCGCATCTGCAGGCCGAACATCAGCACGGCGAGGGGGATCAGCGCGACCGACGGCACCGGCCGCAGGAACTCGACTGTCGTGTGCGTCGCGCGGCGCAGGAACGGCACCATCCCGACCACTGTCCCCAGCGCGACCGCGGCGAGCGTCGCCACCGTCAGGCCGATCGCCCACGAGGTCATGGTGAGCCTGACCCGTCGCCAGAACGCCAGGTCGCGCACCTCCTGGGCCAACCGCCCGAACACGTCGGTGGCGTACGGCAGGTAGTGCGGGTCGACCAGTCCCAGGGTCGGGATCAGTTGCCAGACGACGAGGAACCCCAGCAGGCCCGCGGCGCCCAGCAGGATCTTGCGCATCGGCCGGCTACTGCTGCTGGATGAGGCGGTCGAAGTCGGGTCGCCGGTCGAGGACGCGGTACTTCTGGGCGAGCGTCGCCAGTTGCTCCAGGCCGGCCCGGTCGAGCTCCCACCCGAACGCCGGGAGCCGCACGGAGTCCGCCACCGCCTCCGGTAGTTCGAGATTGTCCTTGATGGCCTGACGCAGGTCCTTCTCGTTGGCCGGATCCTTGGCCCAGGTGAGCGTCTTCTTCATCGCCGCCGAGAAGTCCGCGACCAGGGCGGCGTCGGAGTCCTTCAGCTTGCTCGACGTGATCGTCGTCAGGGTGGTGAGCCCGGGGACGGTGGCCTGGTACGGGGCGACCACGAGGACGTCACCGCGCTTGCGCATCTGGGTGATGAACGGCTCGGTCACCCAGGCGGCGTCGATGTTGCCGGCGGCGAGCTGGGCCGGCGCGTCCGGGAAGGCCACCTCGACGAACTTGACCTTCGCGGGATCGCCGCCGTCCTTCTCGACCGCCGCCATGATCGTGACGTCGCCGGCGGCGCCCAGGCTGTTCACCGACACCTTGCGCCCGGCGAGCTGGGCGGGCCGGGTGATGCCCGACTTCGCCGACGCCACCACGGCGTTGATGTCGTCACCGTCGGCGTAGGACGACGCGTAGTTTCCGATGATCACCACACCGAGGTTCTGCAGGTCGGCGCGGAACGGGCCGAACGGCTGACCGATGGCGAAGTCGATGTCGCCGTTTAGTAGCGCCGGGATGGCCTGTGCGCCGCCCTGCGCGGGCACGACCTCCACGTCGAGCCCCTGCTCCCGGAAGATGCCCGCCTTGATGCCGCCCCACAGCGCGGCGGTCTCGCTGATCGGCAACGCGGCCACGCGGACCTTGCGCAGGTCGCCGCTCGCTCCGGGAGACGGATCGGTGGCGTCGGAGTCCGTGCAACCGGTCAGGGCGATCGCGACGCCGGCGAGAACAGCGAGGGCGGTGACCTTCTTCATGGACGAGCCCTTCCGTGCGAAGCGCTGGTGCATCCGGAGGATTGGGGGCCGGTGAGGTGAGGTGAGGTGAACCATCCGACCGCGTCGATCAGCGTCATGCAGAGGTGATTGATTGTCAAGAATTCCGATAAGGCGAATCGCATTGCGGGACGAGTGGTCGGAACTCGATGTGAATACGTCTTGACGAGTGACGATTTTGTGACCAAACTGTGCGGTTGGTGGTCCGGTGGCGGAGGGAGCGACGACTTGGCGATCGTGATCGTGGGCGCGGGGATCGGTGGCCTCACCACCGCTCTCAGCCTGCACCGGGCCGGCTTCCGTGAGATCACCGTCTACGAGCGGGCCGACGTGCTGCGCCCACTCGGCGTCGGGATAAATCTGCTCCCGCACGCCGTCCGCGAGCTGACCGAATTGGGCCTCGGCGACCGCGTGGAAAGGCTGGGGGCCGCCCCCGGCACGCTTGCCTACTACAACCGGCACGGTCAGCAGATCTGGAGCGAACCGCGCGGACTGGACGCCGGATACCGCTGGCCGCAGCTATCCGTGCACCGCGGCCGGTTCCAGATGGAACTGCTCGACGTGGTGCGGGAACGGCTGGGGCCCGACGCGGTACGCACCGGGCACCGGCTCGTCGGCGTCCGCGACGGCGTCGCGCACTTCGAGACGGGGGCGGGGGAGGTGAGCGTCGCGGGCGACCTGATCGTCGGAGCGGACGGCATCCACTCCGCGTTGCGCGGGCAACACCATCCCGGCGAGGGGCCGCCGATCTGGAACGGGCTGACGCTGTGGCGGGGCACGGCCCGGGCACCCGGATTCCTGGACGGGCGAACCATGATCATGGCGGGGGACGCGGAACAGAAGTTCGTCGCGTACCCGATCGGCGCCGGTTTGATCAACGTCGTCGCCGAGCGGCGCGGGCCCGGTTTCGCCGGGCCCAACGCGGACTGGAACCGGACCGTCGACCCCGCGCCGGTCGTCGCCCTCTTCGCGAACTGGCGTTTCCCGTGGCTCGACGTGCCGGAACTGCTCGCCGCCGCCGACGAGATCCTCGAATACCCCATGGTGGACCGCGACCCGATCGGCACCTGGACCCACGGGAACACGACGCTGCTCGGCGACGCGGCGCACCCGATGTACCCGAACGGTTCCAACGGCGCGTCGCAGGCGATCCTCGATGCGCGTACCCTCGCCTTCCACCTCGCCACCGCGCCGACGGTCCGGGCGGCGCTCGACGCCTACGAGGCGGACCGGCGGCCGGCGACCACCGCGCTCGTGCTGAGCAACAGGCGGCAGGGCCCGGAACAGGTGATGGTGCTCGCCCATGAGCGCGCGCCGGACGGGTTCGACCACGTCCACGACGTCATCCCGCCGGAGGAGCTCACCGAGATCGCCACCGGCTACAAGAAGGCGGCCGGCTTCCTGCCCGCCGACCTCAACGAACGGGCCTCCCTCACGCCGACTGTCTTCTCCGGTGTCCTGCCGTGACCGGCCCGGAGCCGGCCGAGCTGGACGCGGCGCGACTGGCGTCGGTGATCTCGCCGCTGCGCCGCACGCTGCTCGCCGCCGCCCGCGCCGCCGAGCACCTGCCGGAGATCCCGGACGCGCAGATCGAGATCGTGCGGGCCCTGCCCCGGGGCACCGTGTCCGGCCCCGGCGAGCTGGCCGAACGACTCCGCCTGAGCCGCTCGACGGTCAGCAACCTGCTGACCACGATGGAGGGCAACGGTCTCGTCGAGCGCCGCCCCCGCCCCGGCAACCACCGCCACGTCGACGTCCTCGCCACCCCGAAGGCCCTCGACCTGTTCGACCGCTTCGACCTCGCGAGCGGAGACCTGGTCGCCCGCGCCGCGGCCACCCTTCCGGCGGCGGACCGCGCGGCCCTCGCCGCCGCGGTGCCCGCGCTGGAACGCCTCCGCGACGCCCTCGCGCAGACCAAGGACACTCCATGAGTACGCGCCGACACGTCGGCCGCGACCCGGCGGTTCCCGGTCTGGAGGCCGCGTTCGACGTGGAGGTCCGGCTCGGCGCGCTGGAGGACCACGGGGTGACCCGCGCGGGCCACCGCCGCGTGGTGCCTGTCGTCGGCGGCCGGGTCACCGGCCTCGTCGAGGCCGACATCCTTCCCGGCGGCGCCGACTGGCAGCTGGTCCGCCCCGACGGCGCGATCGAGATCGACACGCGCTATTCGGCGCGCACCGCCGACGGCGGTCACGTCTACCTCCGCACGTTCGGCGTCCGCAGCGGCCGCCCGGAGGTCCTTGAGGCGTTGCTGCGCGGCGACGCGGTCGACCCCGCCGAGTACTACTTCCGGCTGGGCGTACGACTGGAGACGTCGGTGCCCGCGCTGGCCGTGCTGGAGCAGTGCGTCTTCGTCGCGTCGGCGATCCGTGAGGCCGACCGGGTGCGCTACACCGCCTACCGCGTCACGTAGTCGTTCCCGCGCGGCGCGTTGTGCGCGTTCGCCCTCCCCGTGCCCGGCCGCCGTGATACCCCATCTACTATGCGCCTGTAGTAGACGCTGGTTGTCGAGGTGGACGCCACGCGCCGGGCCGGACGTGCGGAGGGCATGGGATGGGACGCGCTCACCCGCTGCTGCGGCTGGCGCTGTTCGTCGCCGTGACGTTCGGGGTGTTCGGCATGCACACCTTCGGCCACCCGGCCGGACCCGACGCCGCCCACGCGAGCGCCGTACACGGGAGCACCGGCCACGCCGCCGACGCCGCCCGCGAGATCGCCGCCGCGCCCGGCGCCGCACACGGAGACGACAGCTCGCCCGGACGCCACGACGGGACGCACGTGTTCACCGTGTGCCTGGCGGTGCTGGGCGGCGCGCTCGTCCTCGGCGCCCTGTCCCTGCTGTGGCGGCCCCGCCGCGGCACCGGCACGCCGGCCGGCCCTCGGTCCCGCGGGCCCCGCCCGGACCGGGGTCCACCCCGCCGGCGCATCGGGCTGCTCCTGCGAGCCGTCACGGTCCTGCGCACGTGAGGAGAACACGGTCCGGCGTCTCGCCCGGACCCGACGACTCCGTTCCGGCACACCTCACGACAAGGACCACGTACCGATGAAACCGACCATCCTGCGCCGCGCCGCCCTCGCGGGCGTCGCCCTGACCGCCCTGCTCGCGACCGCCGCCTGCGGCGGCGCTGACGACACCGGCGGCATGACGCACGGCACCGGCAGCAGTTCCGCGGCGGGCGCTTCGGCCTCCGCGGACGCCACAGTAAACGACGCGGACGTGATGTTCGCCCAGATGATGATCCCGCACCACCAGCAGGCGGTGACGATGGCCGACCTGGCCCCGACGCGCGCGAGCGACAGCGAACTGAAGGACCTGGCCGCGAAGATCAAGGCGGCGCAGGATCCGGAGATCGCCACCATGAAGGGGTGGCTCACGGCCTGGGGCAAGCCCACGGACCTGCCCAGCGACCACAGCATGCCCGGCATGAGCGCCACGCCCGGGCACGGCATGCCGGGGATGGACGCGGGGATGCCCGGCATGATGTCCGAGCAGCAGATGAGGGACCTCGCCGCGGCGAAGGGCCCCGCGTTCGACAAGATGTTCGCCGAGATGATGATCGCCCACCACAAGGGCGCCATCGACATGGCCAGGACCGAGCAGGCCGACGGGAGCAACCCCGAGGCCAAGGCGCTGGCCGCCAGGATCGCCTCGGACCAGGCCGCCGAGGTGCAGACCCTGCAGAAGATCCTCGACCGCCTGTAGGCGACCGGGCGCGGCCGGTCCCGGCTTCGGGGCCGGCCGCACCGCCACGACACCTGACGTACCCTGACCGGCACGAAGGGAGAGCACGTGGCGGAACTGGGCAGACTCGAATCGGCGGTGATGGACGTCCTGTGGCGTGCCCCCGAGCCCGTGCTCGTGCGTGACGTCCTCGACGCGGTGACCACCGACCGGGTCCTGGCGTACACGACGGTGCTCACCGTGCTGGACAACCTGCACCGCAAGGGCTGGGCCGTACGCGAGAAGGACGGCAAGGCCTACCGCTACCGGGCCGCCGGCACCCGCGAGGAGATCATCGCGCGGACACTGCGCCGGGTCGTCGAGACGAGCACCCACCCCGACCTGGTGCTGCTTCACTTCGCCCGGTCCGCCTCCGACCACGAGCTGCACATCCTGCGGCAGGTCCTCGACGAGCGGGAGTCCGGGGCGTGAGCCTCGCGCTCGCCCTCGTCGCCGGCGCGGCGCTGGTCGCCTGGTGTGGCCCCGCCGCGTTGCGGCTGTCCTTCCGGCACGTCGCCGACCCCGTCGCGATGCTGCTCGGCTGGCTCGGCCTGATCGTCGCGGTGCTCGGCACCTTCGTCCTCGCCACCGTGATGCTCCTCGCGCCGGGCAGCACCCGGCAGTGGGCGCTGCACGACCTCGCCCGCATCTGCTGGCACTGGGCACAACCCAGCCGGCCGCCCGCCGCCGACGAGATCGTCGGGGCGACCGGAGCGCTGCTCCTGCTGGCCGTGCTCGCCCGGTTCACGGTGACGAGTACCCGCCTGGCGATGCGCGCCCACCGTGCTCGCCGCGCCCACGCCGACCTGCTCACGCTCGCCGGCGGCCCGCCGGAGCCCGGCGAGGCGCCGGTGCTGTGGATCCCGCACCCGACCCCGATGGCTTACAGCCTCGGCGGGTCCGGCGGGCTCACGGTCCTGGCCAGCGCCGCCGGTGACCTGCCGGCGGACCAGCTCGCCGCGGTGCTCAGCCACGAGCGGGCACACCTGCGGGAGCGCCACCATCTCCTGGTGGCCGCCGTGGAAGGGCTCGCCGCCGCCGTACCGTGGCTGCCCCTGACCCGCCAGGCGCCCGCAGCAGTGCGCCTGCTCGTCGAACTGCGCGCCGACGCCGCCGCCGTCCGCGAATGCGGTCCGACTGCCGTACGCGACGCGTTGCTGACGTTCGCCGGCGCGCCGCGCCCGCCGTCGGCGCTGTCGATGGCCGGCGCCGACGTGGCGATCCGGCTGCAGCGCCTCCAGGGACGCCGCCCGCACCGCCGCAACCTGCTCGCCCGCGCCCTGCTCGCCTCGACCGCCCTGGTCGCCCCGCTGGGCGCCGGCGTGGTCACCGGCATCCTGTTCTGCCTGTAGACCCCGGGGCCGCCCCGGTCACGCGGGCCCGGGTCTACATGCCGGTGTTGACCAGGACCGCGGTGGCCAGCAGGACGGCGACCATCAGCACCGCCTCCGCCAGCACCGTGCGGCGCAGGCGACGCATGCCCTCCGGGGTCGGGTGGTCCAGCCGGGGCACCACCCGCCTGCTGTTGTAGAGCCCGACGACGGCGACGACCGCCACCAGCGCGACCTTGACCAGGAGCACCTGGCCCCATCCGGTGCTCACCAGGTGACCGGGCCGGTCCAGGATCGTCAGCGTCAGCGCGGCACCGGCGACGCCGGTGAGCGTCACCGCCGCGGTGGCCGGGACGGAGAAGCGCACCGCCATCTCGGCGGCGCCCGTCGGCACACCGAGGCGCGCACGGCCTAGCAGCAGCGCCGCCAGGAGCAGAACGCCGCCGACCCACACCGCCGCGGCGACGGTGTGCGCCACGTCCGCCGCCACGACGACCGCCCGTGGCCCGGCGGTGACGGTGTGCCCGTCGAACAGGAACGAACCGAGCAGCAGCGCCACCGTGACGCCGAGGAGCACCGGCCGGACCGCTCGCGCGCGGACCCGCTGCGCCTCGTCGCCGCTCACGTCGTCGGTGGGTGGCACGACAAGAGGGCGAGGGGCGGTCGGGATCGCGGCGACCGTCACCACGGCGTGCCGCCCGACCGCGTGCCGGCCCCGGATCAGCGCCGCCTCCAGGGAACCGGCCACGAGCAGCCCGGCCGCGCCGGCGAACCGCAGACCCAGTCCGGCGGCGACCGGCGTACGGCCGAGCGCGGTCAGCGCCTGCGTGCTGACCGCCGAGGCGAGACCGCCCCCGCCGAACACGGCCGCCAGCGCCGCCAGTTCGAGCAGCACGCCGGCCACCACCGTCAGCCCGGCGATGCGTACCCAGACCTGGACCAGCCGGATGTCGCTGCGTGTACCCACCAGTGTGGTCAGCGCGAAGACGAGACCACCCACGCCCAGCAGGATCGCCCCGTAGGACAGCCAGCGCCCCGCCGTGCCGACGAACCGCACCGGACCCTGGCCGGCGTCGGCGGTGTGGCCCACCGCGTGCCCGCCGGAGTGGGCCGGCGGCGACGCCGACGGAACGGCCGGTCCGTCGTGACCGGTGTGCCCGTGCGAACCAGCCGTGGGCCGGGGGGCGACGGTCGCGCCCGGTGGCGCGTCGGCCGGGACCACTGTGAACGTCACATCGCCGGTCAGCGGATGGGCGTCCGGGGCGGCCACGCTCCAGCGCAGCGTGAACTTCCCGTCGGGCAAGGCGGCGGAGGGGTGGACCAGCCACGTACGGCCCCCGTCGGGGGTGTGCGTGGTCACCGGAACGGCAGCACCCTCGCGGGAGAGCTTGAAGCCGGTCGCGGTGGGCGTGCCGGGGGCGCTGAACGTCAGCCGGATCTCCGTGACCGTGCCGTCCACGCGGGCGCCGTCCGCCGGTACGACCTTGAGCAGCTTGAAGTGCGCGGCGGCGGGCGACGCGAACCCGAGCACCACGAACACGGCGGGACAGCACGCCAGCCACACGAGCAGCAGCCACCGCGCCACGCGACGCGTCGGCGAGCGATGACGCCGCGGGAGAGGCACCACTGATCCCCTTCGTCAGGGAGACATGGACCCGGCGCCCATCGCTCCGACCTGATGCGGTCGCCATCCTAGGGGAACTACTAGGACCTGGTAGTAGAGCGTCGGCCTGATCAACGTCGTGGCCGAGCGGCGCGGTTCCGGTTTCGCCGGGCCGAATGCGGACCGGAACCCGTCACGTCCTCGTTCCCGGAGGCGGACGGAACCGCGGGCTTCAGAACTGCACGCCCGAATAGATCCGCGGCACGATCAGCGCGTACGCGAGGACGAGCGCGGCGACGGTGACCACTGGAGTGCCGACGAGCACCACGGCCGATGCCACGCGGACCCGGGTTCGCAGCCCTCTGTGCATGCCGGGGGTCTGCGTCAGCACCATCAGCGCGGTGACCCACGTGGCGAGGCCGACCGTGGCGACGATGCCGAGCCACGACAGCAGCACCATGACGTTGGTCCCGAACCGGTCACCCGCGTCGCTGCCGTACTGCAGCAGATACGGCCGGTTCCGCAGCCCGATCCAGAGGTTGACGCCCGCGAACGCGGTGAGGGCGACGGACCACAGGGCGGCGAATCCGACGGCGGTGCCCCGCAGCCGGGTGCGGGTACGCTGCGCTGCCTCGTCGAGTACGGCCATGCACGGATGCTAGGCCATCGGTGGTTCACCTGATCAGCGCGCGCTTGTCCGGCTTTCCGCTCGGTGCCGTCGGCACCCGCTCGATCGGCTGGATCGCCTGCGGGACCGACGCCTCGCCCAGCGCCTCCGCCACCACCGCGCGCAGCCGCCCGGCATCAGGTACGCAACCGGCGGCGGGCACCACGTAGGCGTGCACCGCCTCCCCGGTGACGTCGTCGGGACGGCCGACGACGTACGCCTCGGCGACTGTGGGATCGGCGGCGAGGACCCGCTCGATCGGGCCCGCGTACACCAGGTTGGCCTGCACGATGACGACGTCCCGGATCCGGCCGAGCAGGTGCAGGTAGCCGTCGCCGTCGAGCCGGGCCAGGTCGCGGGTGCGGACCCAGCCGTCGGCGAACACCTCGGCGCTCTCGGCCGGATCGTTCCAGTACGCGGTGGCCTGCGCCGGTGTCCGGACGAACAGTTCCCCCTCGGTGGCGGGACGGCCCTCGGCGTCCCGGATGGACAGCGCCGTCACCGGGGGAGGCCGGCCGACCGAGGCGAGCGCGGCCGGGTACGCCAGCATCTCGGCCGGCGTCACCATCGTGATCATGCCGGTCTCGGTCTGGCCGTAGCCGTGGAAGACGACGGGCCCGAGCACGTCGAGCGCCTCGGCGAGCCGGCCCGGTGCGAGCGGGGAACCGGAGACCAGCAGGGCCCGCAGGCTGCTCAGGTCGACCGGGTCGGTGCGCTGGTCCCGCACGAGCTGGTACAGCTTGCCCACGGTGATCACGCTCGCGGTCGCCCGGTGCCGGGCGATCATGCCGGGGAAGCCAGGGGGCCGGGCCGCGACCAGGGTGCCGCCCGCGGCCAGGGTGAGGATGCCGTACTCCAGCATCACCTGGCTGCTCAGCGAACCGAAGACGAGATACCGCTGGAGCCGGGTGGCGAGGTCCGCGACCGCCGGCGGCCAGCGATCGGGGTACGGCGTCCAGGCCGCGCTCATCGCCGCGTACGTCTGGGCGCAGCCCTTCGGGCTGCCGGTGCTGCCGCTGGTCCAGATGATCCGGGCGACGTCGTCCGGGTGCCCGGCGGCGATCAGCGGTCGTCCGTCGTCGGGGGTGCGCGCCAGTTCGGCGACCCGGGCGTCGTCGACCAGCAGCGTGGTGCCGCCGAGCTGCCAGGCGCGGTGCGCCGGGCCCAGGTCGGGGCGGATCCCGGAGACCCGGGCGCCCACCGCGAACGCCGCGATGATCGCCGCGAACGCTTCAGCTGTGACACCGAGCCGCAGCGCCACCCCGACACCGGGCCCGGCCCCGGCGGCGCGGAGCCCGGCGGCGATGCGACGGACCAGCCGGTACATCTGGGCGGTCGTGACCGTCCGGTCGCCCTCCTCGAAGACCGGCCGGTCGTCACCGGCGGCGAGCAGGTCCAGCACGGGCTGGGGCCAGACCTCAGCCGGCATCGGAGAGGACGCCCTTGACGAAGAGCACGAGCGGCTGGTGGTGCACGTCCGGCAGGTTCCAGTGGTTCTCCAGGTTCTCCGCGAGGTGGTGCGCCGCGACGACCTTCCCGCCACGATGGACCCGGACGACCGGGTGCAGGTAGCTCGCGTCGTGCGCGTGCGCGGCGTCGTTCTCGGCGATCCGCGGCACCGTGATGTCGAACGGGTCGACCTGGTCGTGGTCCGGCCCGTACTCCAGGGTGACCACGAACGCGAACGGTTCCGGGCCCAGCCCGCCGTCGTGCACGTACGCGACGGGCACCTCCTCGTGGTAGCGCGCGGTGTCGCCGGAGACGACGACGACGTCACCGAGGACGGCGAACTGCTGCCACAGCGCCGAGGTGCGGTTGATCCGCGCGATGATCGCGTCCGCGATCGCCTCCGGGGTGACCTCCAGCGGCGTGGTCGGCCACGGCGTGTCGTGGTGGCGGGCGCCGAGGATCCGGTGCAGGGCGCGTACGCCGTACCGGAAGCCGTGGATGAACCCGTTCGTCGAGCGCTTGAAGTCGCGCTGCTGGGTGAGCGTGCCGGCGAAGTAGAGGTCCGGTACGTTCACCGACTCGTACGCCGAGGTCTGCTCGGGAAAGCGGTCGTTGATGACGAGCCGCGGCCGGGCGGACGGGTCGAAGATGCCCGCGTCGAACCGGAAACCGGTGCAGAGGATGACCCGGTCGTAGTCGATCCGCCGGATCGCCTCGACGGTGCGGGCGTACCGGAAGTCGATCCGGTAGCCGCCGTCGTCGCGCCGGACGATCCGCTCGACGGTGCCGTCGAGGACCGCGTTCTGCGACTTGAGCTGGTACGTGTCGAGGAAGTTGTTGTTCACCGCGCGCAGGTGCCCGACGTAGTGCGTCTGCCACGCCAGCTTGATCGAGTGCGGGCCGGCGACGTGGATGACGGCTGCCGTCTCGACGAGCGCGTCGGCGGTCTCGAATGCGGAGTTGCCCTTGCCGATGATGAGGACGCGCTGGTCGGTGAAGTCGTCCGGGTCGACGCTGACCGTGTCGTACCGTTCGGCGAGTTCGGCGCCCTCGATCGGCGGCACGTACAGCTGGGACACGCCGGTGGCGACTACCACCCGGCGGGCGGTGAGCGTGTCGTCGCCGGCGTCGACGGTGAACAGGTCGCCGTCGCGCGCGACCCGGGTGACCCGGGTGCCGTACCTGATCCGCAGGCCGCGGGCGACGTCGGCGAGGTAGCGCACCATGTCCGCGGCGTCCGGGAAGTAGCGCCGGCTGTAGTTCTTGAACAGCAGCGCCGGATCGTCGGTGAGCAGTGAGTTCCAGTCCGCGCGCAGGTTGAACTCCGGGTCGTCGGAGCCGGTCCAGACCTTGTTGATCGAGATGAGCTGCCGGTGCCGGGGGTAGGTGGCGAAGAACGTGCCCGGCGCCGGGCCGGCCTCCAGGACCAGGTAGTCGTGGCCGTCGCGCTCGAGCAGGTGAGCGAGCTGCAACCCGGCCGGTCCGGCTCCGATGATCAGATAGTCGAGCGTCATGCGCCGCAACGTAGCGACTCGATCTCAGAGCGTTCTGAGAATTCGTCTCTAGGGTGCGATCCCATGACGACAGAGGTGGACCTCGATGTCCCACTGCGGATCGCCGACCTCCGCGCCGCCCGCGACCCGATCAAGGTCGTGGCCGGGCCGCAGGTCCGGGGCCGGGTCACCGCCGCCCGCACGTTCCTGTCCGCGGTGCTCGGCGAGGACCGCGCGGTGTACGGCGCCACCACCGGCTTCGGCGCCCTGGTGGGGTACGCGGGCCGCCCCGACCTGCGCGACCAGGCCGACAACACGCTCGCCCACCTCGGCGCCGGCCAGGGCCCGGACATCGATCCGGACGTGGTCCGCGCGACAGTGCTGCTGCGGGCCGCGTCGCTGGCCCAGGGCGCGTCGGGGGTCTCCCCGCACGTGATCGACGCCCTCGCGGCGATGCTGGCGACCACGTTCGTCCCCGCGATGCCCCGGCTGGGCTCGGTCGGCGCCAGCGGTGACCTGATCCCGCTGGGCGCCGCGGCGCAGGCGTTGCGCGGCCGGGGGCACGCCTACCTGGACGGGGTGCGGATGCCGGCGGGCGAGGCGTTGACGCTGGCCGGCCTGGAGCCGTTGCCGCTGGACGGCCGGGACGCTCTCGCCCTGGTCAACGGCACATCCCTGACCACGGCGGCGACGGCGCTGGCGCTGGACGCGGCCCGCGCCGCACACCGGGCGGTCCAGGTGCTCACCTGCCTGCTCGCCGATCTGCTCGGCAGCGACACGCAGTTCCTCGACGCCCGGCTGCTGGGCGCGTACGGCCATCCGGGCGCGATCGACGTGGGCGAGCGGATGCGACGGGTCAGCGCCGGCCTCGTCGCGTCCGGCGCGCGTCCGTTGCAGGAGCCGTACAGCATCCGCTGCACGCCGCAACTGCTCGGTGCGGCCGAGGACGCCCTGCGCTACGTCGACGCCGTGGTCGCGGCCGACCTCGCCAGTGTCACCGACAACCCGCTGTTCTTCCCCGGCGACGACCTGGTGGTGCACGGCGGCAACTTCTTCGGCCAGCCGGCCGCGTTCGCCGCCGACGTGCTGTCGATGGTCGTCGCGCAGGTCGGCAACCTCGCCGAACGGCAACTCGACCTGCTCGTCGACCCGAACCGCAACGGCGGCCTGCCGCCGATGCTGGCCGCCGGCCCGGGACAGCAGCACGGGCTCCAGGGGGTGCAGCTGGCGGCCACCGCGCTGATCACCGAGATCCGCCGGGACACCATGCCCGCGAGCATGCAGAGCGTGCCGACGAACCTGCACAACCAGGACGTCGTCCCGCTCGGCACCCAGGCCGCGTTGCGGGCACTGGACCAGGCCCGGCTGCTGCACCTCGTCGTCGGGTCGCTCGCGCTGGGGCTGCGCCAGGCCGCCTACGTGGGCGCGCGTACGCCGACCGCGTCCGGCTGCGCCGAGGCGCTCGCGGCGCTGGCCGCTGTCGTACCGCCGGTCGATCCGGACCGGCCGCTGGACGGTGACGTGCGGCGCGCGGCCGACGTGATCGCGGATCTCTCCGTTTCTCTTCCCTGAGGGTGGGCGCACATGACGCTTGACTATCTGATCGTCGGGGCCGGGCCGGCGGGCCTGCAACTCGCGGCTCTGCTGGAGGCCGACGGCAGGCGCGACTATCTGGTCCTGGAACAGGCGGACGTCCCGGGGGCGTTCTTCGCCACCTATCCCCGCCACCGGCAACTGATCTCCATCAACAAGCCGCACACCGGCTCGGACGACCCGGAGCTGAACCTGCGGCTGGACTGGAACTCGCTGCTCAGCGACGACCCGGCGCTGCGTTTCACCGGCTACACCGAGCGGTACTTCCCGGACGCCGACGTGATGCTCCGCTACCTGGCGGACTTCGCCGCGAAGACGGGGGCACGGGTCCGGTACGGCACCCGGGTGACGTCGATCGGCAAGGCCGACGGGGTGTTCGAGGTCCGGGCGGGGGAGGAGGTCTTCCGGGCGCGGCGGCTGATCGTCGCCACCGGCGTCTCCCGGCCGTACCTGCCGCAGATCCCCGGGCTCGAACTCGCCGAGCAGTACGCGGACATGTCCGTCGACCCGCGCGACTACCTCGACCAGAAGGTGCTGATCATCGGCAAGGGGAACTCCGCGTTCGAGACCGCCGACAACCTGATGGAGACCACCACACTGATCCACGTCGCCGGGCCGAGTTCGGTGCGGATGGCCTGGCGTACGCACTACGTGGGTCACCTGCGCGCGGTGAACAACAACTTCCTCGACACGTACCAGCTGAAGTCGGCGAACGCGATCCTCGACGGCGAGGTCAGACGTATCGAGCGCGACGACGCCGGCTACACGGTGACGTTCTCCTTCTCCCGCGCCGACGAGGTGGTCAAGGAACTGCGGTACGACCGGGTGCTCGTCTGCACCGGGTTCGCCTTCGACGCGTCCGTCTTCGAGGACACCTGCCGGCCGGCGCTCGCGATCAGGGACCGCTTCCCGGCGCAGACCCCGGCGTGGGAGTCGGTGAACGTCCCCGGCCTCTACTTCGCCGGCACGATCAGCCAGGAACGGGACTTCAAGCGCTCCACGAGCGGCTTCATCCACGGTTTCCGGTACGCCGTCCGGGCGCTGCACCGGATCCTGGAGCGACGGTACGGGGACACGCCGTGGCCGGCGGAGAAGCTGGACGCGACCGGCGAGGTGATCGCCGACGCCGTCGTCGCGCGCGTCAACCGCACGTCGGCCCTGTGGCAGCAGTTCGGCTTCCTCGGCGACGTGGTCACTGTGGCCGGGTCCGACGCGCGCTACCACGACGAGGTGCCGGTCGAGTACTTCACCCGCACCGGCCTGCGTACCCCTGACCACGACTACACGGACGCCTTCGTCGTCACCCTCGAGTACGGCCCCGACCACGACCGGGTGGACCCGTTCGACATCACCGTCAGCCGGATCGCCCAGGACGTCCCCGGTCAGGCCCACGACGCGGCCTACCTGCATCCGGTCGTCCGCCACCACCGGGCGGGCCGGGTCGTCGCCACCCACCACCTCGCGGAGAACCTGGAGAACCGGTGGGACCGGCCGGAGACGCACGTCGCGCCGCTTGTCGCGTTCGTCGACAGCTGCCTGAGCCGTGCCGAGGCTTGAGATGCGCCCGCTCGCGGGCGCCGCGCTGGACGGCGCGGCGCTGAACCTGACCGAGCTGGCCACCGACGCGCGGGGCCGTCTGGACCCGGTGCACTGGGACTTCTTCTCCGGTGGAGCGGGCGAGGAGCGCACGGTCCGCGCCAACGAGGCGGCCTTCACCAGGCGGTACGTGGTGCCCCGCGTCCTGCGCGGCGCCGGACGGCGCGACCTGCGGATCTCGCTGCTCGGCACCCGGATCTCGATGCCGTTGCTGATCGCGCCGACCGCGTTCCACCGGCTGGCCCACCCCGAGGGCGAGGTGGCCACCGCCCGCGCCGCCGCCGAGGCGGGCACGATCATGGTGGTCAGCATGGCGGCCACCCGGCGGGTCGAGGAGGTCGCCGCCGAAGGCGGCCCGCTCTGGTTCCAGCTCTACCCGCAGGCGGACCTCGACTTCACCGCGCTCGTGGTACGGCGGGCCGAGGCGGCCGGCTGCTCGGCCCTCGTCGTCACCGTCGACTCGCCGGTGTTCGGCCGGCGGGAACGCGACCTGCGGCACGGCTTCGCCGACCTGCCGCCGGGGATGGCCTGCGAGAACATGCGCGACGCGAGCGGCCGGGTACGCGACATCGGGATGGACGCCGGGCTGGACTGGGACCGGATCGCCTGGCTGCGCGAGGTGACCACGCTGCCGATCCTGCTGAAGGGGGTGCTGCATCCGGCTGACGCGGCGCTTGCCGTCTCGTACGGGCTCGACGGTCTGCTGGTCTCCAACCACGGCGGCCGGCAGCTCGACGGCGCGCTCGCCACCCTGGACGCGTTGCCCGCCGTGGTGGAGGCCGCCGGCGGGCGGCTGCCTGTGCTGCTCGACGGCGGCATCCGCCGGGGAACCGACGTCCTGGTGGCGCTGGCGCTCGGCGCGAGCGCGGTGCTGGTCGGCCGCCCGGTGCTGTGGGGGCTCGCGGTGGGCGGCGCCGCCGGGGTACGCCACGTGCTCGACCTGCTGCACGCCGACCTCGACCGGGCGCTGGCGCTGGTCGGCGCCGCCGGTCCGGCCGACCTGAGCGCCGATCTGGTCGCCACGGTGGCGTGCGGATGAGCGCCCTGATCGTCCTGGCGGGGGTCGGCGTGGCGTGGACCCTGCCGTACTGGCTGCCCCGCACGGTGGTCCGGCTGCGGGAGTGGGTGTTCGTCACCGTCAACGGCGTCGAGGGCGTACCGGTGCCCGGCCCCACTGTCGGCATGGAGCACTTCGAGCGGGTGTACGCCGATCCGGCGGCGGACGGGCGCAGCCGGGGAGCCGGGTTGTCCGACCTGTTCTGGTACTGGCTGGCGCCCGGACCGCACATGCACCAGGAGCACCTGGAGCCGGGCGAGCGGTACCGGACCGTGGCCGCCACCACCCGGCGGGTGCTCGCGGTACGCCGCGGGCGCTGCGACGACCTGGCGACCGCCGCCACCGGGCGCGCGCTCGACCGGCTGCCCGCCGGCCGGACCAGCCACGTCCGGCTGCGCGACCTCATGATGCCGGTCTGGGCCGAGGTCTACTACGAACTCGTCTTCGGTGAGGCGTGCCCGGCGGACGCGCGGGCGCTGATCGTCGCAAACGCCGAGGACGTGGTGAACGGGCTGAAGTGCACCGGCCTGCGGCACATGCGGCGGCGTGATCGGCTGACCCGGTATCTGCACGACCGGATCGAGGCGGGGACCTGCCCGGTGACGCTGCCGCCGCCGTTCACCAGCCGGGAGACGGCCTGGTATCTCCAGGGTGCCTTCTTCAACACCGCCGTCGTGCAGATGTCCGAGGCGATGGCGCACGTGCTGCTCGCCCTCGCCACTCATCCCTCCCTGCAGCGCGGACTCGACGACGACGAGGCGCTGGACCGGGTGATCGACGAGACGCTGCGGGTGCATCCGCTCTTCGGCGTGGCGCACCGGATCACGTCCGCGCCGATCACGCTGCCCACCGGCGTGTCCCTGCCCGCCGGAACCGTACTGCTCTTCAACTATCTGGCGTTCCACCGCGGCGGAGCCGCCGGCGACGACCGGTTCGACCCGGACCGGTGGCTGACGCTCAAGCGCGGCGACGCGCACTTCATCCCGTACGGGGTCACCGCGAACCGCGCCTGCCCGGCCCGCGGCGTCGCGCCGGTGATGATGCGCGCCGCGACCCGTGAGGTGCTGCGCCGGTACGTCCTGACGTCCTCCGCGTCACACACCCGCTCGCTGCCCAGCCGGGGTCCGGCGTACCTGACGCCGGCCGGGTCCCCCGTCCCAGGGCGGCTGCGGCTGGCCGCGATGCGGTCGCGGGACCGGTGGGCCGACGTGGGCCGCAGCGTCCGGCAGTTGGTTTTCGGCACCTGGATGGTGCTCGACGCCCGCCGGCAGCGGTTGTGCACCGACTACTTCGAGAGGGCTGTCCGATGACACCAACGGAGCTGGCGCCACGGTTCTTCATCGCGGTCACCGTGATCCTGATCTTCTGCAAGGGGGTCGCGTGGCTGCTCGGCAAGGCGGGTCAGCCCGCCGTGGTGAGCGAGATGCTCGCCGGCGTGCTGCTCGGCCCGTCGTTGCTCGGGCTCCTCCTGCCGGACGTGCAGGACGCCCTGTTCCCGGCCCCGCTGCTGCCGGTCCTCTACGTCGTGGGTCAGGTCGGCCTGGTGCTGTTCATGTTCCAGGCCGGGTACGCGTTCAGTGCCCACCGGGTCACCGGGCTCGCCGGCACCGCCGGGGTGATCTCCCTGGCCGGGGTCACCGCACCGCTCCTGCTGGGGGTGCTGCTGGTCCTGGTCACGGCGGGCGCCGTGCCGATCCAGGCCGACGGGACGGCACTCGGGGTCTCGGCCGCGTTCGTCGGCGTCGCCCTGGCCATCACCGCGTTCCCGATGCTGGCCCGGATCATCACCGAACACGGGCACGCCGGCACCCGGCACGGCACCCTCTCCCTGGCCAGCGGCGCGATCGACGACGTGGTGGCCTGGATCATGCTGGCTGCCGTCCTGGCCTTCGCGTCCGGCCGGGCCGGTCCCGCGCTCGTCACCGCGGGCGGAGCGGTCCTGTTCGGACTGGTGCTCTGGTTCGGCGGGCGGGCGGCGGCCTCCACGCTGATGACCCACCGGGCCCTCAGCGACCGCGCCCGGCTGCTCGGCACCGTCGCCCTGCTCTTCCTGGTCGCCTGGTACACCGACGAGATCGGCCTGTACGCGGTCTTCGGCGCGTTCGCGGTCGGCGTGGTGATGCCCCGGACCGACAACACCGACCGGGTGGTGGACACGCTCACCCCGGTCGCCGCGACGCTCTTCCTGCCGCTGTTCTTCACCTACTCGGGGCTGCGGACCGAGTTCGGCCTGCTCGGCTCCCTGCCGGTGCTGTTGTTCGCGCTCGCCTGCGTGACGGCGGCGATCGCCGGCAAGTTCGGCGCCTGCTGGGCGGCGGCCCGGCTCCGTGGCGAGCCGCCGGGTGTAGCGCTGCGGGTCGGCGCGCTGATGAACGCCCGGGGCCTGATGCAGCTCATCGCGCTGAACGTCGGGCTGGAGGCGGGCATCGTCAACCCGGCCCTGTTCACCGTGCTGGTACTGGTCGCGCTGGTCACCACGCTGATGACGACGCCGGTGCTGAGCTGGATCGAGCGCCGCGAGGCCCGGCAGCCGGAAACCGTCCACACGCCGGCGCTCGCGGTTTCAGATAGTTGAAGAGGCAAATACCGGTGCTTCCATCGGCCGCTATCTATGAGATCGTTAACATATGCGGGGCGGAAGATCGAACCGGCTGCTGCTGGTCGAGGACGACGCGGACCTGACCGAGATGCTCACCGAGGCGCTGGGTCAGGAAGGCTACCTGGTCGACCGGGCCTTCGACGGCCAGCGCGGCCTGCATCTCGGGCTGACCCGGTCGTACGACGTGATGGTCATCGACCGGATGCTGCCGGCGCTCGACGGCCTCGACCTGGTCACCCGGCTGCGCGCCCGGGCGGTCCCGTCCCGGACCCTGATGCTCACCGCGCTCGGCGCGGTGGACGACCGCATCGCCGGGCTGGACGCGGGCGCCGACGACTACCTGGTCAAACCCTTCGACCTCGACGAGCTGAGCGCGCGGGTCCGGGCGCTGTGCCGGCGCACGCCCGAGCCGACCGATGTGCTGCGCATCGGCGCCGGGCGGCTCGACCTGGCACCACGCGAAGCGGTGCTGGCCGACGGCACCCGGGTGGCGCTGTCCACCCGCGAGTTCGAGCTGCTGCGGGTGCTGGCGGTCCGGCCGAACGCCGTCCATCCCCGCGCGGTGCTGCGCCGCAAGGTCTTCGAGGAGGCCGCGGCGGCGTCGATAGTGGACACCTACGTCTACTACCTCCGGCGAAAGCTCGGCCGTGCCGTGGTCCGCACCGTGCACGGCCTCGGCTACCGCCTCGGGACGCTCTGATGGAGGCGTCCGAGCGGGTGATCGTCCGGCGGACCCGGCTGCGGATCGGCCTGTTCGTCGGGCTGACCATCGGGGCCCTGCTGCTGCTGGCCGGCGGTATCTCCTACGCGGTCCTGGTCCGCGGCCAGGAGGCGCAGATCCAGCGCGAGCTGACGTGGGGCACCGAACACGGCACGATCGCCGGGCCGCCCGCCTGCAGCTGGATCTTCCAGTACGACGGCGCCACCGTGCGCACCGGCGCGAACCCGCCACCACCCGGCTTCCCGTTGCGCGACGCGCTGGACACCGTGGCGGCCACCCGGGCCACCGAGATCATCACCGTCGCGCGCAACGGCACGACCTACCACGTGCGCACCGAGGCCCGCGGCGACACCGTCGTCCAGGCGGTGTTCGACGCCCGGTTCCAGCTGTCCGACCGCCGGCACCTCCTGCTCGCGTTCAGCCTCGCGGCGGTGGCCGGGCTGCTCGCCGCCATGCTGACCGGTGTGCTCGTCGGCCGCCGGGCCGTCGCGCCACTCGCGGAGGCGCTGACCCGGCAGCGGCGCTTCGTCGCCGACGCCAGCCACGAACTGCGAACCCCGATCGCCCAGGTGCACACCCGCGCCCAACTGCTCGCGCGGCGGGCGCGCCACGACGGCACCGCCCGGAACCTGGACGACCTGGAACGCCTCGTCCGCACCACCCGCCGGCTCGGCGAGATCGTCGACGACCTGCTGCTCTCGGCCCGGCTCGCCGCCGCTCCCGCCGACCGGGAACCGGATCCGCCGGTCGACCTCACCTCGCTGGTCGGGACGACGGTCGCCGCCGAGGGCGACCGCGCCGCCGAGCGCCGGGTCACCCTCACCCTGGACACCCCCGGCGACCCGCTGCCGGTGCCGGGCGTCGAGTCGGCCCTGCGCCGGGTCGTCGGCGAACTGCTCGCGAACGCGCTGGCCCACACGCCGGCGGGCGGCCGGATCGACGTGACGCTGCGGGCCGCCGGCGACGCCGCCGAGTTCGTCATCGCCGACACCGGCAGGGGGTTCGACCAAGCCGACGCCCGGCGGATCTTCGACCGGTTCCACAGGGGTGCGGGCGCCGGGGACCGGCGTTTCGGCCTGGGTCTGGCGTTGCTCCAGGAGGTCGTCACGAGCCACCACGGCACGATCGAGGCCGAGGGCCGTCCGGGGCGGGGAGCCCGATTCACGGTGCGCCTGCCCCGGACGCGATCGCCGGGCACTACGAGTAGGGCCTCGCGGATCAGGAACCTCCGGGTGTGGCAGCTCGGTGCCGGTGCGTGAGCGCCGGATCGTGGAGCGCGTTCTCCGGCCCACCGCCGGAAGGCCCGAGGTGCAGGATCGCGGTCGGCGCGTCGGCCAGGTTCCCGCCGGCCGGCAGCCGGGTCGCCGGGGGAGTCGCCGCCTCGGCCACCGTGCCCGGTGCGCTCCTGCGCCGCACCAGCACCAGTGCGAGCGCGCCCAGGCCCGCGGCGACCAGCAGGCCGCCCAGGAGGAACATCGACGTACTGCCGCTCTCCTCACCGGTGGCCTTGAGCGTGGGCGGCGCAGCCGCGGGAAGGTCGTCGCCGGCCGCCGCGGCGGGAGGGCTCGCCTCCTCGGCGGGCGACGGCGACGCAGTGGCCGGCGTGGCCACCGCGGCAAGGGTCAGGCGTACGGTGGCGACGTCACCGGCCCTGCCCCGTACGGTCGCGCGGGCGGTGCGGTAGCCGTCCACGGAGGCGCGGACCGTGATGGATCCCTCCGCGATCGTCCGGCCGGCCCTGGCGGTGATCGAGAACTGGCCGCTGCGGTTGCTGGTCGTCCGGTACTCGTGACCGGCGCTGTCCCGGATGGTCAGGTCCGCGCCGCCGATCGCCTTTCCGTCGGCGTCGAGGACCCGGCCGGAGACCCCGCTCACCCCGGCCGCCGGTGCGGCCCCGCCGGTAAGCGAGGCACCCGGTCCGTGGACGTAGACCATCTTGTAGGCGTAGCTGTTCTGCCCGGCGAGCCGCACGCCGATCGAGATGTTGAGGCCGGTGGTCTCGCCCGGGCGCGCATCCGGGGCGACGACTGTCGCGTCGAAGGTCCGGCTCTGGCCGGGGCCGAGATTCGGCTCCACCCGGCAGCCGGTGGTGCACCGCAGGCCGCCGCCCACCACCACGATGGCCGTCTCGGCCCGCCGGCCGTCGTTGGTGACGCGGAACTGCACGCGTACCGTCTCGCGGGGTTTCACGTTCTCCGCCGAGACGCTCAGGATGCTCACCGTCTCCGGTGCGGCCGTCGCCGGTGCCGCCGCCACCGCGAGCGTCCCTCCGGCCAGCATGGCCAGTACGGCCGCCCGGGCCCGTCGGACACGTGCGCGCGTCGTCACTTCCCACCACCTTCGCGGAGAGCAGGCAACATCGGTCGATGGAGCCGCGGGCCACTATGCCCTGTGCGGGACGGGTGGCGCGACCCGCCCCGATGACCGCGGCGGCCCGCCACGGGATCGACGGGTCCGTTCCGGCGACTGCTAATCGGTTGCCCGGCGTGCCGAGGGCTGCCTAGATTGCCGATCATGAACGACATCGACGGGTGTGCCGGATGAGCAGCCGTCTCCGCGAGATCGCCCGGCAGACGGTAGCGATCGCCGAAGCGGGACGCTACCGCAACGATGCCGGCGAGGACGTCGCGATCGAAACCGTGGTACGCGCCGCGGTCGACGGCACCCGTGAGCACCTGCCGGACGACGTCCTCCACCTCGACGGCGCGAAGCCCGGCGCCGGTGACGTGGAGGTGACGCACGAGTCGACGTTGCAGGCGGCCCGCCGGCTCGGGCCCGGCGCGGCGTGTCTGGTGTTCGCGTCGGCGAAGAACCCGGGTGGCGGGTTCCTGGGCGGGGCGAAGGCGCAGGAGGAGAGCATCGCCCGTTCGTCCGCGCTGTACCCGTGTCTGCTCGCAGCGCCCGGCTTCTACGCCTTCCACCGCGGCCAGCGGGATCTGCGCTACAGCGACCGGGTCGTCTACTCCCCGGGCGTGCCGGTGTTCCGCGACGACAAGGGAAACCTGCTCGACCGGCCGTACACCACGTCCTTCCTGACCGCGGCGGCGCCGAACCTGGGCGCGATCGTACGCAACCAGCCGGAGCACGCCGCGGACGTGCCGGCGGTGCTGGCCCGGCGGGCCCGCCGCGTGCTGGAGGTCGCTGCCGCGCACGGGCATCGCACGGTGGTGCTGGGCGCCTGGGGTTGCGGGGTGTTCCGGAACGACCCGGCGACGGTGGCCGGCGCGTTCGCCGACGCACTCCTGGCGGTCGGCCGGTTCGACCTCGTGGTGTTCGCCGTGCGTGACGGGCTGCCGGGCACACCGGTGTACCGCACGTTCGCGGAACGCTTTCGGTAGGTTCGTCGCATGAGCGACGACACCTTCCGGTCGGTGGAGATCGAGCGCACAAGCGTGGGCAGATACGTGGCGCGCAACGCCCGTGGCGGCGAGCTGTCGATGGGTACGGGGGAGGACGCGACCTTCACGCCCGTGGAGCTGCTGCTGGCGGCCCTCGGCGGCTGCACCGCTGTGGACGTCGACCACGTGACGAGCCGTCGCGCCGAGCCGACCCGGTTCGCCGTCACGGTGAGCGGCGACAAGATCCGCGACCCGGAGGCCGGGAACCGGATGGAGAATCTCACCGTCACGTTCGCGGTGACGTTCCCGGACGGCGCGGACGGCGACCGGGCCCGCGAGGTGCTGCCCCGCTCGCTGCGGCAGTCGCACGACCGGCTCTGCACCGTGTCCCGGACGGTGGAGCTGGGCACACCCGTCTCCATCGTCGACGCGACCGCCGACCCGGCCTCGACCGAACCGCGGTAGCGGCCGGAGGCGCCCGTCGGAGGGCGATCGATGCCCGTCACCTTGACACTCGTCTATGTTAACGAGAACATTGCCGTAACCCGGCGGTAATGCCGTTGCCATGAGCGTCACGGGCGAGGCGAGCCGCCGCAGCCGGCCGGAGGCGGCCGAGCGCAGGAGGTTTCGGTGACAGGGACCGCTCGGACGACGCGTACGGCCACGGTCGTGGTCGCGGCCGTCCTCGCCGCGGGAGTGGTGGCCGGGATACCCCCGGCGTCGGCGGCGACAGTGGACACGTCCGCGTCGTACGTCGTAGTGAACCGGCACAGCGGCAAGGCGATGGACCTGTACGACTGGTCGACGGCGGAGAACGCCCCGGTGAACCAGTGGACGCGCAACGACCTCGCCGTGCAGCAGTGGCAGTTCGTGGACGCCGGCGGCGGGTTCTACAAGGTGCGGTCCCGGCACAGCGGGAAGGTGCTGGAGTTGCCGAGCGGCGGCGACGGCACCCAGCTCGTGCAGAGCACCGACCGGTCGTCGGCCACCCAGCAGTTCCGGTTGCAGGATTCCGCGGGCGGGTTCGTGCGGTTCGTGAACCGGCAGTGGGGCAAGGTCGTCGACGTGTGGCAGTGGTCCACCGCCGACGGTGGGCGGCTGGCCGGCTACACCGATCTGGACGGCGTCAACCAGCAGTGGCAGCTGATCCGGCTGGGCGGCGGCACGCCCACCACACCGGCGCCCACGACCCCGGCACCGACCAGCCCGGCGCCCGCCTACCCGCAGCCCGGCCGGGTGACCGGGGACATCGGCGTCCACGATACGACGGTGGTCAAGCGACCCGACGGCACCTACCTCGTCGCGCACACCGGTGACGGCATCGCGCTGAAGACCTCCGCCGACCGGATCGCCTTCCGCAACGCGGGCGCCGTCTTCCCCGGTGGCGCGCCGTGGACCACCACGTACACCGGGGGAGCGCGCAACCTGTGGGCGCCCGACCTGTCGTACCGCAACGGGCGTTACCACCTGTACTACTCGGCGTCGACGTTCGGTTCCAACCGCTCGGCGATCTTCCTCGCGACCAGCACTACCGGCAATGCCGGGAGCTGGACCCACGAAGGGCTGGTCGTCGAGTCGCGGACCACCGACGACTTCAACGCCATCGACCCGAACCTCATCGTCGACGACCAGGGCCGCTGGTGGCTCACCTTCGGCTCGTTCTGGTCCGGCATCAAGATGATCCCGATCGACCCGGCCACCGGACGCCGGCTCGGCACCGCCGTGTACGCGCTCGCGAACTACGGCCCCGGCATCGAGGCGCCCGTCCTGGTCAAGCGCGGCTCCTGGTACTACCTGTACGTCTCGTTCGACCGTTGCTGCCAGGGCGCCGCCAGCACGTACCGGATCATGGTCGGTCGTTCGGCGAGCCCCACCGGGCCGTTCGTGGACCGCACCGGCCGGGACATGCTCGCCGGGGGCGGCACGCAGATCCTCGCCTCGCACGGCAGCGTGCACGGCCCCGGCCACCAGGCGGTCCTCGCCGACACCGACGGCGACGTCCTCTTCTACCACTACTACGCCGACGACGGCGCGTCGCTGCTCGGTGTCAACCGCATCGGCTACGACGCCGCCGCCTGGCCCTATGTGTACTGACCCGGCCGGCGCCCCGGCACGGACCGACGAACCCGCCGACCTGGGAGGGCGCGTATGTCGCCTCGGCACCTTCTCCGCCCGGTCCTGGCCGCGGCGCTCGCGCTGCTCACCACCTCGGCCGGCCTCGCCGTGCCCGGCCCCGCGCAGGCGGCGCCCGCGGTGAGCTACACCAACCCGCTGGTGAGCCAGCGGGCCGACCCGCACATCGTCCGGCACACCGACGGCTACTACTACATGACCGCGACGGTGCCGCAGTACGACCGGATCGTGCTCCGGCGGGCCACCACCCTGCAAGGGCTCGCCACCGCCACCGAGACGACGATCTGGCGCCGGCACACCAGCGGCGAGATGGGCGCCCACATCTGGGCTCCGGAGATCCACTTCATCAACGGCAGGTGGTACGTCTACTTCGCCGCCGGGCGGACCGACGACGTGTGGCGGATCCGGATGTACGTGCTGGAGAACGCGAGCGCGAACCCGCTGACCGGCTCGTGGACCGAACGCGGCCGGATCACCACGCCGTGGGACACGTTCAGCCTGGACGCCTCGACGTTCGTGGTGAACGGGGTGCGGTACCTGACCTGGGCCCAGCAGGAACCGGGCATCGCCACCAACTCCAACGTCTACCTCGCCCGGACGGGCGCCGAACCGTGGCAGATCACCGGCCCGGTGGCCCGGCTGGTCATGCCCACGTACGACTGGGAGACCCGCGGTTACCGCGTCGCCGAAGGGCCGACGGTGATCCAGCGCAACGGCCGGGTCTTCCTCACGTACTCGGCCAGCGCCACCGACGCGAACTACTGCCTCGGCATGCTCACCGCGTCGGCCGGCGCGAACCTGCTCGACCCCGCCTCCTGGAGCAAGAGCCCGACACCGGTGTTCGCGAGCAACGCCGCCACCGGCCAGTACGGCCCCGGCCACAACTCCTTCACCGTCTCCGAGGACGGGCAGAGCGACATCCTGGTCTACCACGACCGCAACTACCGGGACATCAGCGGTGACCCGCTCAACGACCCGAACCGGCGGACCCGGATCCAGAAGCTGTACTGGAACGCCGACGGCACCCCGAACCTCGGCATCCCGGTACCCGACGGGGCCACCCCGGTCCGGTTGCGCTCGCACGACCTCCCGGCCGCCTACGTCCGGCACTACGACTACCGGGCCCGCGTCGAACCGAACGTCACGAACCTCGCCGACTCGCAGTTCCGCATCGTGCCCGGCCTCGCCGGCGCCGGATCGGTGTCGCTGGAGTCGACGAACTTCCCCGGCTACTACCTGCGGCACCGGGCCTTCGCGCTCTACGTGGAACGCGACGACGGCTCGGCCCTGTTCGACAACGACGCGAGCTTCCAGCGCCGCTCCGGCCTGGCCGCGGCCGACGGGCTCTCCCTCGAATCGCAGAACTACCCAGGCCGGTACGTCCGCCACCGGGACGGCCTGCTCCAGCTCGAAACGGTGGCCGCCGACGCGGACCGGGCCGCGGCCACCTTCCACCTGGAGTAGGCGCCCGACAACCGCTGCGCCGCACCCGGCGTACCCCCTTCCCGGAGGTCGAACGATGTTCAACCCCGCAGTGACGTCGTCGCCCGCACGCCGCCGGGCCGGTCTGGCGCTGGCCCTGGTGGCGGCGCTGGCCGCCGCGGTCGGCGTCGCCGTCGTGGCCGCGCCGTCGGCGCAGGCGGCCACCATCGACACCAGCGCCTGGTACGTGCTGGTCAACCGCAACAGCGGCAAGGCCCTCGACGTGCGGGACACCTCGACCGCCGACGGCGCGGCGATCCAGCAGTGGTCCCGCAACGACGGCGAGTGGCAGCAGTTCCAGTTCGTCTCCTCCGGCAGCGGCTACTACCGCCTGCGGGCCCGCCACAGCGGCAAGGTGGTGGACCTGTGGGAGTGGAACGTCGCGGACGGCGCGGAGTACCGGCAGTGGCCCGACCTCAACGGCACCAACCAGCAGTTCCAGGTCCTCGACTCGGACGGCGGCTACATCCGGCTGATCAACAGGCACTCCGGGAAGGCCCTGGAGGTCTGGGAACGGTCGACCGCCGACGGCGCCCGGATCAGCCAGTACGCCGATCTCAACGGCACCAACCAGCAGTGGCAGATGGTCCGGGTGGGCACCGGCGGCACGCCGACCACGCCGCCGCCGTCCACCGGGTGCGGCAGCGGCTCCTACCAGGCCGAGGCGGTGCTGAACGGTGGCACCTGGACGGCCCGCAACGGATCGTCGACCGTGTACTCGGGCGGGGACATGCTCGCCGCGATGCAGGCCGCGGTGAACTCGCTGCCGGCCGGCCGGACCGCCAAGCAGCGGGTGGTGGTGCGCGGCTCCGGCTCGATGAGCGCGGGCTCGCGGCTGTCGCTGCCGTCGTACACGACGCTCGCGGTCTGCGGCACGATAAACGTGACCGGCTCGGGGTCGGGTGACTACGCGCCCGTCTACTCGCGCGGGACCACCGACGTCGAGGTGCAGCACCTCACCCTCACCGGCGCTCCGCTGTACGGGATCTTCATGCGCAACGTGAACAACCTGACGCTCGGCCAGATCGACATGCGGCTGTCCGGCGGCCTGGGGGTGCGGATCGACAACCACGGCGGCGACCGGGCGGTCAAGGTGCGCAACGTGCGCATCGACAGCGTGTACGTGTCGGGGACGGGCGCGCACGGCGTGGAGACGTACGGCGTGGACGGCCTGACCATCGGCACCGTCACCGCGCGCAACACCGGCTACTCCGGCCTGCTGCTCAACGACACGATCAACGCCACGGTGGGCACGGTCGACGCGCAGGGCGCCGGCACCGGGACCGGGTACGCGGCGTTCCGGATGGCCAACCGCAACGGCCGCATCGGCAGCTCGTACCCGACCAACATCCGGGTCGGCACGGTGATCGCGTCCGGTGGCGGCCGGGGGATCTTCTGCGTGTCGGAGTCCGGCGGCGCGGTCATCGACCGGGTGACGATCTCGAACACCGGCAACAACTCGATCCTCCTGGAGAACTGCTACAACGTCACCATCGCCGGGGTGTCCGGCACGGTGACCGGCGGCGGCGAGGTGCGCATCGCCTCGCGGACCGAGTTCCCGATCTCCTCCGGCATCCGCTTCCAGAACCTGACTGTCACCAACACCAACATCACCCAGAACCCGTGCGGCGGCGCGAACAACACGATCAGCAACGTCACGCGCGTCAACTCGACGCTGACCTGGTGCTGACGATCCGGCTGCCCGCAGGGCGTGAGGTCCGCGGTGTTCCGCGTTCGGCAGCGCGGGACGGGCCGTCTTTGTGACGCTTCGATCGTGGAGACACCGGGCGGCGACAGAGGCGTCGAGCTGCGCGTCCACGGGGTGTCCGGCGCGTCGGCGGAGACGATCGTCGACCATCCCATCGTGGTACGCGTGGCCGGCGACGGGCACGCCGGGTTCTACCGGGTCCGGGAAGGGCTCGGCTCGGCGGGCGGCGCGACAGCCGGGGTGGTGGTGGAGGCGTACCGCTGGGGGACGCTGACCGCCGGGGTGGCGGTGCGTACGGCGTCGATGCTGGTGCTGCTGCCGTTCATGCTGAGCAACCTGGCGGTGTGGATGCGTTCCACCCCGGTGGACCGCTACGGCCTGCTCGGCGGACTGTGCCGCCTGCTGGCCGGATCGCTGACCGTGGCGTTCACGCTGGCGCTGGTCGGGGTCACCATGAACCTGACCGGCTGGCAGTGCGTCCCGTACGCCGAGTGCCGGGAGGGTAGGCCGTACCTGTCGTGGCTGGTGGCGTTGCCGATCGGCCCGCGCCTGGCCGTGCTGGCACTGGTCCCGCTGCTGGCGCTGCGGGTGTTCTGGGCCGTCGGGAAGCGGTCGGCCGCCGCTTTCGAGGGCTTCGGATCGGCGCCGCCGCGCGGGCGGCTCCTGGAGTCGACCGGGAGTCTCGCCGCCCCCGGGGTCTGGCACGACGAGCAGATGACCTCGTGGCTGCGCCAGATCCACGTGGGTCTCGGCGCCGGCACCGTCGGCGTCAGCCTCGTCGTCGCGGTGTCGCACGGCCGGTGGAGCGCCGTCGCCCTCGGGCTGCTCGGCCTCCCCGCCGGGCTCGTGGTCCTCTGCGCCGTGCTGCTGACAGTGACCGTCCCCGCCGGGTGGGCCGGGCCGTTGCGCCGCGTGGTCTGGAGCCTGGTCTTGGTGGCCACGGTCTCGAGCCTGGGGTACGCCGTGTCCCGGCGGGAGGTTCCCGTGCCGGCCGGGCAGATGCCCGGCTACGAGGGTGCCGTCGCCGGTCTGGTCGCGGCGCAGGGGCTGATGCTGGTCCTGATCGCCGCGGTGACGCTCGCGCGCCGGCGTGCCCGGCCGGCCGGTTCCCGCGCCCTGCTCCGCGGGCTCGGCACACCGCTGGTCGCGGCCATGTCGGTCACCGTCGCCTCCGCCTACACGGCCACGCTCGTGTTCCGGACGGCGGACCAGCTCGACCGGGGCCGCATCCCCGACCCGATCCGGAACAACCCGCCCGCCCTGGGACCGCTGGAACCACCCGTCGGGTACTGGTGGGCGGCGCTGGCCGGGCTCGCCGCTCTGCTGGTCGTCAGCGCGGCGATCGCCGTCACCCTGCCGGTGGCCCGGCGCCGGCGGCGGGCGTACGCGCGACGCGTGGTCGAGCACGACTATCCCGACGCGCCCGCCGAGGCGACGCCACGACTCGACGCGGTCCGCTCGACGATCGCCCGGTCCTTCGTGACCGACGAGCTCGGGCCGACATTCGTGGCGTTCTTCGTGATCTCGTCGGTCGGGCTCGCCACCGTCGCGCTCGACCTGATCGGGATCGGCCCCACCCAGCTCGTCGCCCGCCTCGGCCGCCGGCACGACACGCTCGCCGTGCTGACCGCGTACGTGACGGACGTCGGCATCTGGGCCATCAGTCTGCTCGTCATCGGGCTGCTGATCCTGGGCTACCGGGCGTACCGGTCGCCGGAGACCCGCCGGCTCGTCGGCGTGCTGTGGGACCTGGGCACGTTCTGGCCGCGTACGGTGCACCCGTTCGCGCCGCCGTGCTACGCCGCCCGCGCCGTACCGGAGCTGGCCCGGCGGGTCACCGCGCTCGCCGCGCAGGGCCCGGTGGTGATCTCCGGACACAGCCACGGCTCCGTCCTGGCCGCCGCCACCGTCCTGCAACTGCCGCCGGAGGCCCTGCCCCACGTCGCGTTGCTGACCCACGGCAGTCCGCTGCACCGCATCTACGCCCGCCTCTACCCGGCGTATCTCGGTGAGCAGGCGCTGCGCGACGTCGGCGACCGGATCGGCTGGCGCTGGCGCAACCTGTGGCGCGACACCGATCCGATCGGCGGCCCGATCTTCGCCGACCCGGGTCTGCGGGCCCACCTGCCCCCGGCCGCCGGGGCGGTCGACGTCCGGCTGCGGGACCCCCGCAGCGTCGTCGTGGAGGCGCCGGACACCGTGCCGCCGCCCGTCGAACGCCACTGGCACTATCACACCGAGCCGGAGTACCGGGAGGCCGTACGGGAACTCGTCGACGACATCCGGGCCGGCGCCCCCGGCTGAGGCCGCCCCGCGTACCGGCGCCGGCCACCGCGAGGACCGGTGGCACCGGGATGGTCTCGTTCGCCACCGGTCAACCCGTCGAGGGCGACAATCGGCTGGTGGTGGACACGGTGGTGGAGACGCTCGTCGGGCTGCCGCCGGTCCTCGTCCTGACGCTGGTGTTCGTCCTGCCGGCGCTGGAGTCCTCGACGCTGCTCGGGCTCGTCGTACCGGGTGAGACAGCGATCCTGATCGGCGGGCTGGTGGCCCACGGCGGCGCGCTGCCGTTGTGGGCGGTGGTGGCCGCCGGGGCGGCCGGGGCCTGCCTCGGTGACCAGGCCGGGTACGCCCTCGGCCGCCGGTACGGCCCGGGTGTGCTCGCCCGCGCTCCGCGGGTGCTGCGCCGGCGCCTCGACATCGCGCGGGCCCGCCGCCTGGTCGCCCGGCGGGGGGCGTGGGCGGTGCTCATCGGACGCTGGGTGGCGGTGCTGCGCGCCGTGGTCCCCCTGATCGCCGGCACCGGTGGGATGCGGTGGCCGGTGTTCCTCCGGGCGAACCTGGCCGGCGGGCTGGTGTGGGCGACGGCCGTGGCGCTGCTGGGCTACCTGGGCGCCGCCTCGTACCGCTATCTGGAGCGGGAACTGGGCATCGGGGAGTGGGCCCTGCTGGCCGTGATCGGCGTCGTCGTGGTGCTGCGGGTCTGGCGGATCCGGCGCCGCGCGGCGCGCCGATGAACGGTGGCGTCAGCCGTGACCGCGTACCAGGGGCAGAAACACCTCGTCCACGATCTCGACCAGCACCTCGTCGGGGACGGAGGGGACGCCGCGCATCGCGTACTCGGCGCGCAGCAACATCATCGGTACCGTCGCCACCCGGTGACGGACTGCTGCCGCCGGCGCTTCGCCCCTGGCCGCGGCCCGTTCCAGCATCCCGATCCACGCGCGGTCCATGGTGTCGGCGCCGGACCGTTCGCGCATGAGGGTGAGCAACTCCGGGTCGTCGGCCGCGGCGGCGAGCAGGCCGCGCAGGACGGCCCCGTGCGGCGACGACCACGTCTCGTTTGCCAGCCGGAGCATCTCGAGCGCGTCGCCTCGCAGCGTGCCCGTGTCCGGGTTCGGCATGGCGGCGTCGGACAGGTGGCGGTACGCCGCGACGCCCAGCGCCGCCCGGTGCGGCCATCGGCGGTAGATGGCGTTCTTGTTGGTCCCGGCGCGGGCGGCCACCCGGTCCATCGTCATCCCCGCGTATCCGGACTCGCGTAGTTCCTCCGCCGCGGCCCGCAGGATCGCCTGTTCCAGTTCTTCGCCCCGTCGCCTCCTCATGCCTTGCAGGGTACGCGCCGTACCTTATAGGGTACGGCTCGTACCCTAAGAGTGGAGTTCTCGATGCGCGTCTTCGGCATGAACTACGACACCGGCTTCGTCAGCGCCGGATCCACCACCCACGAACCGTTCGACCCCGACGTCGTGCGCAGCGACCTGCGCGTCATCCGCGACGAGCTGCGCTGCGACGCGGTCCGCGTGACCGGCGGCGTGCAGGACCGGCTGGAGCTGACCGCGCGGCTGGCGGCCGAGGCGGGGCTCGAGGTGTGGTACTGCCCGTTCACCAACGGCCTGGACCGCGACGGCCTCATGGCGTTCCTGCTCGACGGCGCCGAGCGGGCCGAGCGGCTGCGGCGTGACGGCACCCCGGTCGTCTACCTCACCGGTTCCGAGATCTCCCTGTTCACCGACGGTTTCCTGCCCGGCCGTGACCTGACCGAGCGGATGGCGGTGTTCACCGACCCGATGCGGATGCGGGAGGCGGTCCCGGCCGCGCGGGCCGCGGTGCGCGACTTCCTCGCCGAAGCGGTACCCGCGGTGCGGGAGCGCTTCGGCGGCCCCGTCGGGTACGCCTCGATCCCGCTCGAGGACGTCGACTGGACGGCCTTCGACATCGTCGCCAGCGACGCCGGCTACCGCGACTCGACCAACTCCGCGGCGTTCCCGCAGTCCCTGGCGGCGGCCGTGGGGCAGGGCAAGCCGTACGCGGCGACCGAGTTCGGCTGCTGCACGTTCCGCGGCGCGGCCGATGTCGCGGGCGCGACGGAGCCGGTGGCATACGACGAGCACGGCCGTGCGGCGAAGCTCACCGCGGAACTGGAGCGCGACGAGGAAGGCCAGGCACGCTACCTCGTCGACCTGCTGCGCGACTACGAGGCCGGCGGCGCGGAGGCGGCGTTCGTGTACACGTTCGCGAACCGGCACCTGCCGACCACCGGCGACCCCGAACACGACTACGACCTGGCGTCACGCGGGATCGTGCGCGTGCTGCCGGACGGCTCGTGGACGCCCAAGGCCGCCTTCCACGCCCTGGCCGAATACGGCCGCGCCCGTGCGCTGAGCCGGCCCGAATTCGGTGGTGGCGGTCGCGGCGGACGGGCAAAGTAGGACTGCACACCGGCGGCGAGCGCCGCCACGGCGACGACCACCAGGAGAGATGATGCGAGCAGCTTCCACGCTTCGGACCCTTGCCCGTCCTACCGTGGAGCTCCGCCTTGGCCCTGTTGAACCTCGGAATCGTCGCGCATGTTGACGCCGGAAAGACCAGCCTGACCGAACGCCTGCTCTACGAGGCAGGCGCCGTGGCCGAGCCGGGCAGCGTCGACGCCGGCACGACCCGGACCGACTCGATGGACCTGGAACGCCGCCGCGGCATCACCATCCGGGCGGCCGTCACGTCGATCACCATCGGCGACCTCGGCATCAACCTGCTGGACACCCCCGGCCACCCCGACTTCATCGCGGAGGTCGAGCGCTCCCTGGCCGTCCTCGACGCCGCCGTGCTCGTGGTGTCGAGCGTGGAGGGCGTCCAGCCGCAGACCGTCGCCATCTGGCGGGCGCTGCGCCGCATCGGCGTACCGACTGTGTTCTTCTTCAACAAGGTCGACCGCGGCGGCGCCGACGTCGACCGGGTGACGGCGCAGGTACGGCAGCGGCTCGGCGCGCGGCCGGTCCTGCTCGGCACCGTCACCGGCCAGGGCACACGCGAGGCCCGGGTGCACGCCGTGGGCCTCGACGCCGAGCCGGTGGTGGCCGAGGTGGCGGAGGTCGACGACGCGGTGGCGGCGCGCTGGCTGGCCGACCGGCCGGTCCGCGTACGCGACGTCCGCCGGGCGCTGCGCCGCGCGGTGCGCCGCGCCGAGCTGGTCCCGGCGGTGTGCGGCTCGGCCATCACCGGCGCCGGGGTACGCCGGCTGTGCGACGTCCTGGCCGACCTGCTGCCGTACGGCGAGGCGCGGGACGGACCGCCGGCGGGCACCGTCTTCGCCGTCGACCGCGACGGGCACGGCCGGCGCGTCTGGCTGCGGCTGTGGTCCGGGCGCCTGCGGGTACGGGACCGGGTGCGGCTCGGCGACGGCCGTCCGGAGCCGGTGACGGAGATCGCCGTCATCGAGCCCGCCGGCGTGCTGGTGCGCCGGTCGGTCTCCGCCGGGCAGATCGCGGCGGTACGCGGGGTGTCCGCCCGGATCGGCCAGCACATCGGCGACCCGCCTCGGCGGCACGACTACCGGTTCCCGCCACCGACCCGGCAGGCGGTCGTCGAGCCGGTAGACCCGGCGCAGCGCCTGGCGATGTTCGCCGGCCTGGCCGAACTGGCCGACGAGGATCCGCTGGTGGACCTGCGCCTCGACGAACAGCAGGCGGAGGCGGTGATCCGCCTGCACGGCGAGGTCCAGAAGGAGGTCCTCGCCGCCCTGATGGAGGACCGGTACGGCGTCCGGGTGCGGTTCTCCGGCACGCTCACCGCCTGCATCGAACGGGTCGCCGGCACCGGTACTGCCGAGGAGCGGGTACGGGAACGCGGCAACCCGTACCTGGCCGGGCTGGGGTTGCGCGTCGAGGCCGCACCGGCCGGGCACGGCATCGGGTTCCGGCCCGGGATCGAGCCGGGCCGGCTGCCCCCGGCGTTCGTCGCCGCCACCGAGGAGGGCGTACGGGCCGCGCTGCGGCAGGGCCGGCACGGCTGGCCGGTCACCGACTGCACCGTCACCATGACGGCGTCCCGGTACTGGCCCCGGCAGAGCCGCCCGCACCAGAAGTTCGACAAGTCGATCTCGACGGTGGCGGCGGACTTCCGCAACCTCGCCCCGGTCGTGGTCGCCGCCGCGCTGCGGCAGGCCGGTACGCGGGTGTGCCAGCCGATCGAACGGTTCGACGTCAACCTGCCGCGGCACGCGGTGGAGACGGTGCTGGCGCTGCTCGGCCGGCTCGGCGCGGTCGTCCACGACACCGCCGTCGCGGGCGGCTACCTGGAGGTGAGCGGCACCGTGCCGTCCGCCCGGGTGCCGCGGGTCGTCGCCGCCCTGCCCGACCTCACCGGCGGCGAGGCGGTGCTGACCACCACCTTCGACCACTACGCGCCGGTCGCCGGCGAGGTGCCGCCGGCACTGCCCCGGCGCGGGCCCGACCCCTACGACCGGGAGGCGTGGTTCCGGGCGGTACCGAGGTAGGCGGCGACCGCGGCGCTCCGGGGATAGGATCACCGGCGCCCGCCGCCGCCCGTACCCCGTTGGAGCCCCGCTGTCCCCGCAGCCGGCCACCCACCTCGCCCGGCGAGTCCGCCGGGTGCTGGCAGTGGTGTGCCTGCTCGTCGTTGCCGGGCTGCCCGCCGGATCCTCGAACGCCGGCGCCGCCGGCCCGGGAACGCTGCGGGTGCTGCAGATGAACCTGTGCAACAGCGGCCGGGCCGGCTGCTACACCGGCCGGGCCGTCCCGCGGGCCGCCGACGTGATCGCCGCCGAGGCACCCGACGTGGTCACGCTCAACGAGATCTGCCGCGACGACGTGGCGACGCTGGAGCGGACGCTGCGGGCCGCCCGCGCCGGCGGCACCGTGGTGTCCGCGTTCCAGGCCGCCGGTGACCGCCCCTCCGGTGGTCCTACCCGGTGCGACAACGGCGAGCCGTACGGGATCGGGCTGCTGACCCGCCTCGACGGCCGGGACGCGCGGTCGTCCGTGCACCGCGGGACCTATCCGGCGCAGGACCTCGCCGACCCGGAGGAGCGGGTCTGGCTCTGCGTCCGGGGCGACGGGCTGCATGCCTGCACCACGCACCTGGCGAACACCAGCGGCCAGGTGGCGCTGGCCCAGTGCGGGCAGTTGCTCGGCGCGGTGGTGCCGGGGACCCGGGGCGACACCGGGAGCGCGCCGACAGTCCTCGGCGGTGACCTCAACCTGCGCGCCGGCGGCACCCCGGACGTGCGCTCGTGCGTGCCGGTCGGTTACCGGCGGATCGACGACGGTGCCCGGCAGCAGATCATGGCGTCCGGCGGCGTGACGATCTGCTGCCGCCGCGCGGTGGACATGCGCGGGACGACTGACCACCCGGCGCTGGTGGCGACCATGATCGGCGCCCGCCGTCACCTGTGATCAGAGGAACCGCCAGCGCTGGTGCGCCGCCCCGGTGTCGTCGGCGAGGACCGCCTGCGCCCCCTGGGCGCCGGAGCCGCCGCTGAGCCCGAGCACCCGGCCCCCGTTCGCGCACTGGATCCGGAACCAGCCGCCTCCGCCGTGCCGCAGCCGCCACCTGTGGTCGGCGGTGCCGTTGTCGGCCCACTGGACGATCCGGGCGTCCGCCGCGGTCGAACCACCCTCGACGCCGAGCACCTTGCCGCTGTTGCCGTTGCGCAGCCGCAGGTAGCCGCCGGTGTCCACGAGCGCGGTCCAGAGGTGGTCGGCGGTGCCGGTGTCGCCCCACTGGATGACCGGCCCGCCGTCGGCGGTGGACATGTTCTGTACGCCGAGCACCAGCCCGCTGCCGAGGTTCTGGATCCGCCGCGCGCCGTTGGGCAGGAACCGCCACTGGTTGTCGAGGCTGCCGTTGTCCGGGTCCTGCACGGCGAACGCGCCCTGGGCGGTCGAGCCGCCGGAGATGCCGAGCAGCTTGCCGGTGTGCACGTTGCGCAACTTGTGGCTGCCGTCGCCGACGTCGACCACTGTCCACAGGTGGTCGGCGGTGCCGTTGTCCGCCCACTGGAGGATCCGAACGCCGTCGGCGGTGGACATGTTCTCCACCCCCAGCACCTTGCCGCTGTTGACGTTGCGCAGCCGCAGCGCCGACCCGTCTACCACAAGCTGCCAGTCGTGGTCGGCGGTGCCGGTGTCACCCCACTGCAGCGCGAGCCCGCCGTCGGCGGTCGACATGTTCTGGATGCCGAGCACCAGCCCGCTCGCCGCGTTGGCGAGCCGGAAGCTCGCCTCCCCGCCGCCACCGCCCGCGCCGACCCGCCAGTAGACCGTGTAGTTGTGCCCGTGGGCGTCGTAGAAGGGGCCGAGGTTGACGGTGGCGCCGTCGGCCCGGGCGGTGAACGCGAGAGAGCCCGTGCCGGTACGGGTGATGGAGGCGGGATCCAGCGTGGGCAGGCCGCTCAACGTGGTGTTGCCGTAGTTGCCGGAGAGCACCACCGGCCCGTACGTGACGGCCTGCACCGCGGCGTCGTCGTTGGCAGGCACCGTGGCGACCCGCATCGGCAGCCGGACCGTGACCGTGTCGCCGGAGGTCCAGGCACGGGTCAGGACGGCGTAGCTGCCGGGCGCGGTGGCGATACCCGCCGCGACGCCGTTGACGCTGACGCTCGCCCCGCTGGTCCATGCCGGGATCCGGATCCGCATCGTCCACGAGCCGCTGACCGAGCCGGTGACGGTGAGCGTCGTGGTGTCGCCGACCGGGTACGACGTGGCCTGGGTGACGGTGATGCCGCGCTGGCTCCAGGTGAGAACGGACGGGACGAACAGGTTGACGGTCAGCGTGGTGCCGTTGTGGAAGTAGATCGCGTCCGCCAGCGTCGTGTTGGTCTCCAGCCCGGTGCCCTGGCAGCACCAGAACGAGTTGTAGTCGGTGCTCCACGTGCCGCCGCCCCACGCCGGGCCGACACCGCGCCGCCCGCCCGGGTTGAGCGGGGTGAAGTACGTGACGTGACCGTGCGCGTCGGCCGGGTTCTGCTGGCCGATCATGTGGTTGAGCAGCGCACGCTCGTAGAAGTCGGCGTACGCGACCCGGTCCGGGTCGAGCTGCCACAACTCCCGGGTCAGCTTGAGCATGTTGTACGTGTTGCACGCCTCGCACGTGTCGTTGCGCAGGTAGCCGGCGATCGCGTTGGGCGCGCGGAAGTGCTCGGCCTGGCTGTTGCCGCCGATGGCGTACGTGTGGGCGCCGACGGTGATGGCCCACGCGTTCGCGGCGATGTCCCGGTAGCGGGTGACGCCTGTCGCCTTGTACTCCCGGGCCGCGCCGATCCACTTGGGCACCTGCGTGTTGGCGTGCAGCCCGTTGAGCTGGTCGGAGTTCGCGGCGAGCGGGTTGAACACGGCGGCGTGGTCGAACCGCTGCGCGACAGTCAGCCACCGCGCGTCGCCGGTCTGCTGGTAGAGGTCGGTCAGCACCGCGTTCATGCCGCCGAACTCGGTGCCCAGCATGGCCTGCATCTGGGCCGAGGTGAGCCGGCCGGTGCGCTGGTCGACCCAGCCGGCCAGCGCCAGCAGCACGTCCCGGGCCTGGGTGCTGCCGATCAGCCGCCACACGTCCAGCAGCCCGGCGAGCGTCTTGTGGATGCAGTAGTAGGGGACGTTGCCGTTGCTGAGGGTCCGGGCCTCCAGCGCGGTGAAGTCGGACTCCGGGAAGCCGGACAGGTAGCCGGTGCTGAACCCGGCCGCGCCGTTGTTGGCCTGGCAGCGGGCCAGCTCGGCCACCGTGGTGAGCGCCTTGTCCCGGCAGGTGGTGTCGCCGAGCACCGCCCACGCCTGCGCCCAGGCGGTCAGGAAGTGCCCCTGCATGTGGGTGCGGAACGGGAAGTTCGGCGCGTCCCAGCCGCCGTTGGCGGCGGCGCCGCCGGTGGACAGGCGGTGGTTGGCCCGGAAGTTGTAGAGCAGCCGGTTCACGTCGACGAAGCGCAGGTAGGCGACCGTACGATTCTGGTTGTCCTGCCATCGGCCGGCGGTCAGCCGGACCTGACCCGGGTCGAAGGCGTACGCGGACACGCCGATGTCGGGGCGGGCCGGTGGCAGCGCGGCGTGCGCCGTACCGCCTGCGGTGACGGACCCGGCGGCGGCGCCGGCGGTGGCCGCGACGGCGGTGGCGCCGGTGGCGCGGAGCAGGAATCGGCGGTTCACCAGGGGAGCGGGCATGGACGGCCTCCGTGGCGGGACGGTGGTGGTGGGGGACGGCGGTGGTGGGGGACGGTTACGCGGTGACCCGGAACGTGGCGTCCTGCCTGTCGATCGCGGGCGAGCCGGTGCCGAGCGGGTCGATGCGCAGCCGGTAGTCGTGGTGCCGTAGGTAGCGGGTGGGGAAGTTGTGCGAGCGGAACGACGACCAGGTGCTGTCCGCCAGGCCTGCGGTGCGGTGGAAGGTGGCGTCGGCGCGGAACGTGGCGGTGCCGTCGTTCGGGTCGAGCCGGACCGCGTAGTCGTAGTGCCGCAGGTAGTTGCCCGGGTAGTTGACCGACTCGAACGAGACGCCGGCGGCGTCGGCCAGGCCGGGGACCATCCGCCACATCTGGTCCTGGTAGGGGTCGAACGGGTACGCGTCGACGCGGGCGATCCGGTCGGCGTGCCGGACGTAGCGGTCGGGCAGGTTCGACGACTTGAGCCGGACCCAGTTCGGTGTGCCCCAGCGGTTGACCAGGCCGGCGTACTCGGCGTCGCTGATGCCGATCATCGAGCCGTGCTTGGAGTTCAGCGGCGGGGTGTAGTCGCGCTGGTTCAGCGGCGTCCACGAGTTGCCCGAGATGGTCGTCGTGGACCAGGCGTAGTAGTCGTTGTTGACCGGGCTGAACGAGTCGCCCCACAGCCGCCAGCTGCCCTCGTTGGTGCGCAGCAGCAGCGGTGCCTCGATCGCGGTGCCCTGCCGCAGCCCGCTGGTGTACGTGGTGAAGCTGTTCGGCGCGGCGGTGGTGGAGCGGGCGCCGTACAGGTAGCCGTCGTTGAGGTTCTTGTAGTACAGGTACGTGGTGCCGCCGTCGACCACGACGTCGCCGTCGAGCACGCCGAAGGCGGGGCTGAAGTAGACCTGCGGGGCGCTGACGGTGCGGAAGTCGCTGGTGTAGTTGACGAACAGCACGTCCCGGCCGTTGTTGGCGGAGTAGACGATGGCGTACTGGCCGCGGGCGGCGTCCCAGAACGCGGTCGGCGCCCACGTGTGGGTGTCGAGCGTGTGCATCCGGATGCGCCGGTAACCGGTGAACGCGGTCAGGTCGGTCGAATCCCACACGTGCAGGTACTGGCTGGTCAGCCCCCAGTTGGTGCCCTTGAGGTCGGTGGCCAGTACCACGAACGTGCCGTCGGTCCTGCGCAGCACGAACGGGTCGCGCAGGCCGAGCTGCCCGGCGGTGGGGGTGACCACCGGGTTGTTCTGGTTCAGCGGGGTCCAGTTCAGGCCGTCCCGGCTGACGGCCAGGTGCAGGCCGTAGTCGGCGCCGAGGCCGTTCGGCGTCTCGGTGAAGTAGGCCATCGCGTAGGCGGTGTTCGCCGCCGCGAGCGCGCCGCGGGGCAGGCTGAGCGCGCCGGTGGCGGCGGCAGCGGCGGACAGGGCGCCGACTGTGAACGCGCGTCGGGTCAGGGGCACGGGAGGGCCCTCCTCTGCGGGGGAGATGACGGCCGCGTTAACGCTAACAATCTCCCCTAGCCTGGCGTTCACATAGTCGTCTGTCAATCGAATGGTGGCGTTAACGCGTTCAGCTGCGAACCTCCCGGCGCACCGCCGTGGTCTCCGCGTACACGATCAGGATCAGCAGCGCGGCCAGCAACGCGGAGCCGGCCAGCAGCGGCAGCCCGTACGCCAGGACGCCCAGCGCCACGATCACCGCCAGCCCGGCCGGCCGGTACCAGGTCACCCGGCGGTGCACGGCCGCGGCCAACCCGATCCAGCCGATCAGGAACAGTGCCGGGCCGCTGAGCGCCACCACGAGCGCGGCCGGATCGCGGGACAGTGGATCCCCGATCATCACCTGCGCGCCGACCGCCGTGGCCACCACCCCGGCCACCATCACCAGGTGCAGGTAACCGGCCAGCAGGCCGAGCCGGCTCCCGGACGGCCCGCGCGCCTCGATCGCCTCGCCGAGCCGCATCCCGCCCGGCACCAGGTAGAGCCGCCCCACGGTGACCGCGTTGACGAACGCCAGCGCGAACGCCACGGTCCGGTAGCCGTCGAAACCGGCGTTGCTGAACACGATCCCGGCGGACAGGATCAGCTCGCCCAGCGCGATGATGTAGATCTGCTGGTAGCGCTCGGCCAGGTGCTCGCCGACCACCTGGAGATCGCGCCAGCTCGACCGGCCCAGCCCCGGTGTCGGCCAGCGCAGCCGCGCCAGGACGAGATCCAGGACGATCGCCGTGGTCCAGAGCGCCACCTGCGCCGTCCCGGCGAGCGCGCCGGTCACCCACAGCACCCCTGACACACCGAACCAGATCGCCACCCGCAGGCTGCGCACCCGCAGCGGATGTCCGCGCAGCGCCGGCAGCAGGATCAACGGCCGGCCCAGGTGGATCGCTACGTACGCGCCGGCGAACACGAGCGCGTGCCCGGTGTACGCGGTGGGCGCCGCCGCCGCCATCAGCAGGCCGCCGAACATGACCCAGATCAGCAGCGTGACGATCGGCGGGGAACGCGGGTCGAACCAGTCCGTCGACCAGGCGGTCACGAACCACACCCACCAGATCGGCACCAGCAGCAGTGCGGCCCGGTACGCCCCGCCGAGGCTCAGATCCTCCTCCAGCACCAGGGACACCCGGTTCAACGCGAGGATGAAGGCCAGGTCGAAGAAGAGTTCCAGGAACGACGCCCGGCGGGAGGCCTCGCGGGGCCGCAGCAGGTGCCCACGCGGCTCACTCGCCATCCGGTCCCTTCCGTACGCGCCGTCGACGACACCAGTCGTACCAGCCGCGGACGGGGTCGCGCGGGCGAACGCCGCAGGGCGGGCCGACGGTCGTCCCGGCCCGCCCCGACGCGGGTCAGCGGTTGCGGTAGTGGTTCATGGCAAGGGCCACGCCGGACGCCAGCGCCAGCACGCCGAAGGCCGAACCGGCCCACGGGTTTTCCAGGACGTTCGACAGCGTCACGTTCGCCACCACGCCGACGACGAGCACCAGCCAGAGCAGCGGGCGCATCCGGGTGACGGGCGTCGTCGCGGCGGTGGTCTCGGCGGTACGGTCCAGGTCGTTCACGGCTGCCTCCTCGGGTGATGTCCTTGCACCTGAACGTTAGGCGCGCGGCCGGCCGGCAACGATCCCGCCAGCACGACAACCGTGGTACAGCAGGCTGTACTTTCCGCCCCCGGCCCTGACGCACGGCGACGGCGGTGACCTATCGTGACGGCCGGGGGTGGGCCGGGGATGGAGTACGTACGCGGGCGGTTCCGTGCCGCGGTGACCGCGCTGGAGCACCTCATCAGCGGGCTGGGCACCGCTGTGCTGGCGCTCGGCCTGCTGCTCGGGACGGTCGTGGTGGCGGCGGCGTGCGTCGGCGGGGTCGGGCTGCTGCTCGTACCCGGGCTGCTGCAGGCCGTGCGGTCGGTGGCCGACCGGGAACGCGCCCGGCTGTCCCGGTGGGGGCCGCCGATCCCGGCGCCCGGCCCGGTGCCGGCCGGGGTGCGCCAGGCACTGCGCGACCCGGTCGTCCGGCGGGAACTGCGCTGGGTGGCCGTCCACGGAACGCTCGGCTTCGGCGCCGGGCTGATCGCGCTCGCACTGCCGATCTACGCCGTGCAGGACATGACGTTCCCGCTCTGGTACCGGCTGGTGCCGCCGGAGGCCGGCGCGCCCGGCCTCGGCTGGTGGCACATCGACGGGCTCGGCGACGCGCTGGCGGTCGCCGTGCTCGGGGTCGGCTGGCTGTTCCTCGCGGTCACGACCGGCCCGGCACTCGCGCGGATCCAGGCCCGGCCGGGCCGCCGGCTGCTGCCCCCGCCGCCCGGGTTCGACCTGTCGTTGCGGGTCGCCGAACTCACCGCCACCCGGGCCGCCGCGCTCGACGCGCACGCGGTGGAGCTGCGCCGGATCGAACGCTCGCTGCACGACGGCACGCAGAACCGGCTGGTCGCGGTGAACGTGCTGCTCGGCGCCGCGCGGCGGGCGGTACGCCGCGACCCGGACCGCGCCGACGAGATCCTGGAACGCGCGCAGAACGCGGCCGAGCAGGCGCTCGGCGAGCTGCGTACGGTGGTGCGCGGCATCCTGCCGCCGGTGCTCGACGACCGGGGCCTGGCCGGGGCGCTCGACGGACTCGCCGCGGAGTGCGCGGTGCCGTGCCGCCTGTCGGTGGACGTCGACGTGCGCTGCGCGGCGTCGGTCGAGGCCACCGCGTACTTCGTGGTGGCCGAGGCGCTGACGAACGTGGTCCGGCACAGCGGCGCGAGCGCGGTGGACGTCTCCGTGCGCCGGGAGGGGGACCGGCTGCTCGTGACGGTCACCGACGACGGGCGCGGGGACGCCGACGAGACGCGCGGCTCCGGGCTGACCGGCATCCGCCGCCGGGTCGAGGCGTACGACGGGCGGATGACGTTGACGAGTCCACCGGGAGGACCGACGAGGATGCACGTGGAGCTGCCATGCGGATCGTGATCGCCGAGGACGACGCGCTGCTGCGCGAAGGGCTGGCGCTGCTGCTGCGCGCCGAGGACCTGGACGTGGTGGCCACCGCCGGCACACCGGGGGAGTTCCTGGCCGCTGTGGACGAGCACCGGCCGGACGTGGCGATCGTCGACGTGCGGATGCCGCCCACCCACACCGACGAGGGCATCGTCGCCGCGGTCGAGGCCCGCCGCCGCCGACCGGGCCTCGCGGTGCTGGTCCTGTCCGCGTACGTCGAGCAGGCGTTCGCCACCGAGCTGTTCTCGGTCGGCGCCTCCGGGCTCGGCTACCTGCTCAAGGAGCGGGTGGGCCGGGTCGAGGAGTTCCTCGCCGCGCTGCACCGCGTCGCGGACGGCGGCAGCGTGATCGACCCCGAGGTGGTCGGCCAGCTGCTCGCCCGCAACCGGCGGCCGGACACCGCGCTGGCCGAGCTGTCGCCGCGTGAGCACGAGGTGCTGGCGCTGATGGCCGAAGGGCTGGGCAACGGCGCGATCGCGGAACGGCTGTTCGTCACCGACGGCGCGGTGCACAAGCACATCCGCAGCATCTTCGCGAAGCTGAGCCTGCCGCCGGACGACCGCGCCGACCGCCGGGTCACCGCCGTGCTGCGCTACCTCGACGGCCGGCGGTAGACGTACGCACGCGCGCCGCCTCGCGTGAGGCGGCGCGCGTGCGGTGAACCGGGGATCAGCGGCCGGTGCCGCACAGGGCCGCGTCGAGGGTGCTGGTGACCGCCTCCAGCATCTCCATGCTCGTCGGCAGCCCGGTCACCGCGACCACCGCGCTGCGCCCGTCGGTGGTGGACAGGTTGCGGGTCTGGAAGCCCTGGATGTCGCCGCCGTGTCCCCAGGCGTGACCGCCGCAGGGCAGTTCGTGCCGGGCGATGCCCAGGCCGTACTCCCAGACGCCGGTGGGCTCGAAATCGGGCGCCGGCACCGTGCGCATCAGCGCCGCCTGCTGGGCCGGCTCGAGCAGCTTGCCCGCCAGCAGCGCCTCGAAGAACGTGCGCAGGTCCGACGGGGTCGAGACGAGCTGGCCCGCGGCCCAGCCCAGCGACGGGTCCATCCGGGTCACGTCGACCCACGGCGCGCCCGGTTCCACCGCCACGTATCCGCGCGGCAGCCGGCCGGGCAGGTCCTGCTCGCCGGTCCGCGGCCAGTACGTGTCGCGCAGCCGCAGCGGCTCGATGATCCGCCGGGTGATCTCCTCACCCACCGGACGTTTGGTGACCCGCTCGATGATCAGCCCGGCCAGCACGAAGTTGGTGTTGCTGTACTCCCACTTCTGACCCGGCGGGAAGCGCCGGTCCTGGGTGAGCGCCTCGTCCAGCAGCCGGCGCGGATCGAAGTAGTCGCTGCGCCGGTCCACCAGGTCCTGCGCCTCGCTGAACACGACCTCGTCGTAGTCGGGCAGGCCGCTGGTCTGCTGCAGCAGCTGGCGTACGGTGATCCGCCGCCCGTCGTTGCCGTTGGCGCGCACCATCCCGGGCAGGTAGCGCTCGACGGTGGCGTCCAGGTCGACGCGGCCCTCGCCGACGAGCTGAAGGACGACCACGGCGGTGAACGTCTTGGTGTTGCTGCCGATCCGCACCCGGGCGTCGCGGGGAATCCCGGCGCCGGTGCGCAGGTCACCCACGCCCGCGGTGTAGTCGCGTACCCGGCCGTCGCGGCGTACGGAGGCCAGCGCCCCGGGGAAGCCGTGCTCGGCGACCAGGCCGTCCAGTCGCTTCTGGACCGCGTCGGCGGCGGGACGCCGGGCGTCGGTGGTGGTGGCGGACGCGGCGGGCACACCCAGCGCGGTGACGGTGAGCAGGGCCGCGGCGCCGACGGCGACCGGGAAGGTACGGCGGGTCATGGGAACTCCTCGACGGAGGTGAACGGGTACGGGCTCAAGCCTCGCCAGAATCGGTTCCGCGCTCCATCCCGCCTGCTACCGAGCCGGGGTAGCGCTGGCACTACTTGATGGCGCCGATGCCGCCGGTTAGGCTCCGCCCAGCGTCGCGTGCCGGTGGCAGACCGTGTCAGGCATGGAGGCGCCGGATCGAAGGGAGCACGACGATGACACTCGTCGTCCCTTCGCCCTCGCCACGTGGCTGAGGGCGAACAGACCAGGCTGGTGGCCTGGAGCCGGGAGATGCGCGCCGTCCACGAGCGGCTGCGCGAGGCGCTGGCGGTGACCCGGCGGGCGCTCGCCGACGGTGCGCCGGCCCGCCCGGCGACACGTGAGCTGCTGTTGTTCTGCCACGGGTTCTGCGCGGCGCTGACCGCGCATCACGAGGGCGAGGACCACAGCCTCTTCCCGGCGATCGCGGCGCGGCATCCGGACCTGCGCGGCACGCTGGACCGGCTGCGGCAGGACCACTCGATGATCGGGTACCTGCTGGCCGGGCTGAGCGCGGCGGTGGCCCGCGACGCCCCGCCCGACGAGCTGGCCCGGCACCTGGAGGGCGTGGCGGCGATCATGGAGTCGCACTTCCGGTACGAGGAGCGGCAGCTGCTCACGGTGCTGGAGACGCTCTCGCTGGACGCCGACCCGGGCGACGTGTTCGGGCCGTTGTGACCACTGTCGCGGCCCGGCGGATGCGCACCGCCGGGCCGCGACCGGTCCCTGTCAGTTCAGGCCGCAGGTGGCGAACCCGTCCAGGTTCGGGCGCTGCGCGCCGACCCGGTTGAACGCGATCTCGATGCGGTCGAGCGCCGCGACGCGCTTGCTGCGCAGCGGGCCGAGGATGGCGTTGTCGATGAACGCCGGTCCGCCCTCTGGGCGTACCGCGAGGCGGGCCAGGCGGGCGTCGGCCTCGGCGATCTGCTTGTCCAGCGTGGCCAGTTCGGCCTGCACCTGGCCGGCGGCCGCCGCCGGGACGGCGGGCAGCGCCACCCGGGGGCAGTTCACGGTCCGCGCCGCGCCGCCGGCGTTGCCGTTCTGGCCGCCCGCGTTGCCGTTCTGACCGTTGCCGTTCTGCCCGCCGGCGTTGCCGTTGCCGTTCTGGCCGGCACCGTTCTGGCCGGTGCCGCCGTTGACGGCGCTCGGCACGCCCGGGGCGTTGAGCGAGCAGGCCGCCAGCGCGTCCAGGTCCGGCCGCTGCGCGCCGATCCGGTTGAAGGCGATCTCGATGCGGTCGAGCACTGCGACGCGCTTGCTGCGCAGCGGGCCGAGGATGGCGTTGTCGATGAACGCCGGTCCGCCCTCGGGGCGTACCGCCTGCCGGGCCAGCCGCTCGTTCTGCCGGGCGATCTCCTGGTCCAGGTTTGCCAGTTCCCGTTCCACCTGGGCCGACGCCGCCGCGGGGACGGCGGGCAGCTTGTCGCGTACGGTCGGGCAGTTCACGGTCTGCGCGGCGGCAGTGGTGGCCGGGCGGTTGTTCTCGCCCGCCGACGCCAGCTGCAGTCCGCCGGCCAACAGCAGCGCCGCGAGGGCACCCACCCCGCCGAGCTTCAGGACCGCGGTCTTGCGCGTACCCCTGGCCATGCACCTCTCCTCTGGTTGACCGGGAGGGCCGGCGCGGCGGGTGCCGCCCCGTCTCCACGGTGCGAAGTGACGACTGGAGGAATCGTGCTCGTGCCCGCTCCGGCATCGCGGTTCCGGCCGATGTTCCGGTCGGCAGTGGATACGGACGGCGCGGCGGGATCGTTCAGTGCGGGCCGAGGTTTGACCACATCGATGTCCGTCGTTAGGCTGCGCTGAAAGCGCTTACTGCGCGGGAGCGTGAGCGTTCGTGGCACGGCCGTCCGGGTATCAAGGCCCGCCCCCGACACCGACCGGGCATCGGTGCCGGCGTGGGCACGGCACCACCACCCGCAGGAGACCAGCATGATCAACCGACACCGCCGTACGGTGTTGTGGACGTCCGCCGCGGCGACGGCCGCGCTCGCCGCGTCCGGCCTGGCCGTCGGCGCGACCGCCGCCCAGGCGGCCGCCGGCTGCCGCGTCGACTACGCCGTCACCGCGCAGTGGGGCGGCGGCTTCACCGCCAACGTCAACCTGACGAACCTCGGCGACCCGCTCAACGGCTGGGCCGTCACCTGGACCTTCGCCGCCGGTCAGACCGTCGCCCAGGCCTGGGGCGCCGAGATCACCGCCAGTGGCGCCTCGGTGCGGGCCGCAAACGTCAGCTACAACGGCAGCCTGGGCACCAACGCGAGCACGTCGTTCGGCTTCAACGGCACCTGGAACAACAGCAGCAACCCGGTCCCGACCTCGTTCGCCGTCAACGGTGTCACCTGCACCGGCGGCGTCACGCCCACCACCGGCACGCCACCGACCAGCGCCCCGCCGAGCAGCCCGCCCCCGAGCACCCCGCCACCGACCACGCCGCCACCGGCCGGTGGCGCGATCTACGCCGCGCCGAACGGCACCGCCGGGGCGGCCGGCACCCAGGCCAGCCCCACCACGATCGCCGCGGCGATCACCCGCGTCGGCGCCGGGGGCACGATCTACCTGCGCGGCGGCACGTACAACCTGTCGCAGACGGTCACCGTCGCCGCCGGCAACAACGGCACGTCGAGCGCCCGCAAGAACCTGTACGCCTATCCGGGCGAGACGCCGATCCTGAACTTCTCCGCGATGAGCGAGGATCCGGCCAACCGGGGACTGGCGCTGAACGCCTCATACTGGCACGTGCGCGGGCTCGTGGTGGAGCGGGCCGGTGACAACGGCATCTTCGTCGGCGGCAGCAACAACATCATCGAGCGGACGGTGACCCGCTTCAACCGCGACACCGGGCTGCAACTGTCCCGGATCGCCTCCAGCACGCCCCGCGACCAGTGGCCGGCGAACAACCTCATGGTCAGCGTGGAGTCGCACGACAACGCCGACTCCGACGGCGAGGACGCCGACGGCTTCGCGGCCAAGCTCACCGTCGGCGGCGGCAACGTCTTCCGGTACGCGGTGTCGCACCACAACATCGACGACGGGTGGGACCTCTACACCAAGTCCGACACCGGCGCGATCGGCACGGTGACCATCGAGGACTCGCTCGCGTACAGCAACGGCACGCTGAGCAACGGCACGCAGAACGGCAACGGCGACCGCAACGGCTTCAAGCTCGGCGGTGAGGACATCGCCGTCAACCACACCGTCCGGCGCACCATCGCCTACCGCAACGGCAAGCACGGGTTCACGTACAACCGGAACCCGGGCACGATGACGATCTCGAACAACCTGAGCATCGACAACACCGAACGCAACTTCTCGTTCGACGCCGGTACCTCGGTGTTCCGGAGCAACACGTCCTGCCGCTTCGCCGGCAGCGGCTCCAACGACAAGACGGTCGGCAACGTGGACGGCTCGAACCAGTTCTGGTCCGGCTCCAACGGTTCCCGCTGCGCCACGTACTCCGGTGCCCTGGCCTGGTCCTTCGCCGGCGACGGCCGCCTGACGGTGACCCTCGGCGGCCGCCCGGTCTCGCTCTGACCCCGGCACCCCACCGGGTTGATCATGAGGTTGGCGGCCGGATCGGAGATCGACATCGCCGTCAACCTCATGATCGACCGGGGAGGGGTGCGCTGGGGAGGGTGGGGTGGGGGGTGGGACGGGGGAGGGAGATCGGACCGAAGGACCGGCTTGACAGGATGATCGAGTCTTAGGTTAGCCTAACCTGCGTGACGAGCGGAACGATGCGGGCCGACGGCCTGCGCGGCAGTGAGCTGCGGCTGGGCTACCACGGCAAGACGGTGGTGCACGACGCCGCCATCACGCTGCGGCCCGCGGCGGTGACCGCGCTGGTCGGCCCCAACGGCAGCGGCAAGTCGACGCTGCTGCGCGGACTTGCCCGCCTGCACCCACTGGAGCACGGCGAGATCGTGCTCGCCGACGGCACACCGGCCCGGACGCTGTCCGCCCGGGACTTCGCCCGCCGGGTCACGCTGCTCGCGCAGAGCAGGCCCACCCCCAGCGGGGTGACGGTGCGGGACGTGGTCGGGTACGGCCGGCACCCGTACCGGCAGCGGTGGCGCGCGAACGACCTCGACGGACCGGCCGCGATCGACCGCGCCATGCGGGTGACAGGCGTCGACGGCATGGCCGGACGGCCGGTCGACGAACTCTCCGGCGGCGAACTGCAACGGGTCTGGCTGGCCACCTGCCTGGCCCAGGACACCGCGATCCTGCTGCTGGACGAGCCGACCACGTTCCTGGACCTGCGCTACCAGGTGGAGATCCTCGACCTGATGCGCGACCTCGCCGACACCGCCGGCGTCGCCGTCGGTGTGGTGCTGCACGACCTCAACCAGGCGGCCGCCGTCGCCGACCAGGTCGTGCTCCTGCACGAGGGCCGGGTACGCGGTACCGGCACCCCGCACGAGGTGTTCACCGAGGCGGCGCTCACCGAGGCGTACGGCATCCGCGTCGAGGTGAGCGTCGACCCGGTCACCAATCTGCTCTCCACACGTCCCGTCGGCCGGCACACGACCCGCGTCTCCGCCTGACCGACTCCTGCACACAGAAGAGAAACCCGATGCTGCGTACCCGAATGACCCTGCTCGTCGCCGCCGCGGCGAGCGCGCTGCTGATCGCCGGCTGCGGCACCACCGAGGAGCCCGCCGCCGCACCGTCCCCCTCCGACGCCGCGTCCACCGGCCCGGTCACCGTCACCGACAGCCGGGGCAAGACCATCACGCTCAAGAGCCCCGCCAGCAAGGTCGTCGGCCTGGAGTGGGGCGAGGTGGAGATGCTCGTCGGCCTCGGCGTGATGCCGGTCGGCGTGGCCGACCCCAAGGGGTACGCCACCTGGGTGACCGCCGCCCCGCTCGACGCGAGCGTCAAGGACGTCGGCACCCGGGGCGAGCCGAGCGTCGACTCCATCGTCGCCCTCCAGCCGGACCTCGTGGTGATGGAGGCCGAGCGCGGCTCCGCCGTCGTCACCCAGCTCGAGAAGTACGTCCCCGTGCTGGTCACCAAGGGCAGCGACGCCTCCGACAACATCGGCCGGATGCGCGCGGACCTGAAGATGATCGCCACCGCGACCGGGCGCACCGCGCAGGCGGACAAGCTGCTCGCCGATTTCGACGCCGCGCTCGCCGACGGCAAGAAGAAGATCGCCGACGCCGGTGCGGCCGGCAAGCAGTTCGCGATCGCCGACGGCTGGAAGGAGGGCAGCACCGTCTCGATCCGGATGTTCGGCGAGGGCGCGCTCGTCTCCCAGCTCGGCATCCAGCTCGGCCTCAAGAACGCCTGGACCGGCAAGACCGACGAGATGTGGGGCCTGGGCCAGACCGACGTCGAGGGCATGACCGTCCTCAAGGGGCAGGACGTGCACTTCTTCTACAACGCCTCGGACGGCACCGACGTGTTCGCCGACGGCCTCGCCGGCAACGCGATCTGGCGTTCCCTGCCGTTCGTTCAGCAGAACAAGCTGCACAAGATGCCCAACGGCATCTGGACCTTCGGCGGCACGCTGTCCGCCAAGCAGTACATCGACGAGCTGGTCAAGGTCTACACGGCTTGAGCGCGATGACCGCCCCCGCCCCGCCGGGGCCGGCCACCCGGCCGGCCCCGGTCGGGCCGCCGCCCGCCCGGCGCAGCCGGGTCGCCGGCGCGTTCGCCCTCGCCGCCGCGCTGCTCGTCGCGATCACCGCGGTGCACCTCACCCAGGGCACCTCCTCGGTGGGGGCGCTGGACCTGCTCCGGCTGCTCACCGGCGGCGACGACGAGACCGCCCGGGTGCTCGTCGCCTCCCGCCTGCCCCGGCTGCTCACCGGCCTGGCCGTGGGCGTCGCGCTCGGCTTCGCCGGCGCGGCGCTGCAGTCGACCACCCGCAATCCGCTCGCCTCGCCGGACACGCTCGCCGTCAACGCGGGCGCGCACCTGGCGATCGTCTCCACCGCCGCGTTCGGGATCGCGCTGCCCGCGCTGCCCGCGGGCGGGCTGGCGTTCTGCGGCGGCCTCGCCGCCGCCTCCCTGGTCATGCTGCTCTCGGCCGGCGGTCAGGCCGCCACCACCCGGCTCATCCTCGCCGGCTCGGCCACCGCGATGGCGCTCTCCTCGCTGACCATGCTGCTCATGCTGCTGTTCGAGCAGGCCACCATCGGCCTGTTCGCCTGGGGCAACGGCTCGCTCGTGCAGGGCGACCTGGTGGCGTTCACCCAGCTCGCCCCCGTGATCGCTGTCGCCGCGCTGGTGCTCGTGGCCCTCGGGCACCGGCTGGACCTGCTCGCCCTCGGCGACGACACCGCCACCGTGCTCGGGCTCAACGTGCGCCGTACCCGGCTGACTGTCGTGCTGCTGGCGGTGCTGCTCTCCGCCGCGGCGGTCACCCTGGCCGGCCCGATCGGCTTCGTCGGCCTCGGCGCGCCGGTGATCGTCCGGCTGCTCGGCCGGTGGGTGCCCGAGGTGCATCGGCACCGCGTCCTGATGCCGCTGTCCGGCATCGTCGGCGTGGTCATCGTCCTCGGCTCCGACGTGCTGCTGCGCGCCGTGCTCGGCGGGCAGGCCGGGGTCGACGTGCCGACCGGCGTGGTGACCACGCTCTTCGGCGCGGTGCTGCTGGTCTGGCTGGCCCGCCGCCACCGCGACGCCGGACCGACCCGGCAGGCGCCGGGCGGCCACGCCGCCGTCCGCTCCCGCGGCTTCGTCGCCGTCGTCGTCGCGGTCTGCGCGGTCGTCGTCACCGCCGCGCTGGTGCTCGGCATGCTCGCCGGCGACACCTGGGTGCTGGTCGGCGACATCGTCAACTGGGTGCAGGGCCGCACCGGACCGGCGTACACCTTCGTGCTGGACGCCCGCTGGCCGCGCGTCGCCGCAGCGCTGCTGGCCGGCGCGGCGCTGGCCCTGGCCGGCACCACGGTGCAGGCGGTGTGCCGCAACCCGCTGGCCGAACCGGGCATCCTCGGCATCACCGGTGGCGCCGGCATCGGGGCGGTGTCGCTGCTGACGTTCGCGCCGATGGCCGGCGTGCTTGCCCTGTCCGGCGCCGCCGGACTCGGCGCGGTCGTCGCGTTCGCACTGGTCTACGGCCTGGCCCGGCGGCGGGGGCTCAACTCCGACCGGCTGGTGCTGATCGGGTTCGCGGTCTGGCAGGGCGGCACGGCGATCATCACGTTCATCGTGGTGTCCTCCGACCCGTGGAACACCGGCAAGGCGCTGACCTGGCTGTCCGGCTCCACCTACGGGCGTACCGCGCCGCAGGTGCTGCCGGTGGCGATCGCGCTGCTGATCGCGCTGCCGGTGGTCGCCGCGGTGCGCCGCGAGCTGGACCTGCTCGCGCTCGACGACGACACGCCCCGGGTGCTCGGCGTCCGGCTGGAACGCGCCCGGCTGGTCGCGCTCGGCCTGGCGGCACTGCTCACCGCCACCGCCGTGTCGGCGGTCGGCGTGATCGGCTTCGTCGGCCTGGTCGCGCCGCACGCGGCCCGGGCGCTCGTCGGCGGGCGGCACACCCGCGTCCTGCCGGTCGCGGTGCTGCTCGGCGCCACCCTGGTCAGCCTCGCCGACACGCTCGGCCGCAGCGTCATCGCCCCCGCCCAGGTCCCCGCCGGTCTGGTCACCGCCATGATCGGCACCCCGTACTTCGTCTGGCTGTTGTGGCGCTCCCGCGCCGCGGCGGCCGCCCGTTGACCCGTTCGCCGACGAACCACCCCCCGCACGTGAGAGGAATGACGCATGACCAGCACCTTGGCCGTCGCGCCCTGGCGAGTCTTCACCGTCGAGGTCCGCGCGCTGCGGCGGCTCGGCCCGTCGTTCCTGCGGGTGACGCTCACCGGCCCGGACCTGGACCGGTTCGCCGACAACGGGTACGACCAGCGGATCAAGCTGGCCCTGCCGCCGGTCGACGGGGCGCCGGGGGAACTGCCCGACGGGCCGGACTGGTTCCCGCGGTGGCGTGAGCTGCCGGACGGGCTGCGTAGTCCGATCCGCACCTACACGGTGCGGGCGGTGCGGCCGGAGGCATACGAGGTGGACGTGGACATGGCGCTGCACGGCGACGGCGGCCCGGCCACCCGGTGGGCCCGGCGGGCCCGCCTCGGCGACCGGATCGCCGTGGTCGGCCCGGATGCCGGCTGGGACGGGCCGCACGGCGGCGTCGAGTTCCAGCCGCCGGCCGGCGCGACGCTGCTGCTCGCCGGCGACGAGACCGCCGCGCCGGCGATCTGCGCGATCCTGGAGCGGCTGCCCGCCGAGGCGCGCGGGCACGCGCTGGTGGAGGTGCCGGAGACCGGTGACGAGTTGCCCTGCGCGGCCCCGGCCGGCGTCACGGTGACCTGGCTGCCCCGCGACGGCGCCCCGCACGGCAGCCGGCTCACCCCGGCCGTGACGAGCCTGGCCGGCCGGCTGGTGCCGGTGCCGGTCGCGGCGGGCGCCGCGCCGCTGGCCGAGGTGGACGTGGACCGGGACATCCTCTGGGAGGTGCCGGAGCGGCCCGACGGGGCGGCGCTCTACGCCTGGCTGGCCGGGGAGGCGGCGGTGATCCGCGGCCTGCGGCGGCACCTGGTCACCGAGCGGGGCATGGACCGGCGCGCGGTGGCGTTCATGGGCTACTGGCGGGCCGGTCGCGCGGAGAACTGATCGTCTCCACCGCTGTGCGAAGCGGGCCGGCGCATGGTGCGCCGGCCCGCTTCGTCATGCGCGCGGCGCGTACGGGGCGAGCGGGTTGACCAGCGTGCCGGCGAACTGCAACGCGGCCGACGGGTCGGACAGGTCCACCATCTGCTGGTTGTTGCGCAGCTGGAGCCGGTTGAGGCAGGACAGCGTGAACTCCGGCGCGAACAGGTCGTGCCGGCGCATCCGGTCGGCCAGGTGCGGCACCGTGGCGGCGTAGTCGGTGGCGCACGCGGCGACGGTGCGCCAGAACTCGTCCTGGTCGAGCACGCCGCGGGTGTGCAGGGTGGCGCTGAGGTGCCGCAGGAAGCAGTCGAAGACGTCGGTGAAGATGGACAGGATCTTCTCGCCCTCGGGCACGGCGGCCCGGATCCGTCCCACCCGCTCGGGCAGGTCCGCGTCCGGGTCCATCACCACGATCTCCTCGGCGATGTCCTTGAACACGGCCCGCTCGACCACGCCGTCGCGCAGCACCAGGATGACGTTCTCGCCGTGCGGCATGAACGCCAGGTCGTAGGCGTACAGGCTGTGCAGCAGCGGCACCAGGTAGGCGTCCAGGTAGCGGCGCAGCCAGTCGGCCGGCGCCAGCCCCGACTCGTCGATCAGCGCCGCGGCCAGCGACCGCCCGTCGCGGTCCAGGTGCAGCAGCGAGGCCATGGTGGCCAGCCGCCGCCCGGGTTCCAGCCCGGGTACCGGGCTCTCCCGCCACAGCGCCGCCAGCATCTTCCGGTACGGGGAGTACCTGTCGGTCGCCGTCTCGTACTGCCGGTGGCGGTAGCCGATTGCGGCCCGCTCCCGGATGATCGACAGACCGGTGCGCTTGAGCACGGGGTCGCCCTCGATCAGCCCGGTCAGCCAGTCGTTGATGGCCGGCGTCGCCTCCATGTACGCGGCGGACAGGCCACGCATGAAGCCCATGTTCAGCACCGACAGCGCGGTCTTCACATAGTGCTTCGCCGGGTCGCTGACGTTGAAGAAAGTCCGGATGGACTGCTGCGCGAGGTATTCGTCCGGCCCCTCGCCGAGGCAGACCAGCCGGCGCCGGGCCACCTCACCGGCGAACGTGACGGCGAGCTTGTTCCACCACTGCCACGGGTGCACCGGGACGAACAGATAGTCGGCCGGTTCCAGGCCCAGCCCGGTGAGCGTGGCGGTGAACCCGGCCAGCGTCTGCTCGCCCAGCTCGGCCCGCATCAGCGTGTCGTAGTCCAGGTCGCCGGCGCAGGTGAACGTGGTGTGGTCGCGGTGCGCGGCGAGCCAGAGCAGCCGTACCGGCGCGGCGGCCTCCGGGGCGTACGCGTGGTACTCGTGCACGCCGAAGCCGATGCGGCCGTTGTTCGCCACGAAGCAGGGGTGTCCCTCGGTCATGCCGGTCTCGATCGCCTGGAACCCGGCGGCGGCCAGCTCGGCGGCGCTCACTGCGGGCTTGGCCAGCTTGTACGCGGTCCCGGCGAGCGTGGAGGTGATCTCCTCCAGGTAGACCGGCAGGATCGCGTCGGTGAGGCCGAGTGCGCCGCGCAGCTCCACGCAGAGGTCCACGGCGTCGGGCGGCAGGTCAGCGCCGTCGCGGCGGCGCACGATGCTGTCCGCGTCGACCTCCCAGTGGTCCAGCGCCAGCCGCTGCGCCGCGAACCGGTACTCGACGGCGCCGTCGTCGCTGCGGACCAGCCACCGTCCCGGGCCGTCGGGCTCGGGGGTGATCAGGCGCTCGTGGGCGAACTCGGCGAGCGCCTTGCGCACCAGCAGCCGGTTTGCCGTCGCCCACGCCTCGGGGGTCAGGTGGTCCACGGATGCGCTGGCGTTCACGCCGGTGCCCCTTTCTCGCCTGTGGGCGCGCCGGTGGCGGCCCGGAACTGGTCCCGGGTGCAGAAGCTGAGCAGCGCCTCCTTCTCGGGCTTGCGGATCGGGCCGACGACGGTGAAGCCGACTGCCGCGTTGAGTGCGTGCACGGCGGTGTTGCGCACGTCCGGTTCCACCACCACCCGGCGGGTCGCCGGGTCGGCGAACAGCCAGGCCATCACGGTGGTGATGACGGCACGGGTGAAGCCGTGCACCGGCGTGTCGGCGGGTGCGCAGAGGAAGTGCATGCCCACGTCGCCGGGCTCCGGGTCGTACAGGCCGGCCAGCTCGACGTGCGCCGGGTCGTACCGTTCGGCCAGGAACGCCGGGCTGCCGCGCCACGACCCCAGGTACGCGTCGTGGTGCGGGTGGTCGGCGATGCGCCGGTACTCCTCGGCGACCGCGTCAACGTCGGCGTCCTGCATCAGCCAGAACGCGGACTTGGGATGGGTCACCCAGCGGTGCAGCAGCGCGGCGTCGGCGTCCGGGTCCAGCGGGCGCAGCGTGAACTCGCCCAGCGCGTCGTCGATGCGGGTGAAGCTGGTCATGCCGGGCTGTTTGGGCATGCGCTCGCGGCCCTCGCTTCGCTCGGTGCGCTCGCTCATGCCGGTACTCCGAACTCCTGGAACGCGATGGTCTTCTCCACCGGGTAGTGCTCCCGGCCGGTCATCTCCCGGATCAGCCACGAGTTGCGGTACGGGCCCATGCCGAGGTCGGGCGAGGTGATGCTGTGCGTGTGGGTGCCGCCGTTCTGGAGGAACACGCCGCGGCCGGTGTGGTCGACGCTGTAGTTGCGGGCCACGTCGAAGCGGCCGTGCGCGTCGAAGCGCAGCCGGTCGCGTACCGGCGCGAGGAACTCCGGCACCCGGTAGTGGTAGCCGGTGGCCAGCACCAGCCCCTGCGTGTCCAGCGTGAACGCGCGGTTCTGCTCGGTGTGGCGCAGCCCGAGCCGGTAGCGACCGTCGGTGTACGCCGCCTCGACCAGTTCGGTGTTGGTGAGCAGGCGGGTGGGCACCGGCCCGGGCAGGCTCTTGGCGTACAGCAGGTCGTAGATGTCGTTGATCAGGTCGGCGTTGATGCCCTTGAACAGCGGCTTCTGCGCGGCCTCCAGCGCGTAGCGGGTCGGCTCGGGCAGTGCGTGGAAGTAGTCCACGTAGTCCGGTGAGGTCATCTCCAGCGTGAGCTTTGTGTACTCCAGCGGGAAGAACCGGGGCGAGCGGGTCACCCAGGTGAGCTGGTAGCCGTACGTGTCGATGTCACCGAGCAGGTCGTGGTAGATCTCGGCGGCGCTCTGGCCGCTGCCGACGATCGTGATGCTGTCCTTGGCCCGCAGCGCCTCCCGGTGTTCCAGGTAGCGCGAGTTGTGGATCATGTCACCGCCGAGCCCGGTGCAGGCCGGCGGCAGGTACGGCGGTGTGCCGGTGCCGAGCACGAGGTGCCGGGCCCGGTGCGTGACCGGCCCGTCCGGCGTGTCGGCGTGCACCACGTACCTGTCGTCGGCCTCGTCGTACTCGACGGCGGTGACGGCGTGCCGGAAGCGCAGGTTCGGCAGCTTGGCGGCGGCCCAACGGCAGTAGTCGTTGTACTCGGCGCGCAGCGGGAAGAAGCTCTCCCGGATGTAGAACGGGTAGAGCCGGCCGGTCTCCTTCAGGTAGCTCAGGAACGAGTACGGCGAGGTCGGGTCCGCGAGCGTGACCAGGTCGGCGATGAACGGCGTCTGGAGCCGGGTCGATTCGAGCAGCATGCCGGGATGCCAGTCGAAGCTGTCCCGCGCCTCCAGGAACAGTCCGTCGAGGTCGTCGATCGGGGCGGTGAGGCAGGCCAGTCCGAGGTTGTAGGGGCCCAGCCCGACGGCGATGAAGTCGTGGGTCGACATGGGGTTCTCGTTCTCCTCGACGGGGGTCAGCCGACCGGGCAGGACAGCTCGGTGGCGGTGGCGGTCCGGGCGTACCAGGCGGCGTGGTCGGCGACGAGGTCCAGCACGTGGGCGATGTCGTCCACTGTGGTCTCCGGGTTGAGCACTGTGAGCTTCAGGTGGTGGGCACCGTCGACCCGGGTGCCGGCGACCAGTGCCGCGCCGGAGGCGGCGAGCGCCTCGCGGGCGTACAGGTTGGCCTCGTCGACCAGGTCGGCGGCGAGGCCGGCGGGCCGGTACCGGAAGACCACTGTGCTCAGCTGCGACGGCGCGGCCACCTCGAAGCGCGGGTCGGCGTCGAGCCGCCGCCACGCCTGCGCCGCGAGATCGACGACCTGGTCGAAGAGCGCGCCGATCGCGTCCGGCCCCATGATCCGTAGGGTCAGCCAGAGCTTGCAGGCGTCGAACCGGCGGGTGGTCTGGATGCTCTTGTCGACCTGGTTCGGGATGCCCTGCTCGACCGCGCGGGCCGGGTTGAGGTAGTCGGCGTGCCAGGTGGCGTGGCGCAGCGTCCGGCCGTCGCGGACCAGCAGCGCGCTGGAGCTGACCGGCTGGAAGAACGACTTGTGGTAGTCCACAGTCACCGACGCGGCCCGTTCGATGCCGTCGAGCAGGTGCCGGCGGGTGGGGGAGACCAGCAGCCCGCAGCCGTACGCGGCGTCGACGTGCAGCCAGACGCCCGCGGCGGCGCAGATGTCGGCGATCTCCGGCAGCGGGTCGACGGTGCCGAAGTCGGTGGTGCCGGCGGTGGCGACGACGGCCATCACCACCTGACCGTCGCGGTGACAGCTGTCGATCGCGCGGGCCAGTTCGTCGGTGCTCATCCGGCGGTTCGCGTCGGTGGGCACGGTGAGCACCGCGTCGGCGGCCAGGCCGAGCAGCTTGGCGGCCTTCTGCACGCTGAAGTGCCCTGCTGCGGAGGTGATGACGCGAAGCCGGGACAGCACCTGTGGCCGGTCCGGCCGGCCGCCGGTGCCGCCCACCACCGTGCGGTACGCCTCCTCGCGCGCCAGCAGCAGCGCCTGGAGGTTCGACTGGGTGCCGCCGCTGGTGAAGACCCCGTCGGCGCCGGCGCCGAGCCCGATGCGCCCGGCCGTCCACTCGATCAGGCGGCGCTCCATCAGCGTCGCGCCGGCGCTCTGGTCCCAGGTGTCCAGTGAGGAGTTGACCGCGCTGAGGACCGCCTCGCCGAGCAGCGCCGGGATGACCACCGGGCAGTTCAGGTGGGCCAGGTAGCGCGGGTGGTGGAACCAGACGGCGTCGCGCAGCCACACGTCGTGCAGCTCGTCCAGGGCGGCGTCGGTGTCGCCGAGCGGCCGGTCCAGGTCGATGGCGCCGACGAGCGGGGCCAGTTCCTCGGGCGTGACGCCGGTGAACGGACGGTCCGCCTCGGCCACCCGGCGGGCCACCCGGTCCACGCCGCGCGCCAGCACGTCCCGGTAGCGCCCGAGCGAGCCGGCGTTGAACAGGTGGCCGCGTGCCGTGGCGGCGGCGCGGCCGGTGTCGGCGGGCGCGGCGCCGGTCGGGCTCCCGATCGAACTCATGCGACATCCCAGCGGTCGTACGGACAGGACGCGGCCAGAGCCGCGGCGATCAGGTTAGGTTAGGCTGGCCTAACTATCAAGCGCGACTCGGGATGCTTTGTCCCGGATGTGCCGCCGGTTGGCGCCCCGTCCGCGTCGCGGTAAGGTCGCCCTCGGTTAGGGGAGGTTATCCTAAGTTGACTGTCGAACGGAACCGTCGCCCGGCGCGCCGAGGTGGCGCGAGACGATGACACACGTCGATCGCGACCAGTGGGGCGTGCCCCAGCTGTGGGCCGGCGACGTCGACGCGCTCGCGCGTCTGCAGGGGCGTGTCGCCGCGCTGGACCGGGCCTGGCAGCTCAGCGTCGAACGATGGCGCGCCGAGGGTCGCCTGGCCGCCCACGTCGGCCCGGCCGAACTGGCGTGGGACCGGTTCGCCCGCCGCGTACGGCTGGACGACACCGCCCGGCGCTGCTACGAACGGCTCGACCCTGATACCCGGCGGTGGGTCGGGGCGTACGTCGACGGGGTCAACTCCGGGCTCGCCGAGGGCGCCGCCGCGGCACCCGAGTTCGCCGCCACCGGCGCCGCGCCCGAGCCCTGGCGCCCCTGGTCGCCGCTCGGCGTGTTCCTCGTCCAGCACGTGCTGTTCTCCACCTTCCCGAACAAGCTCTGGCACGCGCACGTGGCCCGGACGCTCGGCCCCGAGGCCACCGGACTGTTCGCGGTCGAGGGACCCGCCTCGTCCGGCAGCAACGCCTGGGCGCTGCCCGCCGACCCGGCCACCGGGCGCGGCCCGCTGATCGCCGGTGACCCGCACCGGCTGCTCGAACTGCCCGGCGTCTACCAGCAGGTCCGGCTGGCCTGCCCGGAGTTCGACGTGGTCGGTCTCGCCTTCCCCGGCGTGCCGGGCCTGCCGCACTTCGGCCACACCGGCCACGTGGCCTGGGCCGTCACCAACGCGATGGCCGACTACCAGGACCTCTACCGCGAGCGGCTGCGCCGCGACGGCGACCGCGTGCTGGCGCGCGACGCCGACGGCTGGACCCCGGTCGCGCGTCACGTCGAGGAGATCGAGGTCCGCGGCGGCGACCCGGAGACGGTCGAGGTGATCGAGACGCCGCGCGGGCCGGTGATCGACCACGACCGGGTCACCGGCGAGGCCATCGCGCTGCGCGCCCCGAGCCGGGTGGAGGCCCGGCTCGGCTTCGAGGCGCTGCTGCCGCTGCTGCGCGCCCGGCGCGCCGCCGACGTCGCCGACGCGCTGCGCCACTGGGTCGAGCCGGTCAACAGCGTGCTCACCGCCGACACCAAGGGCGGCGTCCGCCGTCTGGTCGCCGGCCTGGTCCCGGTACGCGACGAACGCTGCCGCCGCGAACCCGTGCCGGCCTGGGAACCGGCCTACCGGTGGCGGGGCGACTACCTGCCGCTCGTGGACGAACCGGTCGACGGCGCGGCGGTGTGCGCCAACGACCGGCGCGACGACGTCGCAGCGCACGGTGTCGACTTCGCTCCGCCGCACCGGGCGCGCCGGATCCGCGCGCTGCTCGCCGAGGGCGCCGAGGCGTCCACAGTGCACACCGACGACCGGCTCCCGGCCGGCCCGCTGTACCGGCTGCTCGACCGGCTCGACCCGGGCCGGCTCGACGAACCCGCCCGCGCGCTGCTGCTGCGGCTGCGCGGATGGGACCGGGCGATGGCGGCCGGCTCGGCCGAGGCCGGCGCGTACGCGGCCTGGCGGGCGGCGTTGGCCCGGCGGTTGCGCGTACACCCGAGGTTGCGTGCCCTCGACGAGCCGTGCGGGTTCGACGAGCTGTTCGCCCCCTGGACCGACCCGGCCGCCCGGATCGGCCTGGCGCTGGACCACCTGGCCGCCGCGCTCGACCTCGCGGAACCGGCGGCCGAGGCGCTGGCCGAGGTGGCCGCCGGCCCGCCGCCCGGCGAGTGGGGCGGCCGGCACCTGCTGCACCCGGTGCACCTGGGCGTCGCCCCGGCGGTCACCGACGCGGTCACCGCGATGCGGCGGCGGGTGGCGCTGGCCGGTGACACCGACTGCGTGCTGGCCACCTCCAGCGTGCCGGGCGTGTCGGACGCCTGCTGGCGCGGCCCGGTGGCCCGCTACGTGTGGGACCTGACCGACCGGGCGGCCAGCCGCTGGATCGTCCCGTTCGGCGCGTCCGGGCGCCCCGGCGACGCGCACTTCGCCGACCAACTGACCCACTGGGCCGCCGGGACGCTGATCCCGGTGCCCGCCGGCCCCCTGACGGGAGACGAGACGACGTGATCCACCTGGAGCGCATCCCCGGCCTCGGCGAGCTGGCGCTGGAGCCGGTACGCCCCGACCGGGACGCCGGCCTGCTGCACGGCTGGGTGATCCGGCCCCGCAACCGGTTCTGGGGCATGGGGTCGCACACCGTCGACGAGGTACGCGAGATCTACGCGTTCGTCGACGGCCTGGAGACCCACCACGCGTACCTGATCCGGCTCGACGGCGAGCCGATCGGGCTGTTCCAGACCTACCAGCCGGAGGCGGACCCGGTCGGCGAGCGCTACCCGGTGCAGCCCGGCGACGTGGGGACGCATCTGCTGCTCGACGCGCCCCGGCCGTACCCGGGTTCGCTGACCGGCGCGGTCTTCCCGGCCCTGATCCGGTTCCTGCTGCGCGACCCGGCCGCGCGCCGGGTGGTGGTCGAGCCGGACGTGCGCAACGACGCCATGCTGCGCCGCCTGCGCATCGAGGGCTTCACGTTCGGCCCCGACATCGACATGCCGGACAAGCGGGCGAGGCTGGCGTTCCTCACCCGGGAACGGTTCGAGGCGGACCACCCGGCGGCGTGACACCCGGCCCGCGTCACGGCCCGGCGGCGCGCAGCCGCCCGGCCAGATCCCGCACCGTCTCGGCGTACGCCGGGTCGTCCTCGGACGGGAGATGACCCTTGATCGGTGGCGGGACGCTGTCCCAGGGCGGGGCCACCAGGCTCTCCGGATCCCGGAGACGACGGTCCACAGTCGCCTCCGGGCCGGTGACGCGGGCCGGCTCGTCCGGGCGGTGCGGGGAGAAGATCCAGCCGCCCAGCGCGTCGGTGTCGCGCCACAGGTTGCGCCACCGCCAGCCGACCCGGCCGCCGATCCCGCGCAGCATCTCGCCGCCGACGTAGGCGGGGAACAGCCGGGCGTAGAGCCGGCGCAGCGGCGAGCTGTAGGTGAGCAGGGCGACCCGCGAGCTGACCTCCGCCGGCAGTTGCAGAACGGTGGCGGCGACGAGCACCGAGCCGTGGCTGTAGCCGGAGAGCAGCACCCCGTTGCCGCTGTGCACCAGGTACGTGATGCGCCGGGCCAGCTCCGGCACGGCCCGCTCGGCGTAACAGGGCGGTGCGAACGGATGCGCCGCCCGGGGCCAGAACGTGGCCAGGTCGAAGAGCACGCCGACGTGGTGCCGGAACCCGGGACTGCGGTAGGCGAAGATCCCGGCGAGGATGAGGGCCAGCACCGCCGCCGAGATCGCCACCCCGCCCACCTCGATACCGAACATGACCAGCTCCGCCGGCACGTGCGTGCGGTGCTCCAGCGTCTCGCCCGGATCGGGACGGACCAGCGCCATCGCGGTGGTCGCCGCGCCCAGTCCGGCCATGACGGCGAACAGCACCGCCAGCGGCACCAGCAGGTCGGTGAACCGGGCCCGCACGATCATCGTCCGGACCTGCCGCAGCCGGGGCGCCGCCTCGGCCGGCGGCGACGGGAAGTCCCGCTCGACGATCGCCTCGGCGGCCCGCGTCCGGCCGCGCCTGGACACCAGCGCCACCACGGCCGCGACCACCAGGGTCACCAGCAGCGCCCGGAAGAAGCCGTAGATCGCCCAGGTGTACGCGTGCGCCGGACCCGGTATGTCGTCCGCCGGGGACACGCCCCGGTCCAGCAGGTCGGCGGTGCGCTGGACCAGCTCGGCGGAGTACGCCACCGCGAGCCCGCCCGCCGCCGCGGCGACCACGAGCGCCCCGAGGCCGTTCGGCGGCTGGTGGCCGCGGACCCGTAGGCGGTGCCAGATCAGCACCGCGGCCAGGCCGCCGAGCAGTACCGCGTGCGTGACCAGCAGCCAGGTCAGGATCGAGCCGTAGCCGGGCAGCCCGCCGCCGGTACGCCAGCGGGCCGGGGCGAACAGCAGGTACCCGGCCACCACGACGGTGAGCCCGATCGCGGTGCCGCGCAGCACCCGGGCGACCCGGTCGCGTCGCGGGTCGGTGGGCGCCCGGTCGACGAGCGGCGGCACGCAGACCAGGACCAGGCAGGCGAGCAGCACCGCGCCGGTGACCGCCAGCAGCACCGCCACCGTGGGCGGGACGCCCTGCGCGGCCCGGGCGGCGAGGAGACAGCCGTCGAGGGTGGCGAAGGCCGCCGCGATGTGGATCGAGCGCAGCCGGCCCATCAGCGGCTCGGTGTCCCACTGGCCGATCGTGCTCAGCGGGGGCCCGGCGGACGCTCGCTCCGGCGCCCGGAACGCGGTGAACGAGCGGCCCGGCCGCCGGGCGCCCCACCAGACCAGGCTCACCGCGGCGGACGGGACCAGCGCCAGCACCACGAGCCGCAGCCCGACCGGCCGGCCGCCCATCCAGGACAGCCACTCCCGGTCGGCGACGCAGGCCGGGACGGACAGGCACTGCCAGGCCACCAGGTCCAGCGCGACCCCGGCCCCGGCGAGCACGTACAGCGCGGTCAGGCTCAACCCCAGTACCCGGCACAGCGCCCGCACCACCGTGCCGCCGACGGCGTCCCCCGGCCGCATCCACACGGCCACGTTGAGCAGCATGAAGGGCATCAGGAACAGCAGCGAGAGGGTACGCAGCGCGGTGCCGGACGGCAGGTCGTTCCACTGGTACGCCTCCAGCGTCACCCCGCTCGCGCCGCGCCCGTCGGCCAGGTCCGGACGGGGACGGTAGAAGCCGGCGCTGCGGTCGCCCGCGACCTGCCGGACCAGCGGCCTGCCCAGCACCTCGGCGGCCCCGCCCGCGGAGACCCCGTGCACCCGCAGCTCCACCACCTCGCCCGGTGGGGCCTGCGCCCGCCCTGGTCCAGCCGTCATCGACCCTCCGCGACGTCCCGGCCGCCCACGCCGCCTGCACGGCCCGCCCTCGGGTGGCGCAGCGTCCTACCCGGCCGGGCCGGAGGCAAACGCCCGCGCGGGCCCGGCGGACGTCCGTTCGAAGCCCCGCCGTCCGGGTAACCGCCGCCGGACGTACTCGGGAGGGAGATCGGATGACCGGCACACCATCACCGCGCGGCGCGCCCGGATGACGGGGGTCACGGCGGCGACCCGGCTGCCGCCGATCGACGTCAGCCGGTGGGTGAACTCGGCGCCGCTGACGCCGCAGGAGCTGCGTGGGCGCGTGGTCCTGGTGGACGTCTGGGAGTACACCTGCGTGAACTGGATCCGCACCTCCCCGTACGTGCGGGCGTGGCACCGTGACTACCGCGACCTGGGGCTCACGGTGATCGGCGCGCACGCGCCGGAGTTCGGCTTCGGCCGGCTTCCGGAGAACATCGACCGGGCGATCCGCGACCACGGGCTCACCTACCCGATCGCGATCGACGACGACTACACGTTCTGGCGTGCCCTGCGCAACGACGCCTGGCCGGCGAGGTACCTCTTCGACGCCGACGGGCGGCTGGCCGACCGCTGGGTCGGCGAGGGCGGCTACGACCGGACCGAGTCGCTGATCCGGCGGCTGGTCGAGGCCGCCACGCCCACTCCCGCGCTGCCGCCGGTCACCCCGGAGGTGACCGCGTTCGTGACCGGCCCGCAGCCCACGTACGCGGGGATGACCCCGGAGACCTATCTCGGCGCGGACCGGGGTGTGCCCGGCACGTACGAGCTGACCGGCGACTGGCGGGTCGAGGGCGAGTACGTCGAGACGGGCGGCGCCGGTGCGGAACTGGTCCTGCCGTTCACCGCCGGTGAGGTGAACCTGGTGGCCGACCCGGGACCGGAGGGACCGGTAGTGGTTCGGGTGCTGCTGGACGGGAAACCGGCAGCCGACGCGCGCGGCACCGACGTGGGACCGGACGGCCGGGCCCGGGTCGACCGGGCGGCCATGTTCCGGCTGGTCGACGGCGCGACGCCGGGGGAGCACCGGCTCACCCTGCGCGCCGAGCGGCCCGGTCTGCGCGCGTACGTCTTCACGTTCGGTCCCTGACCCGACCCGAGGAGGACAGCCCGTGGCCGTCAAGACCATGACGCGTACCGGCACCGACATCCGCGAGTTCCGTGTCGACGTGCCGGAGGAGGACCTGGCGGACCTGCGGTCCCGGCTCGCGGCCACCCGCTGGCCGGAGCGGCAGACAGTCGACGACCAGTCGCAGGGCGTGCCGCTGGAGACGAGTCAGGCGCTCGCCCGCTACTGGGCCACCGAGTACGACTGGCGCAAGGTCGAGGCGCGGCTGAACGACCTGCCGAACTTCGTCACCGAGATCGACGGCCTGGACATCCACTTCATCCACGTCCGGTCCCGGCACGCCGACGCGCTGCCGCTGATCGTCACGCACGGCTGGCCGGGGTCGGTGATCGAACAGCTGAAGATCATCGGCCCGCTCACCGACCCGACGGCACACGGCGGCAGCGCCTCGGACGCGTTCCACCTGGTGATCCCGTCGATGCCCGGCTACGGCTTCTCCGGCAAGCCGGACCGGCCCGGCTGGGACCCGCAGCACGTCGCCCGCGCCTGGACCGAGCTGATGCGGCGGCTGGGCTACACCCGCTTCGTGGCCCAGGGCGGCGACTGGGGCGCGCTGATCACCGACATGCTCGGCGTGCAGGCGCCGCCGGAACTCGCCGGCATCCACACGAACATGCCCTGCGTGGTGCCGCCGGACATCGACGCGCTGCTGCAGAGCGGCATCACCGGCGTGAACAACCCCCTCGAGGAGCTGCCGGCCGGGCTCTCGACCGAGGAGCGGGCCGCCTGCGAGCGGATCGACTTCTTCTGGAAGCACTCCGCGTACGCGCTGATCATGACGACCCGTCCGGAGACGCTCACGGCGCTCGCCGACTCGCCGGTCGGCCTGGCGACGTTCATGCTCGACCACGACGCGGCCAGCCTGGACCTGATCTGCGCCGCCTTCGCCGGGCGGCCCGGCGGGCTGAGCCGCGACGACATCCTGGACAATGTCACGCTCTACTGGCTGACCAACACGGGCGTGTCGTCGGCCCGGCTCTACGCGCAGAACGCGCGGTCGTTCTTCGCTGCCAAGGGCGTCCAGGTGCCGGCCGCGGTGAGCCAGTTCCCGGACGAGATCCTGCTCGCGCCGCGCAGCTGGGCGGAGCGGGCGTACCCGAACCTGATCCACTACAACACGCTGGACCGGGGTGGGCACTTCGCCGCCTGGGAGCAGCCGGAGCTGTTCGCCCAGGAGATGCGGGCGGCCTTCCGGTCGCTGCGCTGACCGACGGCGGACGCGGCCGGGTGGGGCGCCCACCCGGCCGCGTCGGTACGCCCGGACTCAGACCTCGGTCAGCCGGACCGCGTCGGCGATGACCAGGCCGGCGGCGGAGCTCCACCGGCTGACCGCGACGCGGTTGGCGTCCCCGGCCGGCAGCGTGAACGTGCCGAGCGAGCGCCACTGCCCGCCGGTGGCCCGCTGGTCGACCACCACCGTCCGATTGCCGGTGGTGGTGGCGACGATGTACGGCGTGGCCGCGTTGTAGCCCGCGTTCGCCGGCCACCACGCCTCGACCCGGTAGTTGCCGGTACGCGGGACGTTGAACTTGTACCAGGCCGCGTCGCTCGCGGCGACCGGGTCCGCGTAGCGGTAGTCGGCGCCGTAGCGCTGCCCGGAGTACGTCGAGGTGCCCCAGCTCGCGCTGGCGGTGAACCGGCCGGCGGTGGCGTTGTCCACGATCGACGTCCAGCCGGTGCCACCGCCGGCCATCTTGGCGGCCACGTCGGCGCGCATCGTGTTCAGGTCGATGAAGGACGGGTCGATCTTGCCGGTGGTGCTGGTCTCCCGGTGGCCGCGGGCGTAGCTGGAGTCCCGGCCGAGCCGCTTGAGCACGGCGGCGGTGGCCGCGATGCTCGCGTTGTACTGGGCGGTGGTCATCCGCTGGTCGACGCCGTTGTAGTCGATCTCCCACCCGATCATCAGGGTGTTGCCGTCCCCGGCCGGGATCGGGCCGCTGCCGCCGCTGGTGCCGGCGTGGTTGCACCGGCCGGCGGAGATCACGTGGAACACGCCGTGGTAGTCCACGAGCGCCTGGCAGAGCGGGCCGGGCAGGTCGGACCGGCCGTTGATGCAGATGTTCAGCGCCGGGTGCGGGTTGGTGGCGCTGGACGTGGCGGCGGTGTGGTGCCAGAGCACGCCGATCGGGTCGAACGAACCGGAGCGCATCCGGTTGAGCCAGTCGCCCTCGACCACGACCTGTACGCCGGCGCCGCGCAGCACGTCCACGAGCCAGGGAATGGTGGCCATCACTGCTCCCCGAGCAGGTCGGCGAGGCACTCGGCCTTCGGCGCGGCGTGCGCCGTACCGGGACGGACGGCCACCGCGAGGGCGGCTGCCACCAGGGCGGGTACGCCGAGCAGACCTCGGCGTCGCAGACGGGGGGATCGTGACGTGGACATGGCGCTCCTCGGGTGACGACGCTCACCGATCGACGGATGTGAGTGCGGGCACGCTATACCGGCACCCGCCGTTCTGTCGATACCCTTCAATGATCGTTTCCGTCGTGAAAACTTTCGCCACCGCCATCTGTCGCCATTCGTCGATGCGTGGTAGAAATCCTGCCCAAGTCTCGCCGTCGAGCGAGGAATCCTTCACAGGAGGGGCGCCGATGAGAGCGATCGCCACGGCCCTGACACTTCTCGCCGTGCTCGCGGCCACGGCCCCGGCCGCGCCTGCCGCCGCGGCCGGGACGCCGGCCGCCGTCGCCGCGGTCGGCCCGCAGCCCGGCACCTTCACCGGCAAGGGCTTCGACACGTGCACCGCGCCGTCGCAGGCCGCGATGGACGCCTGGCTGAGCGCGTCGCCGTACCGCGCGGTCGGCGTCTACATCAGCGGCGCCAGCCGCACCTGCGCCCAGCCGAACCTGACCGCGACCTGGGTCGCCGACCAGACCCGCAAGGGCTGGCGGCTCATCCCGATCGAACTGGGCTACCAGGCACCGTGCGGCACCCGTACGCCGAAGATGTCCGCCGACCCGGCCACCGCCCGCGGGCAGGGGAGGACCGCGGCGGACAGCGCGGCCGCCGCCGCCGCGGCGCTCGGCATCGGCGCGGGCAGCACGCTCTACAACGACGTCGAGCAGTACCCGTCGAACGCGAGCTGCCGGGCCGCCGTGCTCTCCTTCCTCTCCGGCTGGGTCGAGCGGCTGCACACGCGCGGCTACCTCGCCGGCATGTACTCCAGCGGCTCGTCCGGCATCACCGACGTCTGCGCCGCCTACGACGACACCCGGTACCTGCGCCTGGACCAGATCTGGATCGCCTGGTGGAACGGCGTCGCGGACACCGACGGGGGCACGTACTGCGCCGACGACCGCTACGCCGACCAGCAGCGCCTGCACCAGTACGCCGGGGACGTCACCGAGACGTGGGGCGGCGTGACCATGAAGATCGACCGCAACTACCTCGACCTCCGGGCCGGCACGGCGACGCCCGCGCCGTGGAGCGTGACAGTGGACAACGCCACGTCGGGCGGGTTCAGCGCGGGCGCGGCGTGGGGCACGTCGGCGTACTCCGGGCAGCGGTACGGCGCCGACTACCGCTTCGCCACGCCGGTGGCGTCCAGCGACGTGGCCTGGTTCCGGGCGAGCCTGCCCGCGACCGGCTCCTACGAGGTGTCGGTGTGGTACCCGGCCGACCCCGGCTACAACGACCGCACCCCGTACCTGGTCGCCACCACGACCGGCAACCGGTCGGTGGCGGTCGACCAGCGCACCGGTGGCGGACGCTGGGTCTCGCTCGGCGTGTTCACGCTCGCCGCCGGGACCGGGGACAAGGTCGGGGTGAGCCGCTGGAGCGCCGGCGCCGGCTACGTGGTCGCCGACGCGGTCCGCATCACCCGGGTGTGAGGCCGCCGAACCGTGAGCCGGCTCCGCCTCGGCGGGGCCGGCTCACGGCGTGCTGTCAGCTCAGGTGCGCCAGCAGGGCGGTGGCCATGCCCTGCTCACCGCGGGCGTTCGGGTGGAACGGCGCGGCGGAGTTCTGCGGCACCAGTCCCTCCACCCAGCGGGTGCCGCTGCTCTTGCACGCGTCCCGCCCGATCGACGGCGTGTAGACGTCGGCGTAGCTCGCCCCGCCCGCCGCCGCGGTGTCGGCGAGCATCGTGTTCAGTGCCTTCTGGACCCCGCGCAGGTACGGCACGTCCTGGTAGGCGATCGGCACCACCGGCCAGCAACCGTACCCGCTGTCGGGCAGGATCGCCGGGTAGCCGAGCACCACCACGCGCGCGTTCGGCGCGGCCTGGCGGACCGCCCGCAGCACGGCCGTCACCTTCGGCGCGGTGGCGGCGATCCGGGCCCGCAACTGGTCCGTGCCGCCCGCGGTGAACCGGTCCTTGCAGGGCGACCCGAGCGGGCTGCTCACGCTCGCCTCGGCGCAGTCGCCGATGATGCCGGAGAAGCCGATGTCGTTGCCACCGATCTGGACGGTCACCAGCGCGGTGGCCGAGGTGACGGCGTTCACCTGCGGCGGCAGCGCGATGCCCAGCGCACCGTCCCCGCCGTACAGGATGTCCTCGGTGGTGGCGCCGGAGCAGCTCACGTCGGCGAACGACGACGAACCGGCGGACGTCGCGACCAGGGACGGGTAGTTGCGGTTGGAGCGCAGGCAGTTCAGGTCGACCTGGGTGGGCACGAGCGGGGCGGAGGTGTAGGAGTCGCCGAGCGCGACGTAACGCCCGGCGGGTGCGGCGGCGACGGCGGGTGCGGCGACGGTGAGCAGCACGCCGGCGGTGGCCGCGGCGACCGCGGCGAGTCTGGTGGCGGTCCGCATCAGCGGCAGGCGGGGACGGATCATGGGGCCCTCCCGGAGGGGTCCTGGTGGTGGTGCTGGGATTCTGTCCGCGCCTGTGACATGCGTCAATATAGACGATCCTCACTAAGTGGCGGTCCAGGATGTGGTCCGCCGCCGCCCCGCCGGCGTCGGCCGGTGTCGCGTACGTCACACTTTTCGGCGTCGTGGATGCCGGGTACAGGTCGATCGCCGATCGGTCGATCCGTTGCGTCACAACGGTCCCCGGCCCGTCACGCCTGATGGGCGGGCGGATGCCGGATCCGGGCGCGCACGCACCGGAGTGACCCCGGCACGGCTGGTGAAGAACGTATCGAATGTCGGCGATCGTGAATTTGCAGGCGTCATTACGCTGCGGGGTGGTTGATCGCCGGAACCACGGACGACAGGTGGAAGAACCTCAGATGAGTGACAATCACCCTCCCTACGGAGGCTATCCGGACCCGAACGCCGGAGCGTGGGGCAACCAGCCCGACCCGAACGCCCCGTACGGCGCGCAGCCGGCCTCCGGCGCACCCTACGGCTCGCAGCCGGCATCGGGTGCGCCCTACGGTGCGCAGCCCGCGTCGGGCGCCCCCTACGGCGCCCAGCCGGGGTCGGGTGCCCCGTACGGCGCGCAGCCGGGGTCGGGCGCTCCGTACGGCGCGCAGCCCGCGGCGCCGTACCCGGGTCAGCCGGGCTACCCCGGGTCGGCGCCGTACGCGCCCACCCCGCCCCCGAGCGGCGGCAAGAGCAAGGGCCTCATCGTCGGCCTCGCGGCCGGCGCGGTCACGCTGACGCTGCTGTGCTGCGGCGGCGGCCTCGCCTACGTCGCCTTCAACGGTGACGAGGAGGACCCGAAGCCGGTTGCCTCGGGCAGCGCCACCCCCGGGCCGGACAACAGTCCGTCCGCGACCCCCAGTGCGGGCGGGCCGGAGTCGACCGGGCCGGACGGGCCCACAAACAACGACTCGATCACCGCGCGGTACGCCAGCGAGATGTCGGCGGTCTGCGACGGGGGAGCGATCCTCAACGCCGCGCCGTACACCGCGCCGGCGGGCTCGAAGGCGTACGTCTTCTCCAACTCCCCGGACCGGCCGTCGTTCTGGTCGCAGAAGACGATCAGCTCGGCCAAGCCGTACTACGCGAAGTCGGCCGACTTCGCCACGGTGTCGGTCATCGGCTGCCTCAAGATGGTCGAGGGCAGCGAGGGCACGCCGAAGAAGTGCCAGTACAAGAACAGCGAGGACAAGGTCGTCACCGTCGACTACATCTCCTCGCGGTACACCCTGACCTTCCACGCCGCCAAGACCGGCGAGAAGGTCGGTGACGGCGGCACGGTGACCGCGCCCGCCGCCCGGTGCCCGAGCTTCATCTCCTACAACAAGGTGACGATGAAGTCGTACGCGTCGCCGGACAGCGGCACCATCGAGGCCGCGCTGGACCGCTTCCTCAAGTAGGTGACACCCGGTCGCGGTGTGCGGGTCGGACCGACCCGCACACCGCGACCGGCGTTCAGGCCGGACGCGGCCGGCCGTGCGCGTCCACGCGCTCGCGGGCGAACAGCCGCAGCAGCTCCGGCAGGTGGAGACGCTCGTCCGGGGCGCCGGGGTCGACCGGCACCAGCAGATTGTGCTGGACCAGATGCTCCACCATCCGGTTGGCCTGCTGCCGGGGCAGGCGCAGGATCTCCACCGCGCTGGCCGGGGTGATGAACGAGTCGGTGCGGGCCAGCGCGTGCAGCGCCCGGCGGGCGTCGACGTCCAGCGCCTGGTAGCTGACCGAGAGGCTGTCGCGTACCGAGATGTCCCCGACGGACAGCTCGGACAGCCGGTTCTCCTCGTCCTCCAGATGCGCGGCGAAGCCGGGCAGGGCGACGTCGGGCTGGGTGACGAGCCGGCTGCCGACGATCCGCAGGGCCAGCGGCAGCCGGTCGCAGGCCGCCGCGATCCGGCCGAACACCTCCGGCTGTTCCCGTACCCGGCGCTCGCCCGCGATCGTGGCGAGTAGTTCCACCGCGTCGGCCCGGTCGAGCGCGCCGAGCGTCAGCCGCCAGCCGACGTCCAGGTCCAGCAGGCGCTGCCGGCTGTTGATCAGCACCAGGCTGCGACCCGCCCCGGGCAGCAGCGGACGCACCTGCTGCGCGCAGTCGACGTCGTCGATGATGAGCAGCAGCCGCCGGCCGGCGAGCGCGCACCGCAGCACGGCCGAGCGCTCCCGGATGTCCTCGGACACGTCGGTCAGCGGCACGCCCAGCTCGACCAGCAGCTCCCGGATCAGCTCCCCGCTGCCGCGCGGCGGCTCGTCGCCGCTGTCGAAGCTGACGAAGAGCTGACCGTCGGGGAAGAGGTCGGCCAGGTCGTACCCGCTGCTCACCGAGAACGACGACTTGCCGACGCCCGGCGCGCCGGAGACGAGCACGACCCCGGCGTGCTCGTCGGCGCCGGCCGGGTCGGCGATCCCCTCGGCGATGGCGCGCAACTGGCCCGCCGTGGTGTCCCGGCCGACCAGGGACGGCGGTTTCATCGGCAGGGCCTGCGGGCTCGGCGGCGGGTCGGGCGGCGACGCGGGCCCGGCGCCGAGGGCCGCCGGCCAGCCGGCCGGTGGACGGACCTCGGCGGACTCCGCGTCCAGTGCGGTCTGGAGGGCGCCCTGGAGGGTGGGACCGGGGTCGACGCCGAGTTCGTCGACGATGCCGCGCCGGGCCTGCTGGTACACGGCCAGCGCCTCGGCCACGCGCCCCTCCAAGGTCAGCGCGGTCACCAGTTGCGCCTGCCGGCGTTCGTCGAGCGGCTCCTCGGCCACCATCCGGCGCAGCGGCGGGATGACCCGGGCCGGCTGACCCAGCCGCAGGCGCAGGTCGATCAGCTCGGTCGTCATCTCCCGGTGCTGTTCCCGCAGCGCCGTGACGGTCGCGCCGAGGTCGGTGCCGAGATCCGCCAGGTCCTCCAGCGGATGCCCGCCCCACAGCTCGACCGCCCGGTCGAACAGGTCGGCGGCGGCCTCGGGGCGGTCCCCCCGCGCGGCCCGGCGGGCCTCGTCGGCGAGACGCCGGAACCGCAGCAGATCCAGCTCGTCCTCGTCGACCCGCAGGTGGTAGCCGGTGCCGTCGTGGACCAGCCGGTCGGCCGAGTCGCCACCGCGGTCCAGCGTCTGCCGGAGCCGGTGCACGTACGTGCGCAGGTTGCGGACCGCCGACGCGGGCGGCGCGTCCGGCCAGAGGCCGTCGACCAGCCGGGATGTGGGGACAGTACGTCCCGGGCTCAGCAGCAGCACGGCGAGCAGCAGGCGGGGTTTGGTGCCGGTGAGCGTGACCGGCCGGTCGTCCACATGAACGGTCAACGGGCCGAGGACACTGAACCGCATCGATGCATTCCCCCGCTCCGCAGTACCGTCCACAGTGTGGTGTACCGATGGATTTCCCACCTTCGGCTGGGGAATGCCTCGCTCCCAGATGGTGCAAGTAATCACCGTTCGGTGTGTACTTCGTGACCCGGTGTCAGCTGTGCCGTCGCCCGCCGCGCCGCGTCGAGCACCGCCACCGCGTCCGCCACCCCGGCACCCGCCGACCGGCCCTCCCGGACCAGCCCGGCGAAGTCCTCCGCCTGACGGGCCAGGGCCGCGTACATGGTGGCGTCCCCGTCGGCCGGGTCGAGGAAGGTCAGCCGCTCATGGTCGCGGGTGCCGAAGACCTCCACCGCCGCCATGTCGCCGCCCCGGTGGTGCCGGCCGAGCGACACCAGCGCGGTGCCGCCGCCGGACAGGCCGAGCAACGCCTGCGCGCTGTCCACGTCCCGGCCGCGTACCGCCGGGTCGGTGACCGGCCCGGCCGGCTGCACCGCGAGCCGGTCGATCTCCTGCCCGGTCAGCCACCGGATCTGGTCGAACTCGTGCACGCCCATGTCCACGAAGATCCCGCCGCTGCCGGTCCGGAACGCCGCCGCCGGTGGTTCGCCGTCCCACTGCGCCGCGGCCACGAACAGCACCTCGCCGAGCTCGCCGCCGGCGATCCGCTCCCGCAGCCGTCGTAGCTGCGGGACGAACCGGCGCCAGTAGGCGACCTGGAACGGGATCCCGGCCGCGGCGGCCACCCGGCCCGTCTCCGCCGCCTCGGCCGGGCCGAGCCCGGCCGGCTTCTCGCACAGCACCGGCAGTCCCGCCTTGGCGGCGGCCGCGATCAGCGCGCCGTGCCGCCCGGTGGGCGCCGTCACCAGGAGACCGTCCGGCACGGCGTCCGCGAGCAGGTCCTCCACGCTCGGATACGCCGGCAGCCCGGCGGCGGTGACCGCCTCCCGTGCCGCCGGAACCGGATCGACCACGTACCGGATCCGGACGGCCGGGTGGTCGGCCAGGGCCCGCAGGTGGTGGTGGCCCATCCGGCCCGCCCCCACCAGTGCCAGCCGGAACTCATCGCTGCCGGTCATCGTCGGTGCCCCTCTCCTCGTCGCTGTCGGTGCTGTCGTCGCTGTCGATGCCGTCGCGGCCGTCCGTGCCGTCGTCGCCCAGCCAGCCGGCCAGCGCGGCCACCACGGCCGGCGCGCCGGTGGCGAAGACCTCGAACCCGTCGTGGCCCCACCGCCGGCTCACGCCGCCGGCGGCCTCGACCAGCGCGGCGCCGGCCGCGATGTCCCACGGCGCCGGGTCGAAGCTGACGAACGCGTCCAGCTCGCCGCGGGCCACCGCCGCCAGGTCACAGACCGTGGATCCGGTGTTGCGCAGGTCGGCGACGCGGGGCGCGACGCCCACGAGCGCCTGGTACGCCCGCCGTCGCGGCCCCGGCGCGTTCGGCACCGCGAACGCGACCAGGGCGTGCCCCGGCTCGGCCTCGCGGTTCACCGCGACCGGTGCGTCGCCGTCGAGCACGCCGTCGTCGTCGAGTACCAGGCAGGCGCCGGTGGCCGGTTGCAGCACGGTGGCCGCGACCACCCGGCCGTCGCCCACGTCGCAGCCGGTCGCCACCGCGATGCTGACCGCGTAGCGGCTCGCCCCGTGGCTGAAGTTCAGCGTGCCGTCGAGCGGGTCGACGATCCAGCGCAGGCCGGAGCAGCCGTCGCTGGCCCCGGACTCCTCGGCCAGCACGGCGTCCTGCGGCCGGTCGCGGGCGAGCAGGCCGAGGATGGCCCGTTCGCTGGCGTGGTCGGCGCTGGTCACCGGATCCTGGGCCGCGCCGCCCTTGTGCTCTGTCTGCAGGCCCCGGCCGCGCGCCTCGCGGATCGCGTCCGCCCCGGCCCGCGCCGCGCGCAGGCTCAGGTGGCGCAGGTCGCCGGGAGCGGCACCGATGCTCATCGCGCCACCTGCGCTTCCCGCGGCGCGGCGACCCGCGCGTAGTCGCCGTCCACGAACAGCAGCGGAGGGGTCGGCCGGAGCAGGCCCGCGGAGCGGACCTCGCCCATCAGCACCGCGTGGTCACCGGCCGGATTCGCGGAGACCGCCTCGCAGCCGAAGTACGCCACCCCGTCGGTCAGGCGCGGGCAACCGGTCGCCCGCTCGTCGTCGTACGCCACACCCGCGAAGCCGTCGGCGCCCGCCGGCCGGCCCCGGCTGGCGAACCAGGCCGCCTCCTCGCGCTGGTCGTCGCCGAGCACCGTCACCGCGAACCGGCCGGTACGCCGCACCGCGCCGAGCAGCCGGCAGTCCCGCCGCAGGCAGACCAGCAGCATCCGGGGCGACAGCGACACGGTGGTGAAGGAGTTGACTGTCATCCCCACCGGTCCGTCGGGCCCGACGGCGGTCGCCACCGCCACTCCGGTGGCGAAGCGCCCGGCCACCGAGCGGAACGCCCGTTCCTGGTCCTGTCCGTTCCCTGTGCCGGTCATCACCGTGCTCCTCTCGTCGCGCCGCCGACCAGGTCGGCGGCCCGCCGTCGGTCGGTCTTGCCGTTGGCGTTCATGGGCAGCGCGGCCACGTGGTGGATCCGCGCCGGCACCATGTAGGCGGGCAGACGCTCCGCGCACCTGCGGGTCAGCTCGCCGGTGATCCCGGCGGCGCCGGTGTAGACCGCGCGCAGGGAGACGTCGTCGCCCGCGCCGAACGCCAGCACCACCGCGTCCTGCACCCCCGGGTGGCCGCGCAGGACCATCTCGATCTCGCCCAGCTCGATCCGGTAGCCGCGCAGCTTCACCTGGTCGTCCAGGCGGCCGTGGTGCACGAACGTGCCGTGCTCGCGCCGGACCCGGTCACCGGTGCGGTAGTACCGGCGGCCGGCGTACGTGACGAACCGGCCGTCGTCGTCGGCCGGGTCGAGGTAGCCGTCGAACCGCTGCGGCCCGTGCACGCACAGCTCGCCGTCGTCCACGCCGACGGCGCCGTCCTCGGCGCGCAGGATCGCGTCCAGCCCGGGGTGGGCGTCGCCGATCGGCACGGTGCCGTTGGAGGTGGCCGGCCAGGCCGCCGGATCCGCCGGCAGCCGGTGACCGGTGCAGGTCACGGTCAGCTCGGTGGGACCGTAGAGGTTCTCCACCACGCTGCCCGGCGCCGCCGCCGCCCACGCCCGCGCCTGCTCCAGCGTCAGCGCCTCGCCGGCGAAGAGGCTGTGCCGCAGACCGGGCATGGCGCCGGGGGAGAGCATCCGCATCCGGCGGGCCAGCGAGACCACCGAGGGCACCGAGAACCAGTGCGTGATCCGCCGTTCGTTGACGAACCGCACCGGCGTCAGCACCTCGTCCGGCTGCGGCACCACGAGCGTGGCACCACCGCCCCAGGCGACGAACATGTCGAACACGGACGGGTCGAAGGTCAGGTCGAAGGTCTGCGACAGCCGGTCACCAGGGCCGACGGGGTAGCGGTCCCGGCAGTACGCGAGGAACGCGTCCACGTTGCGGTGCCGGACCGGCACGCCCTTGGGCCGCCCGGTCGAGCCGGAGGTGAACAGCAGGTACGCCACGTCGTCCGGCGCCACCGGGGCGGCCGGCGGCGGGACGGCGGGCGCGCCGTCGAGGCGTACCGTCACGGCGTCGCCCGCGACCTGCGCCGCGGTCGCGGCGCCGGCGTCGTCGACCACGAGCGCGTCCACGCCCGCGTCCCGGCACTGCCGGGCGGTGCGGGCCGGTGGGAAGGCCGGGTTGAGCGGCACCACCGCCGCTCCGGCGCGCAGCGCGGCCAGATATCCGGCGTACGCGGGCAGGCTGCGGGCGGCCAGCAGGCCGACCGCGCGCGGGCGGTGGCCCACCTCGGCGTGGATCCGCCCGGCGAGGCCGTCGGCGAGGTCGCGCAGCCGGCGGTAGGTCACCGGCTCCCCGCCGACCTCCAGCGCGACCGCTTCGGGCACGCGTGCCACGGTCCGCTCGAACCAGGAGTAGAGACTCACGGCGTTGCTCCCTTCACTGTGCTGTCGTCGATCGGTCTTCCGGCGCACCGGCGCGGGACGTCGTGCTCAGGTCACCGTGCCCACGAGTTCGTCGGCGTGGTCGGCGATGCCGGCGAGCATCGCGCCGGTGGCGCCACCGGCGATGCCGAACATGGCCGCCTCGGTACGCAGCTGCGCCTCCCCGCCGTCGCGGAACGCGTCCGCGCCGCGCAGGCGCACCGCCTCGGCGGCGACCCGGTCCACGGTCTCGGCGGCGCTGACCTTGAGCAGCATCCCGGTGACCGCGGACGGGACGGCGGCCGGCGCGTCCAGCAGCGGCGCGCACAGCGCGTCGAGCTGGTGCGTGGCGACCAGGCACCGGGCGTACCGCTCGCGGACCGCCGGGCGGTCCCACAGCGTGCCCGCCCCGGCCGGCCGCCGCCGCAGCCAGTCGTGCAGGCCCGCCAGCATCCGGTGGCACATCGCCCGGGCCCACAGCGCCCCGGCGACCCGTTCGACGCCGACCTGCCGGGCGAACCCGGCCAGCGCCCGGCCGGGGCGGCCCAGCACGGCGTCCGGGCCCAGCGCCACGCCGGCGAAGCGCAGGTGGCCCACGCCGGACCCGGCGAACGCCCGCCCGGCGGACTCGGCCGTCACGCCCGGCGCGGCGGCGGGCACCAGCACCCAGCAGAAGCTGGTGAAGTGCCGCGCCTCGCGGTGCCGGGCCAGCACCAGCGCCGCGTCGCAGCTCGTCGCGTTGGTGATCCAGTCCTTGCCGCCGTCCAGGACGGCGCCGTCGTCGCCGGGCTTCACCCGGGTCGTGGCGTCGAGCAGGTCCGAGCCCGACCCGGCGGCGTCGGTGACGGCCAGCGCCACCACCGTCTCGCCGCGCAGCATGCCGCGCCGCGCGGTCTCCGCCGGGCCGGTCGCGCCGGCCAGCAGCGGCAGTACGGTGGCGACCTGCACGCAGACCGACAGCGTCACGCCGAGCGGGCACCGGGCGTCCAGTTCGGTGAGCAGCGCCGACAGCCGCCGGGGGTCCGGCTGGACGCCGTCCGGATAGAGCGCCTCGACGATCCCGGCGGCGCCCAGCGCGCGCCACACCGCGCCGGGGTCGGTGGGATCCGCACCGGACAGGGCGGCCCGCACCGCGGCGGCGTCGTCCCCGGCCGGCGTCGGCTCAGGCAAGACGCACCCCCGGGTCGCGCAGCGACAACGCCCCGTTGGCCAGGCGCAGCCGGTCGTTGGCGTAGTTCAGCGAGGCCGAGCGCAGATCCCGGAAGGCGCGCTCCAACGTCAGCGGCGAGTCGGTCAGGTAGCCGTGGCGCAGGCCGGTCAGCTCGACCAGCTCGTCGGCGGCGGCGAAGGACTCCTCGGCCGCCCGGATCTTCAGCGTGTTGAGCAGAAGCTGCACCGGCGCCGCCGACATGTCCGGTGCGTCGGTGACCACTGCGACGGTGTGCCGCAGCAGCGCGTGCGCCGCGTCCAGCCGGGTGCGGATGCCGGCCAGCCGCAGCAGCACCAGCTCGGAGGAGGGGGCGAACTGCCGCCGTCCCGCCTCGCTGCGGGCGTGCCGCAGCACCCGGGCGTACGCACCGGCGGCCGCCCCGATCCAGGCCGCCGACCAGCCGACGTGGGCCAGCGGCGCGAAGACCCGGGTGGCGATCTCCCGGAACCCGCCGTGCTCGCCGATGACCTGCCACTGCGGCACCGCGCCGCGCAGCCGCATCGGCACGCTGTGCGTGGCCCGCATGCCCAGCGGGCGCCACCCGCCGGTCACCTCGGTCTCCACCTGGTCCCGGTCGGCGTAGACCAGGTCCACCTGGGCGGCCGAGCCGGCCCCCGGCGCGCGGGTCGTGATGAGGAAGGCGTCCGCGTACGGACCGCCGGTCACGATCGGTGCCTGCCTGTCGATCCGCAGCATCTCGCCGTCGTGCTCCAGCGCCGACTCGGCGGTCAGCAGGTGACCGCCCTTGCCGGCCTCGGTGGTGACCGAGCCGAGATACCGCTCGCCCCGGGCCACCGTCGGCAGCACCTCGGCGCGCAGCTTCTCGCCGCCGTACGCGGTGATCGCGGCGACCTGCTGGCAGTGCATGGCGAAGACCATCGCCACCGACATGTCCACCCGGCCCAGCGTCAGCGTGACGTCGACCAGGTCCGTCAGCGTGCCGCCGGCACCGCCCTCGGCGGCCGGGACCAGCAGCCCCAGCAGCCCCGTACGGCGCATGGCGGTCAGCGCCTCGGTCGGGAAGGCGGCGTCCTCGTCGGACTGGCGGGCGTGCTCCGCAGCGACCTCGGCGACGGTCTCGGCGGCCGGGGCGTACCCGGCGGTCGCGGTCATCGGGAACCACCGCCGACCGGGGCGCGCAGTTCCTCGACCACGCCCCACAGCCCGCCGGCCGTGGCGAAGGTCGAGTCGACCAGCTTGTCGTCGGGCACGGCGACTCCGAACGTGTCCTCGATGGCGAACAGCAGCTCGATCTCGCGCATGGAGTCCAGGCCGAGGTCGCGCAGGCGCGACTCCTCGGTGATCTCGTCCGCGCCGGCGAACTTGAGGAACGGGCGGAGCAACTCGGTGAATTCGGCGTTCATTGACGTCACCTTTCTTCTCGGGTTTCGGCAGTGGCGCCCGGCGCGTCGACCGGGTGCCGCGTCAGGGTCAGCCGGGACGTCTCGACGACGCGGTCGCCGTCGCAGACGACCTCGACCGGCGCCGGGTGGCCGAGGAAGGCCAGCAGGCTCGCCGAGAGCCCGTACGCCCCGACGTTCGGCACGGCCAGCACGTCGCCCGGCCGCACGTCGGGCAGGTTCGCGGCGCGGGCCCAGGTGTCCAGCGGCGTGCACAGCGGCCCGGCGACGATCGCGGCCTCCAGCGGCGCGCCGTCGCGGCCGTCGGCGGCGTGCAGGGCGGGTACGAGCGGCGGCAGCCGGCGCAGGCCGGACATCCCGCCGAGGTGGTTGATGCCGGACTCCAGCACCACCACCGGCGTACCCTGCGACCGCTTGACGTCCAGCACGCGCGTCAGCAGCGTGCCGGCGGTCGCGGTGAGGAACCGTCCGGACTCGAAGGCGACCGTCGGCGCCCCGTCGCGCCAGCCGGGGAAGAGCTCGTCCAGGGCCGCGGCGACCCGTTCGGCGAGGCCGGTCAGGTCCGCGTTGCGGCCGGGCCGGGCGAACGGCGCGCCGAAGCCGCCGCCGAGGTCGAGCAGGGTCAGGTCGATGCCGAGCAGGTCCCGCAGCCGCCGGGCGGTACGCGCCGCCGCGGTGAACTGGGCCACCAGCGCGTCCACCGAGTCGACGTTGCTGCCGGTGTAGAGGTGGAATCCGCGTACCGGGGCCGACGGGCGGGAGCGGAACCGTTGCGGCTCCTGTTCGATCCAGTCGGCGTCGGCGCCGAACTGGGACGCGACGCCGGTCATGGTGAGCCCCTGACCCGGGTTGGGCACCCGGTCGTTGACCCGCAGCAGGCACCGCACTTCGACGCCGTGCGCGGTGGCGATCCGGTCGGCCTGGTCCAGGCCCTCGGGCGAGTCGACGGAGAACCAGCGGACACCGGCGCGCACCGCCTCGGCCACCTCGGCGTCGCGCTTGCCGGGTCCGGTGTAGAGCATGCGCTCGCCCGGCACACCGGCCCGTAGCGCCGCGGCCAGCTCGCCCGGCGAGCAGATCTCCGCGTCGCAGCCGGCGGTGTGCAGCGCCGCGACCAGCGCCGGGTGCGGGTTGGCCTTGAGCGAGTAGAACAGCCGGCTGGGCGCGGGCAGCGCGGCGACCAGGGTGGCGTGGCTGGCGCGTACCCGGGCCAGGTCGTAGCGGTACGCCGGGGTGTCGAAGGGCAGGTCAGCCATCGTGCTCACCCGCCAGCCGGGCCAGCGCCCGCCGGTCCACCTTGCCGTTGCCGGTCAGTGGCAGGTTGGGCAGCACGACGCAGCGCGCCGGCACCTTCATCTCCTCCAGCTGTTCCCGCAGCCGGCGCAGCACGTCGGCGGGGGTCAGCGCGGCCACCACGAACAGCGTCGCGCCGTCGCGGCCGTCGGCCGGCGGCAGCACCCCGGCCGCGTCCACGCCGTCGACCCGGTACGCGGCGGCCTCCACCTCGGTGGCGCTGACCCGGGTGCCCTTCTCCTTGTAGACGTCGTCGCGGCGGCCGGCGAAGTGGACGTACCCGTCGGCGTCCACGTGACCGTGGTCGCCGGTGTGCAACTGCGGGAACAGCCCGTGGGCGCGGCGGAAGCGTTGCGCTGTCAGTTCGGGTCGCCGCCAGTAGCCGGCCATCACGTGCGGGCCGCGTACCACAAGCTCGCCGCGGACGCCCGGTGGCTGACGCCGCCCCTCGGCGTCCACAGTGAAGATCTCGGTGCCGGGCAGCGCGCGCCCGCAGGCGCCGGGCCGGCGCAGGTCGGCGTCGGGCGGCATGATCGCCGCGCGTTTGCACTCGGTGAGGCCGAACATCAGCTGGACGGCCAGGCCGGGCAGCAGCCGGCGCAGGCCGGCCAGCACCTCCGGCGGCATGGCGGCGCCGGTGTTGGTGAGCAGGCGCAGCGGCGGGCGCGGCGCGCCGGCCCGGCCGAGCAGCCGCAGCAGGTTGATCGCGAGCGACGGTACGCAGGGCAGCACCGTGGCGCCGGACTCGACGAGGGTCGCCAGCAGGCGGCCTCCGGTGTCCCCGGGATCACCGAGGCGCAGCCGGGCGCCGGCCACGGTGCTCAGGAAGATCTGGTAGAGGCCGTAGTCGAACGACGGCGGCAGCAGGACGTGCACCACGTCGTCGGGCCGGTAGCGCAGCTCCGACTGGATCGCCCGGACCGCGAACGTGACCTGGGCGTGCGTGGACACCACGGCCTTCGGCATGCCGGTGCTGCCGGAGGTGTAGATCAGGCAGACCGGGTCGACCGCGAGCGGGGCCGGGCCGGTGGGCGCGTCGCCGATCGCCGCGGCGGACGCGGCGTGCCGCGCCTCGGCCGCCCTGTGGACCGGGACGCCGCGGGCGCGGGACAGGCCGGTCAGGACCGGGTCGTCGGTGAGGACCAGGCCCGGTTCGGCGTCGTCGAGCACGTGGGCGAGGGCGACTTCGGGGGCCGGCGTCCGGAGGACGACGAAGACCGCGCCGGCCCGGGCGACCGCGTACAGCAGCGCCGGCAGGGTCGCGTCGGCGGGCAGCGCCACCAGCACCCGGTCGCCGCGCCGGACGCCCTGCCCGCGCAGCCAGCCGGCCAGGCGCAGGCTGTCGGCCCGGACCTGACGGTACGTGAACTCGACGGTCCCGTCCCCGGCGGCGGGCGCGTCGGGCCGCGTGTCGGCGGTGCGGTCCAGCAGGTCGTGCAGCAGTTCGGTACTCATCGGGCACCTCCGGTGGCGGCGCCGAACATGGCGCACAGGGAGCCGACGTCGCGCAGGTCGGCCGCGGACAGCGCGGTGGCCGGCACCTCGACGCCGAGCCGGCGTTCGACCCGGTCGATGACGTCGACCAGCCGGAACGAGTCGAAGCCGGGCAGTTCCCGGAGCACGTCGGTGGTGCGCAGGGCCGAGCCGTCCAGGTCCAGGGTGTCGCCGAGCGCGCCGAGCACCGCCGCCCGTACCCCGTCGTCACCGGCCCTCTCCGGCGCGGGCGGCGCGGCGTCGTCGCCGGTCGCGCCGGCCGGTCCGGCGATCGACTCCAGCGCGGCCAGGTGCTCGGCGATCAGCTCGCCGAGCGCGTCCGCCAGTTCCGGCGCGGCCGGCCGGCCCGCCTGAGCCCGCCGCAGCGCCACGTAGCTGCGCGTGGCGAGCTGCTGCCAGCGCGCGGCCTGCCCGGCCAGCGCGGAGGCGGCGTCGGGCGCGACCGCGGCGAGCCAGCGTTCGTGCAGGTCGCGGGCGCGGGCCAGCAGCCAGACGTCGAGGACGAAGCGGTGCAGCCCGGCCACCGTGTCCAGGGCGGCGGCGGTGCGGGTCAGGTAGCCGTCGATCTCCGGGCGGGCCCGGCCGGCCCGGGCGGCGTTGCCGGCGAGCATGGCCGGTACGTCGAGCTCCGGGGCCGGGTGCGCCGTCACCGCCAGGGTGTGCGCGCCGCCGGCCAACGCCGTGTCGAACACGGCGTCGGGCAGCCGCCACACGCCGGGGCGCGCGGGACCCCAGGCGGTGTCGTTGTGGTACGCGTCGACCACTGTGACCTCGTCCGGCGCGGCGGCCGTGACGAGGAAGCTGTGCCGCATGTGCTCGTGGTCGTGGTAGGGGCACCAGGGCAGGTCGTACGCGTCGGCGGTGACGTAGAGCGGCTGGCCCGGGGCGGACAGCCGGCGCACCTGTGGCCCGTCGAGCTGCATCCACCGGCCCTCCACCCGCAGGCCCAGCAGGTCGACCGCCTCGGCGGCCCGGTCGTCCGAGGTCGCCTCGACGGTGACCAGGCCGTCCTTGTCCCGGGTGTGGAACCCGAACCGGGCGCCGAGGGCGAGGTGGCTGCCGGACCCGTTCGCGTGGTCGGCCAGCAGGGCGAAGCTCGTCTGGAGACAGTCCAGCGCGGTCGCGTGCAGACCGGTCAGGATCGGTGTCCACACCGGATCCGTGCTCGGCCGGTCCGGCGCGTTCGGGACGTGGTGGGACATGGGAACTCCTCGTTACGGATACGTGGGCGGGGCCGCCGGCGCGGTGGGTGCCGCGCCGGCGGCCGGTGCGAAGGTCAGCTGTCGGTGCGGCCGTCCAGCCCGTTGGCCCAGGTGGCGAGCGCCTGCGCCTGCTCGGCGAGCGCGTGCTCGTCGGTGCCGATCGGGTCCTTGAAGAAGAACCCCAGCTCCTCGATCGGGCCGACGTGCCCGGCCCGGTGCGCCGCGGCGGTCAACCGGGCCAGGTCGAGCACCAGCGGGGCGGCCAGCGTGGAGTCCACTCCGCTCCAGGTCAGCTGCATGGACATCCGGACGCCGAGGAAGCCCTCGAACGAGACGTGGTCCCAGGCGGTCTTGTGGTCGCCCAGGTCCGGCACGTTGTCGATGTGCAGCGGGGCGGTGACGTCCTCACCGAGCAGCGCGGGCAGCACGCCCGACTTCGAGCTGAGCTTGCTGCGGGCGTTGCGCGGGTCCTCCAGCGTCGCGCCGTCACCGCCGCCGAGCAGGTTGACCCCGGCCCAGGAGAGCACGTGCAGGGCGCGGGAGGTGAACATCGGCGCCAGGGCGGTACGCAGCAGCGTCTCCCCGGTCTTGCCGTCGGAGCCGGCGAACGGCACGCGCTCCCGCTGCGCCATCATCTCCAGCGCGGGCAGCCGGGCGCCGGTGGACGGGGTGAAGTCGACGAAGCCGCAACCGGCCTGGAACGCCGCGTACGCGACCACCGAGCTGGCCGGCAGCGCCTTGTCGTCCGGGTCGGCCATGGCGCGGGTCAGCGCGTCCAGGTCGTCGTACTCGGGCCGGTGGTCGGCCGGCGGCTCGGTCGAGGAGACGTTGATGACGACGACCCGGGACAGCCCGTGGCGGCTGCGGAACTCCTCGATGTCGCCGGCCAGCCGGTCGACCACCTCGGCCAGCGGCGCGGTCTCGGTACGCGCGTCGTACCCGGTGCGCAGGTTCTGCTCGACCTCGGGCAGGCTGCCGCGCACGGCGGCCAGCACCGGCGCCGGGATGACACCGGAGTCGACGAGCGACTCGGCCTTCTTCTCCAGCGGCGTGTCGACGATGTCGTGCCCGCCGACCACCATGTCGTTCCAGCTCGCCAGCGGCGCGTCGCGCAGCATGCCGGTGTCGGTGACGCAGCCGGTCGAGTCGGCCATGCCGGCGCGCAGCGCCAGCAAGCCGGTGATCGCGGTGGTGGCGACCGAACCGCGGGCGCCGTTGAGCCACACGCCGACGGGTGCGTCCGTGTCGGGGGACGGGGCGTGCGAGGTCTCGCGTTGGGTGACGGTCACGGGAAGACTCCTTCTCTGGGTGCGCCGGGACGGCGCGGTTCAGCGGGTGAGCACCTTGGTGACGGCGGCGGCGATGTCCTCCATGTCCTGTTCGGTGCCGAGGAAGGTGCTGTGGTGTGTCTGGACGGTGTGGGCGGCGAGCCACTCGGTGTTGGGGTACGTGCGCTCCCGGTGGATCGCCGCGAAGCGTTCGGCCAGCGGCGCGAGCAGCGGCTTCGTCCACGGCTGGAGCAGCCGGCTGCGGTGCAGCGGCTCGTCGGTGCAGTAGAACCGCCGGCCCAGTTCGGCGGTGAGCGCGGCGGCCGCGGCGGCGTTGTCCATGCCGGCCGGCAGCTCGTCGAAGACGATCGTGCCCTCGTAGATCGAGATGCGCGTCTGGTCCGGCGCCGGTTGCAGCAGCCGTACCCCGTCGACGCCGGCCAGCAGCTCGCCGAGCAGCCGGTAGTGGTGGTTGCGCACGTCGTGCTGCTCGTCCAGGGTGGTCAGCTGGGCGCAGGCCACCGCGGCGGAGAACTCGTTCAGGCAGAAGTTGGCGCCCTGCACCCCGGCGCTCTCCTCCAGGTCCAGCTCGCCGGCCGGCGTCCGGTCGCCGCGGTAGCGGCGCGAGTCGGCCCGCAGCTCCTCGAGCACCGGCGCGAGCGTGTCGTCGTCGGTGACCACGGCCCCGCCCTCACCGCAGGTGAGCACCTTGCCGTGCTGGAAGCTGAAGCAGCCGAGCCGGCCGAGCGAGCCGGCCTGGCGGTCCTGCCAGGTGGCGCCGTGGGCCTGCGCGCAGTCCTCCACGACGGAGATGCCGCGCGGCCGGGTGACCGCGTCGAGCGCCGGCACGTCGGCCATGTTGGAGGCCCAGTGCACCGCGACCACGGCGCGCGGGTCCACCGACAGGTCGATGTGGTCCGGCCCGACGCAGCCGGTGTCGCGGTCGACGTCGACGAGCACCGGGACCAGGCCGGCGCGCAGCGCGGCGGTCGCGGAGGCGGTCCAGGTCAGCGCCGGTACGAGCACCGTCTCGCCGTAGCCGAGGCCGAGTGACTCCAGGGCCACGACGAGGGCGCTCGATCCGTGGTCGACCGGCACGCAGTGGCGGGTGCCGACGTAGCGGGCGAAGTCGGCGGCGAAGCGCCGCTCGTACAGGCCGGTGCCGCCGACGGACGGGCTGCTGATCGCCCACCGGCCGCCGGTCAGCACCGCGGAGAGGTTGCCGGCGGCGTCCGGCGCGGGGATCGGCCAGCGTGGCCACGGACGGTCGGGCGGGCGGACCGGCCGGCCACCGTCCACGGCGAGCCGCCGGTCGAGAGGAATGGAGGTCGTCATGTCCTCGACCTTGATGCCCATCGATACATCAGCGGTACACACGCGGTAGCCGGCCCGGCCGGCGCCGTGTATCGGCGTTGTATCCGGGTGGTCGAACCTCGGGACATGAGCCGATCCGCATCGCACGTGAGCGAACCGACCGAACCCCGCGCCGTCACGCGCGGCGTCTCCGTCGTCATCCCGGTCAAGGACCGGGTGGCGGAGATGCGCCGTCAGCTGCGCAGCCTGCGTGACGCCGCCCCGAACTGCCCGGAACCGGTGGAGGTGGTGGTCGTCGACGACTCGGCGCCCGGCGCGGCCGCCGCGCACCGCGCCGCCTGCGCCGAGTACGGCGCCCGCTACGTGCGCGGCCCCCGGCACGTCGGCGCCAAACGGAACCTGGGCGTCCGGCACGCCCGGTACGACCTGCTGCTGTTCACCGACTCCGACTGCCGGGTGCCGGCCGACCTGATCACCCGGTACGCGGCCCGGCTGCGCGCCTCCGGCGAGGAGGTCGCCGGCGTCACCGGCCCGGTGATCGTCGAGCCCGGCGACAGCGCGTTCTTCCGCGTGATGCGCCGCTCCTACCTGCTGCTCGGCGACCTGACCCGGCCGCTGCACTACGAGCGCGTGTCCTGGGGCGCCGGGGCGAACATGGCGGTGAAGCGCTCCGTCTTCGAGGCGGTCGGCGGATTCCCGGAGGACTCCCCGATGCCGCTGGGCGGCGAGGACCTGCACCTCGGGCTGCTGCTCACCGACGCCGGCTACGTGCTGCTCACCGACCCGGACGGGGTGATCACCCACGACACCGGCGTCGCCGACACGTTCCGCGCTGTCGCCTACCGGTTCACCACGTACGGGCGCTCCGAGCAGTGGCTCTGCCTCGCCCACCCGCACCGGCGCAGGTTCGTGCTCAACACCGCCAGCACGCTCGCCGTGACCGCGCTGGCCGGGATGCTGACCGCCCGGCGCAGCGGTGGGCGCAGCCTGCTCGCGGTGCCGGCCGTCGCGGCCGCAATGATCGCCGCGAAGACACCCGGCCGGCTCGGCGGCGACCGGGGACCGCGCGCGGTGGCCGAGTCGATGGCCTGCGCGGCGATCGAGACGCTCTTCGACGGGGCCGCGTTCGTCACGTCGCTCCGGCTCGGCCGCCCCGACCTGCTCTTCACCGGCTTCCGCGCGCCGGACGAGGCCGACTACCAGCCGTACGGGGCGGACCACCGGCCGGTCGCGCCGGTGGCCGTGCCGCCGGTGGCGGTCTGACGGAGGGAGTGGTGGTGCCGACGACGTACCCGCTGGCCCCCGGCCAGCAGATGATGTGGGAGTTCATGACCGCGCTCGACCCGGGCCACCCCGGCGCCTCACGGCTCGTGGTGGTGGAGTTCCGCCGGCTGCGGGGCACCCTGCGGGTCGACGTGCTGCGGCAGGCGATGCAGGACGTGGTGGACCGGCACGACGCGCTGCGGATGCGGTTCGACCGCATCGGCGTGCAGCCCGAGGTGCGGATCCTGCCGCACGTCGAGTCGCCGCTGGAGTACGTCGACCTGTCCGGCCTGCCGCCGGCCGAGCAGCAGGCCCGCGTCGAGCGGATCGCGTACGCGCACCGCAACGACGCGTTCGACCCCGGCCGGGCGCCGCTGTGGCGGGCCGCCCTGGTCCGGCTCTCCGAGACCGAGCACGTGCTCGCGCTCTGCTTCTTCCACATGGTCTCCGACGGCTGGTCGTGCCGCGTCGTGGTGGAGGACCTGTGCCACGCGTACTCGGCCCGGCTCGGCGCGGCCGATCCGCAGCCGCCGCTGGGCGTGGATCCCACCGCGCTCGCCGCGCTCCAGGAGGCGGAGCAGGCCGGCAACGGCGTCGACGCCGCCGCCCGGGCCGCGTACTGGCGGGACCGGCTGCGGCCGGTGGAGCCGTACCAGCTCTTCCCGGCGTCGCCGCCGGCGCCGGACGTCGCGCTCAGCGCCGAGGTGGCCACCCGTTTCGCGTTCCCGCCGGAGGTCACCGCGCGGCTGCGTCCGGCCGCCCGGCGGGCCCGCACCAGCCCGTACGTGCTGCTGCTCGCCGCGTACCTGGTGCTGCTGTCGCGGCGGGCCGGCCGGTCCCGGGTGGTGCTGGGCACCACCACGCTGGGCCGGGAGAGCCCGCTGTCCCGGCAGCTCGTCGGTCAGTTCACGAACAACGTCTACCTGCCGGTCGACGTCGCGGCGGACGCGCCGATGAGCGCGGTGGTAGGCGCCGCGCACACCTCGCTGGCCGAGGCCGTCGCGCACGCCACCGCGTTCCACCGGCTGGCCCGGGCGGTCCGCCCCGACTTCGCGGCGATCCGTCCCTGGCCGGACAACCACCTGTTCGACGCCTGGTTCCAGTCCGCCGCGTCGGCGTCGCCGGTGCTGCACTGCCCGGGGCTGCGGGTGGAGCCGGTCGACATCACCGCCCGGCCCGCGCCCGGCACGCCGCCGCCGGTGGTCGCCGCCGACGTGCCGCCCGAGTGCCTGCCCGTCTGGGTCAAGCGGGGTTCGCCGATCGTCGTGGTGGACGACGACCGGGCCGGCGGCGTGGTGATCCGCAACCGGGGCGTCTTCGGCGACGACCTGGTACGCGGCCTGATCGACGACTACGTCGCGGTGGTCTCGGCGCTCGTCACCGACCCGGGAACCACCCCGGAGCGGGTGCGCCTTCCTGACGGTGCGTGCTTCCTCGACCACGCGATCGGGTAGGAGTCCCGACGGACCGATCGGAGAGAGGTACGACGACCATGACGGACACCTCGACGAACCAGCACACGGCGGAGCAGCCCGCGCCGCCGGTGCCACGCTCGGCCGTACGGGCCCGCTGGTCGGTGGCGCTGCTCTTCGTCATCATGGGCCTGGCCATCGGCGGGTGGTCGGCCCGCGTACCGGAGGTGCGGGACGCGGTAGGCGTCGGCAACACCGGCTGGGGCCTGGCGAACATCGCCACGAACGCCGGGGAGCTGGTCTCCCTGGTCGTGGTGGCGGTGCTGATCAGCCGGATCAACACCCGCCGGCTGGCGCTGGCCGGGGCCGCGCTGATCCTGCTCAACGCGCCGCTGCTGGCCGCGTCCACCACAGTGGTGGCGCTGGTCGGCGGTCTGGCGGTCTGGGGCTTCGCGGCGAACCTGCTGGCCACGCCGATGAACGCCCAGTCGGTCGAGGTGCAGAAGCGCTACGGGCGGCCGATCCTGTCCACGTTCCACGCCGGCTTCAGCATCGGCATGCTGGCCGGTGGTCTCTGCGGCACCGGCGCCGCGGCGATCGGAATGTCCCCGTCGGCGCAGATGGCCGTCACCAGCGTCCTGCTGGGCGCGCTGCTGGTCGGCACGCACCGCTGGCTGCCCGATACGCCCCGGCAGGAGACGAAGGACGGCGAGGACCGGCGCCGGCTGCGCGACCGGTTCACCCCGCAGCTGCTGCTGCTCGCGGTGATCGCGTTCCTCGCCTCGTTCATCGAGATGGCCGGCGCACAGTGGAGCGCGCTGTACGCGACCGAGGTGGCGGGCGCCGCCGCGGTGCTCGCCGCGGCCACGTACACCTGCCTGTCGCTCGCCGCGACCGTCGCCCGGCTGGTCGGTGACCGGCTGGCCGGCCGGTTCGGGCGGATCCGCTTCGTGCGGCTGTCCGCGCTCGTCGCCACAGTGGGTGTGGCGCTGCCGGTGGCGTACCCCCATCCGGCCGCGGTGATGGCCGGCTTCGGACTGCTCGGCTTCGGCCTGGCGTGCGTGACCCCGACGGTGCTCGGCTTCGCCGGCGAGCAGCCGGGCCTCACCTCCGGTGAGGGCGTCTCGGTGGTGGCGATGGGCCAGTGGCCGGGTGCGTTGCTCGCGGCGCCGGTGATCGGCCTGCTCGCCGGTGCCCTGAACCTGCGCAGCGCGTTCGTGGTGGTGGCCGTGATGGCGATCGCCGTGGTGGCGTTGATCGGACGGGTCCGGGCGACGGCGCTGCCCGGTGAGAGCCCGGTCCCGCCCCGGCCGTGACGGCCGGGGCGGGGGCGGCGGTCAGAAGTCGTCGTCGAAGGTGACCGACCCGGTCACCCCGACCTGGTACGCCGACACCCGGCGTTCGAAGAAGTTGGACAGCTCCTGCACGTCCTGCAACTCCATGAACGTGAACGGGTTGCCGCTGCCGTACATCGGGGCGATGCCGAGCACGGCGAGGCGCCGGTCGGCCACGTGCTGGAGGTACTCGCGCATGTCCGCCGGCGACATCCCGGGCACGCCCTGCCCGAGCAGGTCGTCGGCGAAGCTCACCTCGCACTCCACCGCCTCGGCCAGCATCTCCTTCACCTGCTTCTCCATCTCGTCGTCGAACAGGTCCGGTTCCTCGGCGCGTACGGTCTCCACCACGTCGAAGGCGAACGCCATGTGCATCGACTCGTCCCGGAACACCCAGTTGGTGCCGGAGGCCAGCCCGTTGAGCAGGCCCCGGGAGCGCAGGAAGTAGACGTAGGCGAACGCGCCGTAGAAGAACAGGCCCTCGATGCACGCGGCGAAGCAGATCAGGTTGAGCAGGAACGCCCGCCGGTCCGCCCGGGTCCGCAGTTCCCGCAGCTCGAAGACGGAGTCGATCCACCGGAAGCAGAACTCGGCCTTGCGGGCGATCGACGGGATGTTCTCCACCGCCGCGAACGCGGCGAACCGTTCCTTCTCGTCCGGCACGTACGTGTCCAGCAGGTTCAGGTAGAACTGGACGTGCACCGCCTCCTCGAACAGCTGCCGGGACAGGTAGAGCCGGCCCTCGGGGGAGTTGACGTGCTGGTAGAGGTTGAGCACCAGGTTGTTGGCGACGATGGTGTCGCCGGTCGCGAAGAACGCCACCAGCCGCGACACCAGGTGCCGTTCGGCGGGGGACAGCTTCGCCAGGTCGGCGAGGTCCGAGTGCAGGTCCACCTCCTCGACCGTCCAGGTGTTCTTGATCGCGTCCTTGAACCGGTCGAAGAAGCGCGGGTAGCGCATCGGTCGCAGGGTCAGGTCCATGCCGGGGTCGAGCAGCATGTGCCGGGTCGGTGCGGTGGTGGTCACTGGCATGCCTCGCAGCTCTCGGGGTTCTCCAGGGAACAGGCCAGCGCCTCGTCGTCGCTCACGGAGGAGACCACGCCGGAGACCGGGGCGAGCGCCGGCGCGACGGTGGCCTGCTGGATGCGGGTGGCGGGACGGGAACGCAGGTAGTAGGTGGTCTTCAGCCCGGCCTTCCAGGCGTACAGGTACATCGAGGACAACTTGCCGATGGTCGGCGCGCTCAGGAACAGGTTCAGCGACTGGGACTGGTCGACGAACGGCGCCCGCGCGGCGGCCAGGTCGATCAGCGCCCGCTGCGGCAGCTCCCAGGCGGTGCGGAACAGCTCCCGCACCGGCGCGGGCAGCTCGGCGATGTCCTGCACCGAGCCCTCGGCCCGCTTGATCCGGTCGCGGACCTGCGGCGTCCACAGCCCGCGCGCCTTCAGCTCCCGCACCAGGTACGTGTTGACCTGGAGGAACTCCCCGGACATGGTCTCGCGCTTGAACAGGTTGGACACCTGCGGCTCCACGCACTCGTAGCAGCCGGCGATGGAGGCGATGGTGGCGGTCGGCGCGATCGCCACCAGCAGCGAGTTGCGCAGCCCGTGTGCGGCGATCCGCTCGCGCAGCGCCGCCCACCGTCCGGCCTGCGCCGGCTCCGCGCCCCACAGGTCCGGGTGCAGGTCACCCTTCGCGGCCCGGGTCTGCGGGTACGCCGGATGCGGCCCGAACCGCTCGGCCAGCCCGGCGGAGGTCTCCAGCGCGGTCAGCAGGATCTCCTCCTGCACCCGGGTGGACAGTTCCTTCGCCTCGGCGGAGTCGAACGGCAGGCGCAGCGTGAAGAACGCGTCCTGCAGGCCCATCAGCCCGAGCCCGACCGGCCGCCAGCGCGGGTTGGACGCCGCCGCCTGCTCGGCCGGGTAGTAGTTGATGTCGATCACCCGGTCGAGGAACACCACAGCGGTGCGTACCGTGGCGCGCAGCCGCTCCCAGTCCACCCCGTCGGCGGTGACGTGTGCGCCGAGGTTCACCGAGCCGAGGTTGCACACCGCGGTCTCGGTGTCGTCGTTGACCTCCAGGATCTCCGTGCACAGGTTGGACAGGTGGATCACGTTGCCCGGCTCACCGGTCTGGTTGGACAGCCGGTTCGCGGCGTCCTTGAACGTCATCCAGCCGTTTCCGGTCTGCGCGAGCGTGCGCATCATCCGCCCGTACAGGTCCCGGGCCTTCACCGTGCGCACCGCGTTCTTCTCGGCCGCCCGGTACGCGGCGTCGAACGCCTCGCCGTACAGGTCGGGCAGCTCCGGGGCGTCCGACGGGTCGACGAGCGACCACTCGCCGTCGGCCTCGACCCGCCGCATGAACTCGTCCGGGATCCAGTTGGCCAGGTTGAGGTTGTGCGTCCGCCGGGACTCCTCGCCGGTGTTGTCCCGCAGCTCCAGGAACTCCTCCACGTCCGGGTGCCACGGCTCCAGATAGACGCAGGCCGCGCCCTTGCGCCGGCCGCCCTGGTTGACCGCTGCCACCCCGGCGTCGAGCGTCTTGAGGAACGGCACGATGCCGTTGGACCGGCCGTTCGTGCCCCGGATCAGCGCGCCCCGGCCGCGCACCCGCGACCAGGCGATGCCGATGCCGCCGGAGAACTTCGACAGCTTCGCCACCTGGTGGTACCGCTCGTAGATCGAGTCCAGCTCGTCGCGCGGCGAGTCGACCAGGAAGCACGACGACATCTGGGTGTGCCGGGTGCCGGAGTTGAACAGCGTGGGGGAGCTGGGCAGGTACGCGAGGCTGGACATCAGCCGGTAGAAGCCGACCGCCTCGCCGGGGGTGCGGGACAGCCCGCAGGCCACCCGCAGCAGCCAGTACTGCGGCGTCTCCACCACCAGCCGCGACTGCGGGTGCCGCAGCAGGTAGCGGTCGGCCACCGTGCGCAGTCCGAAGTACTCGAACCGCCTGTCGGCGTCCGGGTCCACGGCGTCGTCGAGCTTGCGGGCGTGCCGGGCCACGAACGCGGCCGTCTCGTCGCCGATCAGGCCCAGCCCGTGCGCGTACGCGATCGACTGGCTGAAGCTCGCCACGCCCTGACCGCGGACCTCCTTGTCCACGTACGCGGCCAGCAGCCTTGCTGCCAGCTTCGAGTACTGCGGCTCCTCGCCGATCAGCTCCGCCGCGGTCTGGATCGACAACCGGTCCAGCTCGGCGGTCGTCGCCCCGTCGTAGAGCCCGCTGATCGTCTTGGTGGCCACCCGCAGCGGGTCCACCTCGTCCAGGTCGGCGACCCAGCGCTCGACCGCCCGGACGATCTTGCCGACGTCCACCGGCTCGGTGTCGCCGTCCCGCTTGCGTACCCGCATCGCCGGCCGGCGGGCCTCGGACCCGCCGGTGGCGGACGGGGGACTCTCCTGCACGACAGTCATGACCTCTCCTCGCTGTCACCGTCTGGAGACGGCGGGAGACGCCAACGGGCACGGCGCGGCCGGCCCGGCTGCTGGCGTCGGTCGTCCCGCGCGACCTCCGGCCGCCGTACGCGGAGGCGTACGGCGCGCTGGCAGGTCTTCGGACTCGCGGGCCCGACCGGGGTCGCCGGTCGCCTACCGGCCGTCGCTTCCCAGGCCGGTGGCCCAGTGCTGTTGACGGCTGTCGTTCCCACTCACCGCTGCGGGGCAGTCCCGGATTCCCACCGGGTTCCCTCTTGCCTCGGCCCCGCCCCGGAGGGCTCGGCCGAACCAGCTGCGGCACCACCATATATGGCGGTGAGGGCTTGTGTGCAACACCAGATGTCGTGTCGGCGTGTCGGAATGATCTCACTGTCCACAGTGCCTACCCCCGATTCCGGCGCGACCCGGCGGGCGCGATACTCGGCGTATGGGGAATACCGGGCGCCGCTGGGCGTGGGTGGCGGTCCTGTTCGTCGGCGTCGGGCTTCACCTGCTGGTGCTGGAGACACTGGCCGGCACCGGGACCGTCACGTTCGTACCGGCGCTGATCGTGCTCGGCGCGTGCGTCGCGCCCGCCACGTTCCTGGCCTTCGCCCAGGGACGGCCGGCCCGCCGCCCGGTCCCCGGCTCCGTCGTCGGCGTCGCCGCGCTCCTCGGCGGCGTGGTCGGCGTGGTCGCCGCCGGCTGGCTGGAGTACGGCACGCTGCACCGCCTCGGCGTCCTGCCGATGGCGCTCGTCGGCCTGGCCGAGGAGACCGCCAAGCTGATCGTGCCGGCCGGCATCCTGCTGCTGTGGCGGCGGCACCCGTCCCCGGCGCAGGGCCTGGTGATCGGCGTGGCCTCCGGCGCCGGGTTCGCCGCGCTGGAGACCGTGGGGTACGCGTTCGCCGTCTTCGTCGGGTCGGAGGGCAACCTCGGCGCGGTCGAGCGGACGCTGCTGGTGCGCGGTCTCACCGCGCCCGCCGCGCACCTGGCCTGGACCGGGCTGACCGCCGCCGCGCTGTTCACGTTCGCCGCCGCGCCCGGCGGCCGGAAGCTGGCGGCATTCCTGCTCACCTTCGCCGCCGCCGTCACGCTGCACACCTGCTGGGACACGTTCGGCACCCAGCCCGCGTACGTGTTCATCGGCGCCGTGTCGCTGGGCTGGGTGTTGCTGCGCCTGCACCTGGACCGCGAGCGGCCGCCCGCGTCCGGGACGCCGGTCGTGCCGGCATCCCGGGAGACGGCAGCGCGTGCCGGCTGAGCCGGGCGGCCGGCCCTCCGGCTCCGCGCCGCCCGGCACGTCAGCCGACGGCCAGCCGGACGCCGAGCGCGACGAAGGCGACAGCGCAGAGCCGGTCGACGCGCCGCGACCAGCGGCTGTCGCCCCACCGCCCGGCGAACCGGCCGGCGCCCACGCCGAGCGCCAGGTCCACGGCGAGCTGCACCGCGACGAACAGCGCCCCGAGCAGCACCAGCTGCGCCGCCACCGGGCCCGCCTCGGGCCGGACGAACTGCGGCAGGAACGCCACACTGAACAGGATCATCTTCGGGTTGAGCAGGTTCGTCAGCAGCCCGCGCCGGAACGCCCGCCCGGCGCCGCCGTCCGGGCGGTCCGCCGGGGCTCCGGGCCGGCCGGTGCCGCGCAGCGCCCGCAGGCCCAGCACGATGAGGTACGCCGCACCGGCCCACCGGATCGCGGTGAACAGCACCGGGGACGCGGCGATCAACGTGGCGAGCCCGGCCACCACGGCGGCGACGTGCACCGCTTCCCCGGCGGCGACCCCGAGCGCGGCCACCGCGCCCGCCCGCGGGCCGTACCGGGTGGCGTTCGCGAGCACGAACATCATGTCCGGCCCCGGGGTGAGCATGAGCACCACGATCGCGGCCAGGTAACCGGCGAGCGTGGCCGCCGACAGTCCGAGCACCGCTCAGCCCTCCCCGGCGCCGTCGAGCAGCGCCCGGCGCAGCGCCAGCCGGTGCTCGCGCCGGATCTGCGCCTCCCGGTAGCGCCGCCGGTCACCGTCGGTCTCGGCGTGCAGCGGCGGCACCGGCCGGGGCTGCCCGTCGTCGTCGACCGCCACCATCACCAGGTGCGCGGTCGCCACGTCCACCGGCGGCACCGCGCGGTCCCACCGGTCCGCGCTGACCTTCACCGCCACCTCCATCGAGCTGCGGCCGGCCCAGGTGATCCGGGCGTCCACGTGCACCACGTCCCCGACGCGTACCGCACGCAGGAACGCGGTCTCGTCGATGGCGGCGGTGACGGCCGGGCCGTCGGAATGGCGGGCGGCGACCACACCGGCGACCGAGTCGATCAGGTTCAGGATGCGCCCGCCGTGGACCGTGCCCATCAGGTTGGTGTGGTGCTGGTCCATGATCTGCGACAGGGTCAGGTGCGAGGCCGACGGTGGTCGGCCGGTGAGCGTGATGGTGTCGGGCACTGTGCGGTTCCGTCCTCGCAGAAGCGGACCGCCGACCGGCCGGGGTGTGCACGTCGAGGACACGCCGACGGCCCTGCGTACGACGTGTCACCCGCCCGACCCACCCGCGAGGTCGACGGCGGCGCGCACCGGTGGTACGCGCGGCGCGGGCAGGTCTTCGGACTCGCGGGCGTGACACGAGGTCGCCTACCGGCCGTCGCTTCCCAGGCCGTGGCCCAGTGCTGTTGACGGCTGTCGTTCCCACTCACCGCTGCGGGGCAGTCCCGGACTTCCACCGGGTTCCCTCTTACGACACCCGGCCGTCGCCGACCGGGTGAACCAGCGCTTCCCGCAGCGTAGCCCAGCGCCCGAGGCCGGCGGCACAGGCGTCAGGCCGGCGCCGATCCCGTCACAGCGGCAAGCGGCGCCGCGCCGAACGACACCGCGAACCGCTTGCACCAGATCGACACGCTGCGCAGGCCGTCCAGGTCCACCGACGCCGGGATGTCGTACGCCTGATCGCCGATGTTGCCCTTGAGCCGGCCCAGCTCGACCCAGCGGCCGTCGTCGAACACCTGCCAGCCGGCCCGGCCGGGCAGCACCTTCCGGTCGGTGAGCCACACCCGCAGGTCGGGCCCGTCCGAGGTGTCCAGTCCGCGCAGGAGCAGCTGACGGCGGCCGTCGGCGAGACGGACCAGCTGCGCCCGGCCGGACGTGTCGTGCTCGTGGGTGACGAAGTCACCGGCGGCGAGCACCACGTCGGCGGGCGGTGCGCCGGTCGGCGACGGGCCGGCCGCCGGTGAGCCGGTCGTGCCGGCCGGCTGCGGCTCCGCCACAGTGGGCAGCGCCTCGCGTACCTCGCGGTCGGTCACCAGCCGCCACGGCTGGAACAGGTACAGGCTCACCCCGAGGCCGGTGACGGCCGCGACGGCGAGCACCGACAACACCACACGTCTTCTGCCCATGCTCCGACGGTAGGCGCGGACCCGGCGGAAAGATCTTTCCGTCCGCTTACGGCTCGACCGCGGGCCGCCGCGCCGGGACGCCGATGGGTAGCGTCTGGCGCATGGGGCGCTACGTGCTCGTCGTCGACGACGACCGGACGGTGAGCGACGTCGTCCGGCGCTATCTGGAGCAGGACGGCTGCCGGGTCCGGCTGTCCTTCGACGGGCCGGACGCGCTCGCCGCGGCCGAGGAGGAGCCGCCCGACCTGGTGGTCCTCGACCTGATGATGCCGGGTCTCGACGGCATCGAGGTGTGCCGGCGGCTGCGGCGCCGGCTGCCCGGCCTGCCGGTCGTCATGCTCACCGCGCTCGGGGACGAGGCCGACCGGGTCGCCGGGCTGGAGGTCGGCGCGGACGACTACGTGACCAAGCCGTTCTCGCCGCGCGAACTGGTGCTGCGCATCAGGTCGGTGCTCCGGCGCGCGGCCCCGCAGGACCGGGGACCGGCAGGGACGCTGCGCGACGGCGACCTCACCGCGGACACCGGCCGCCGCGTCGCGGAGCGCGGCGGGCAGCAGCTGTCGCTGACCGTACGGGAGTTCGACCTGCTCGCGTTCCTGCTGGCGAACCCGGGACGCGCCTGGTCACGGGCCGAGCTGCTGGACCGCGTGTGGGGCTGGCGGTTCGGCGACCAGTCCACAGTCACCGTTCACGTCCGGCGGCTGCGGGAGAAGATCGAGGACCACCCGGCGCAGCCGCGCCGCATCGTCACCGTGTGGGGCGTCGGTTACCGGTACGAGCCGTCGGAGGCGTCCCGGTGAACGAACTGATGGTCATCGGGCTCTACGCCCTGCTCGCCGGCGCTGCCGTCGGCGCGCTCGGCGTCGGCGCGTTGCGGCTGGTGCGCCACCGGTCGATCCTCGCGCACATCGCGGTGCTGCTCGCGGTCACCATCGCCTCGGTGACGGCGGGCGTCACCGCCGTCGCCCAGGCCATGTTCCTGTCCGCGCACGACCTCCAGGTCGTCCTCGTCACTGTCGCGGCGTCCGCGGCGCTCAGCCTGGCCGTCGGGGTGGCGTTCGCCCGCCGCCTCGCCCAGGCGGCGGTCTGGGCCGACCAGGCCCGGCAGCGGGAGCGGCAGCTGGAGGCCGGCCGCCGCGAGCTTGTCGCATGGGTCTCCCATGATCTGCGTACGCCGCTGGCCGGGCTGCGGGCGATGGCGGAGGCGCTGGAGGACCGGGTGGTCGAGGAGCCGGCGGCGGTGGCCGAGTACCACCGCCGGATCCGGGTCGAGACGGACCGGATGACACGCCTGGTCGACGACCTGTTCGAGCTGTCCCGGATCACCGCCGGAGCGCTGCGGCCCGCGCTGTCCCCGGTGCCGCTCGGCGACGTGGTCTCCGACGCGATCGCCGCCACCGCGCCGCTGGCCGCCGACCGGCGGGTCCGGGTGCTCGCCCCGGAGACCGGCTGGCCGACCGTCCGTGCCGCCGAGGCCGAACTCGCCCGCGTCGTGACGAACCTGCTCGTCAACTCGGTGCGGTACACGCCACCGGACGGCACTGTGCGCATCGACGCCGGGCGGGACGACGACGACGCGTGGCTCGCCGTCTCCGACACCTGCGGCGGCATTCCCGAGGCGGACCTGCCCCGGGTGTTCGACGTGGCGTTCCGGGGCACCCGCGCCCGTACCCCCGCACCGGCCGGCGCCGACGAGTCGGCGCCGGCCGGCGGCGGGCTGGGTCTGGCGATCGTGCGCGGACTGGTCGAGGCGCACGGCGGGCGGGTGCACGCGCACAACGTGACCGGCGGGTGCCGGTTCGTGGTCCGCCTGCCGGCGGTCTGACCGCCCGGCTCACCGGGGCGGGCCGGTCGCCGCCGGCGGCGGGTGCGGCGGGCCGGTCAGGCGGCGTCCGGGGGACCGGTCTCCACCAGGCGTCCGTCCGCCAGGCGCAGCCAGCGGCCCACGTCGATCGCGGCGAGGAACCGCTCGTCGTGGCTGACCACCAGCAACGCGCCCCGGTAGGCGTGCAGCGCGCTCTCCAACTGGCCGACGCTGACCAGGTCGAGGTTGTTCGTCGGCTCGTCGAGCAGCAGGAGCTGCGGGGCCGGTTCGGCGCCCAGCACGCACGCGAGTGTGGCGCGCAGCCGCTCCCCGCCGGAGAGCACACCGACCGGAAGGTGCGCGCGCGGGCCGCGGAACAGGAAGCGGGCGAGCAGGTTCATCCGCTGCGCGTCCGGGGCCTGCGGCGCGAACGCGGCCAGGTTCTCCGCCACGGTACGGTCCAGATCCAGCAGGTCCAGCCGCTGCGACAGGTACGCGATCCGGCCGTCCGCGCGGGTGATCCGGCCGCTCTCCGGCTCCAGGTCGCCGTCGATCAGCCGCAGCAGCGTCGACTTGCCCGCGCCGTTGTCGCCGAGCAGGGCGATCCGTTCCGGACCACGGATCGTCAGGTCGACCCCGTCGGCGGCGAACAGCGACCGCTCGCCGTGCCGGACCTGCACCCCTTCGGCGCTCAGCAGCGTGCGTCCGGCCGGGACGGTGGTGGCGGGCAGCTCCACCGTGATCGTCTTCTCGTTGCGCAGCGCCCGCTCGGCCTCGTCGAGGCGCGCCCGGGCGTCGTCGACCCGCCCGGAGTGCATCTCGTTCGCCTTGCCCGCTGCCACCTGCGCGTCCCGCTTCAGGCCGCCGGCGACGATCCTCGCCAGACCCGCGTTCTTCAGGTTCCGGGAGGCGTTGCCGGCTCGCCGGGCCGCCCGCTCGCGGGCCTCCTGCAACTCCCGCTTCTCCCGCTTGAGGTCCTGTTCGGCGCTGCGGACGTTCTTCTCCGCCACCTCCTGCGCGGCCCGTACGGCCGCCTCGTACGAGGTGAAGTCGCCGCCGTGGAAGCGCATCTCACCGCGATCGAGTTCGGCGATGCGGTCCATCCGGTCCAGCAGCGCCCGGTCGTGACTGACCAGCAGCAGGCAGCCGTGCCACTGTTCCAGCACGTCGTAGAGCCGGTGCCGGGCGCCCAGGTCGAGGTTGTTCGTGGGTTCGTCGAGCAGCAGCACGTCGGGCTGCTTGAGCAGTTGCGCCGCCAGCCCGAGGGAGACCACCTGCCCGCCGCTGAGCGTGCCCAGGCGCCTGTCGAAGGCGAGGTCGCCGAGGCCGAGCCGGTCGAGTTGCGCGCGGGTGCGCTCCTCGATGTCCCAGTCGGCGCCGATCGTGGTGAAGTGCTTCTCGTCGGCGTCGCCGGCCTCGATGGCGTGCAGCGCCGCGATCAGCGGGGCGATCTCCAGGACCTCGGCCACTGTCAGGTCGGCGGCCAGCGGCAGGCTCTGCGGGAGGTAGCCCAGCACGCCGTCGACGGTCACCGACCCGGCGGCCGGGCGGTACTCGCCGGCGATCAGCTTGAGCAGCGTGCTCTTGCCGGCGCCGTTCGGCGCGACCAGACCGGTCCGGCCGCCGCCGATGGTGAAGGAGAGGTTCTGGAAGACCGGGGTGTCGTCCGGCCAGGAGAAGCTCAGGTTCGAGCAGACGATGAAGGAATCGGACATCGGGAAGACGACCTCGACGATGAGGGCGGGCGGACCTCAGCCGCCCGGCGGGGGACACGGTCTCGGGGTACGACGGAACGACCACGGCGCTCGCCTGCGGTCGGTCACATGTCCGGTCTCACCCGGAGATGTCGTCGTCACCCGCCATGTCTGGTCTCCCTGCCTGCCTGATCGCCACTGGATCACTCCGGTCCACCGTAGCACCGGCGGTGGTCGCCAGGCGGTCCTGGAGACGGGCATGCCGGAACTGGTAGACCGGCCCCACCGTGCGCAGCACCGACCGGCGGTGCGCGTCGTCGAGGAATCGGAGCAGCCGCAGCGGCGCCACCCCGGTACGGCGCAGCTCGACCATGACGAGCAGGGCGCGCCAGGTCTGCGAGGACGTCACGCCGAGCAGGAAGCCGCCGACGATGCCACAGGCGATGCCACCTTCCGCCGATCCGGCGAGCCGCCCCACCAGGCCACCCAGGACGCCGAGCACGGACCCGAGCCAGAGGCCGCCGCCCACCGCGGACCACAGGTCCCGCCGCCAGGACAGCCGCGACGACACCGGGTCGTCCTCGTCCGCCGACCCGGCCATCGCCAGGTACACGCCCAGGGAGAGGCAACCGAGGAAACCGGTCGCGGTGAAGGCGAGGAAGACCGGGAAGGCCCGGCCGGACCCGATGCCTGTGACGTCGGCGCACGCGGCGACGAGGAGCCCGAAGAAGCCCAGGAACAACGCACCGGTGAGCCCGGCGCCGAGCACGTTCTCCATCCGCTGACGGCTGATCACCCGGCTCCACCTGATCCGGCGGAGCCGCAGTGGACGCCGGCCGATCAGCACGTCCCGGGAGAGCTTGGCGGTGAACGTGAGCACCAGCCCGAACGCCAGCCCGGCCAGGACGCCGAACGCCGGGCCGGCGAGCAACCCCGCGCTCAGTCCGGCGCCGAGGCCGGTGACGAGCACCGTCGAGACCGCGTACAGGTCCCAGGAGGTGAACGACGCCAGGTGCCACCACACCAGATCGCGGCTGCCCACCCGGTTCATCAGGTGGGCGAGGTGACCGAGCCAGCGCGCCGCCTGCGCAGCCGTGTAGCGCGGCTCCGGTACGCCGGGCTGGACGGCGTACGCCGCGGGGAGCACCCGGTCGAGCAGGGCGTCCTCCACCGCCTCCCGGCTGTGGTAGCGGTCGAGCAGCTCCGCGGCATCGTCGTCGGTGGTCACCGTGTCCCGGAACAGGCTCAGCATCAGCGGGCTGCGCAGCGCCTGCGCGACGGGACCGTCCGGCCGGTCGCGCACCTCGTCCACCAGCCGTTGCCACCCCGGCGGCAACGGCTGGGTCCGGCTCCTGGTGACGTACGCGGCGATGTCCGCGCCGGTCAGCGGCTCCAGCTCCAGGGCGGCGGCGCCGGAGAGGTGCCGGGCGGCGGCCACCGCCTCCACCAGCTCGCGGCTGCGGGTCGTCACCACCAGCCGGAACGTGGTCTGGACGTCGAGCGCGCGCAGGGCGACCGGTCGCAGCTCCGGCGGCAGTTCGTCCAGCCCGTCCAGGAAGAGGGCCACGTGCCCGCCCGTGACGAGCCGGCGGGCCGGTTCGAGCCCGCCGAGGACATCGTGATCGGCGGCCAGCCGGGCGGCCAGCCAGTCGGCGACCGGTTGCCGGCGCGGATCCCAGCCGGACACGGTCAGCAGCACCGGCACGGGTACCCGTGCGCGTTCCTGCTGCGGCAGGCGCTGCCGGTGCTCCAGCGCGTCGATCAGCAGCAGGACGACCGCTGCCGACTTGCCCGCACCGGGCCCGCCGAGCAGCAGGAGGCGGCCGGAGCCCAGGCCCGCGTACACCCGGAACAGGTCGTGCAGGTCGCCGTGGGCGAGGTCGGCCGCCCGCACCGGCGGGACGGCCGGCAGGGGCGGGAACCGGACCAGGTCGCCCTCGGTCGCGGCGGCGTCCACCGGCCCGGTGACCGGCCGGTCCGACCACCGCCAGTGGACCCGGATCGGAACCGGCGCCCACAGCCCGCGTTCGGTCGCCGCGCGGCTCCACTGCGCGAGGACGGCGGCGGCCAGCTCGTCGGCCGCCCGCTGCGCCGCGGGGCCGGGGCGGCGTGCACCCCGGTGGTTGCGCCGCCACAGCCAGCCCAGGATCGGCCCGCCCGCCGCCAGGACGGCGAGGACCGACTGCAGCAGGGTGAGCTGCCGGTCGGTGGCGTTCGGCAGCCAGGCTACCGACGCGCCGAGCCCGGCCGCGACGAGCATCGCCAGCACCGACCAGACCCCCCGCCGCATCCCGGTAGTGTGCCAGCCGGCCGGCTGTCCACACAGGCCCGTTCGCCGAGCCGGGAGTGTTCCGGCCCTATGCTCCTGGCCATGTCCCAGGTGACTGCGAGCCGCTGGTTCGGGCCGGCCGGATCCACGGCCGGTGACGCCCAGGTGTTCGTCTTCCCGTACGCCGGTGGCGTCGCCGCCTCCTTCGCGCAGTGGCGGGACCTGGCCGCGCCGGAGCTGTCGGTGCAGGTCGCGCTGATGCCGGGCCGGGGCGCCCGGCTGCACGAGCCACCCGTGGGCGACCTCGCGGAGCTGGTGGACGCGCTGGCCACAGCCGTCGCCGAGCGGGCGTCCGGGCCGTACCTGCTGTTCGGCCACAGCCTGGGGGCGCTGGTGGCGTTCGAGGTGACCCGGGAGCTGCGCCGCCGGGGCGCGCCCGCGCCGCTGGCGATGCTGGTCGGCGGCGCGGAGGCGCCGCAGACCCGGCTGGTACGGCGGCGCGTGCACGACCTCGACGACGCCGGTCTGATCGACGCGCTGCACGACTTCGGGGCCACGCCGGCCGCGCTGCTGGCCGATCGCGACCTGATGGAGCTGATCCTGCCCGGGGTACGGGCGGACTTCGTGCTGTCCGAGCGGTACGCCTACCGCCAGGGGCCGCCGCTGGAGGTGCCGGTGCACGTGCTGCTCGGCGACCGGGACGAGCACGTGGACCCGGGCCGGGCCGCGGGGTGGGCGCGGGAATGCGTCACCGAGCCGCAGTGGCACGTGTTTCCCGGCGGGCATTTCTTCCTTACCGACCATCTGCCGGAAATCATCGACCTAATGCGACACATCGTCGCCAGTCACACCCCTGTGGCGGAATAGGCGACAAAGAACGGGTAAGGACTCGTACCCGTACCGGACCTTCCGCAATGTCCGGTATTCGACCTGGTGAACGGCCGAGAAGCGGTGTTAAAGTCTGCCATCCGTTCGCCGAAGGGACGTCGCTGACGAGGCGGCATACTGTCGCGTGCGCCGAGGTGTCCATGAGCCGGCCGTACCTTCCGTCCCTGGTCCTGCGCGATTACCTGCACACCGTGGCGACCCTCCACCCGCAACTGCGCGAACTGCTCGACTTCGGCCGCCCCGGCGCGGACGCAGCACTCGCGGAACTGGCCGGCACGGTCAGCGAGTTCGACACCGACTCCACCGGCCGGGGCGATTCCTACCGCCGGGCCCAGCGGGACACGCTCGTCCGCTGGACCGGCATGCGGCGGCTGCTGGACCTCGCCACCCCGGACGCCGCCGCCCCGGTCACGCTCATTCTCGACGTGCTCGGCGGCGACGGCACTGTGGCCCGCGCCGCGAGCAGCCAGTCCGCCTGCTTCGAGTCCAAACTGGCGTTCATCACCGGCGACCTGTCCGGCCACATGGTCGACAAGGCGCTCGCCCACGGCCTGCCTGCCGTCCGTCAGGCCGCGCACTTCCTGTTCCTGCGTGACGCCGGTATGGACGCGGTGCTGCTGGCGTACGGCACGCACCACATCCCGGCGGCCCGGCGGCCGCAGGCGGTGGCCGAGGCGGCCCGGGTGGTCCGGCCCGGCGGCCGGATCGTGCTGCACGACTTCGACGAGTCCAGCCCGATGGCCGGGTTCTTCGGCGAGGTGGTGCACCCGCACGCCGCCGGCGGCCACGACTACCGGCACTTCAGCCGCGCCGAGCTGACCGGACTGTTCACCGCGGCCGGGCTGCCGGTACGCGTCGTCGACCTGTACGACCCGCTGATCGTGCGCGCCGACAGCGCCGAGTCCGCCTCCGCGGGCATGCGCGACTACGTCGGCGACATGTACGGCGTGCGCGACTACTTCGCCACGCTCACCGATGACGAGGTGTGGGGGCTGCTGACCCGCCACTTCGACCACACCGGCTACCTGGCCGGGATCGGTCGCGACGACGTGCCGGCCCGTCCGCTGGTCTACCGGGCCGACGGGCAGTTCGTCGCCGAGGTGCCCCGGATGGCGATCGTCGCGGTCGCGACGAGGACGCGGTGAGCGCCGTGACCGGCCCGCGCGACCTGGCCGGCCCGCGCAATCTGACCGGCCCGCGCTACCTGATCGACCTGGTGCACCGGCCCGCCGGTGCCGACGACGACCGGCCCGCGATCGTCGGCCCGGACGGCGAGCTGAGCTACACCGCGCTGTGGGAGCGGGTCGGCGCGACGGCCGAGCTGCTGCGCCGCGCCCGCGTGCGGCCGGGTGACCTGGTGGGCCTGTACCTGCACCGGTCCGCCGACTATGTGACGTCGCTGCTGGCGACGCTCGCGGTGGGCGCGGTGGCGGTGCCGATCGACCCCGAGCTGCCGTCGGGCCGGGCCGAGCAGATGCTCGCCGCCGCCGCGCCCCGGCTCGTCCTGTACGCCGACCGGCCGCCTGCCGTCGCCGCGCCCGCGCCCACCGGGTGGCGGGACGTGCGTACCGCGCGGGCCGGGTCGCCGGCCGACCTGACCGATCGCACCGGCTGGCTGCCGCCGGGCGAGCACGCCGCGCTGGTGCTGTTCACCTCCGGCTCCACCGGCCGGCCCAAGGGTGTCGTGCTGCACCACGCCGGGCTGGTCAACCGGCTGGCCTGGGGTCACGACTGGTTCGGCTTCACCGCCGACGACCGGGTGCTGCACAAGGCGTCGATCGGGTTCGACGCGTCGGTGCACGAGATCCTCTCTCCGCTGATCGCGGGCGGCGCCGTTGTCGTTGCCGGGCCGGGCCTGCAGTTCGACAGCCTCGGGCTGGTCCGGCTGATCCAGCGGGAGGCGGTCACCACCGCGCACTTCGTACCGACCATGCTGCGGCACGTGCTCGACGAGCCGGAGCTCGCCGGCTGCGGCACGCTGCGGCGGGTGCTGTGCGGCGGCGAGGCGCTGGACATGCGGCTGGTCCGGCGGCTGCGCGAGGTGCTGCCGTGCGGGCTGTTCAACGGGTACGGCCCGAGCGAGACCTCGATCAACGTGTCCTACTGGGACTGCGCCGAGGCGTACGCGGGAAGCATCGCCCCGATCGGCCGGATCATCGACGGCGTCACCGCCCACGTGCTCGACGACGACCTGCGCCCGGTGCCCGAGGGCGGGACCGGCGAGCTGTGGATCGGCGGGGTCGCGGTCGGGCTGGGCTACCTGCGCGACGACGAGCGGACGGCGGAGCGTTTCCGCCCCGACCCGGCGCGGCCGGGCGCGCGGCTCTACCGCACCGGTGACCTGGTGCGGATCGCGCCGCAGGGCTTCCTGGAGTTCCGCGGCCGGGCCGACGACCAGGTCAAGATCCGCGGGGTCCGGGTGGAGCCGGGCGAGGTGGCCGCCGTGCTGCGCGAGCATCCCGCCGTGCACGACGCGGTGGTGGTGACCGTCCCGGACACCGACGACGGTCCGCGCCTGGTCGGGTACGTAGTGCCGCAGCCCCGGCAGGCCCCGGCCGTCGGCGAGCTGCCGCGGTTCCCGCTTCCGAACGGCATGGCGGTCACCGCGGCGTCGCCGGACGAGGCGGTCTTCCTCTACCGGCAGATCTTCGACCAGGCCGAGTATGCCCGTTTCGGCGTGCGCGTCGGCGACGGTGCCGTGGTCCTCGACGTCGGCGCCAACATCGGGCTGTTCTCGCTCTGGGCGTCCCGGCAGGCGCGCGACGTGCGGCTGATCGCGGTCGAACCGAACCCGGACACGCTGCCGTACCTGCGCGCCAACCTCGGCCTCTACGCCGGCTCCGCGTCGGTCGTCGAGGCCGCCGTGACCGACGCGGCCGGCACCGCCGAGCTGACCTCGTTCCCCGAGCTGAGCTACCTGTCCGGCCTCGGCGCCGACCGGGCCGGCGCCGCCTCCGACCTGGTCCGGTCGCACTACCGCCACGGCGGCGGCGACGCCGACGAGACCGAACAGGCGGCGCTCCTGGCCGACGCCCGGCGCCGCCTGGCCCCGGTGGCGCACGTGGTGCCGACGGTGACGCTGTCGGACCTGCTGGACCGCTTCGAGCTGGACCGCGTCGACCTGTTGAAGATCAACACCGAGGGTGCCGAGCTGAGCGTGCTGCGCGGGCTGCGCCCCGAGCACTGGCCCCGCATCCGCCAGGTCTGCCTGGAGGTCGAGCGCAGCAGCGTGACCACCCCGCAGGTGCGCGAGCTGCTGTGCGCGGCCGGGTTCGAGGTGCACGACATCGGCGACTGGAACGTCGGCGCGGACGCCGACGTCAGCTACGTATACGCCGTACGGCCGCAGGAACCACCACCGGCGGCGACGCCGCGGGACGAGCCCGCCGACCACCTGCTGACCACCGGGCTGCTCCAGGGCTACCTGGCCTCGGCGCTGCCGTCCGCGATGCGCCCGGACCAGATCGTCCTGGTCGACCGGCTGCCCCGCCTGCCCAACGGCAAGGTCGCGCGGCTGGAGCTGCCACCGCCACCGCCCCGGCCCGCCGGGGTCGCGGCGGAACCGGCCGGTGGCGCCCTCACCGACCGGCTGCGCGAGGCGTGGCGGGCCACGCTCGGCGTCGACGCGGTGCACGACGACGACACGTTCGTCGCGCTCGGCGGGCACTCGCTGACCGCGCTGCGGATGGCGCTGCGGGTACGGGAGATGGCCGGGCTGGAGGTGTCCCCGGCGAGCTGCCTGCGCGCCGGATCGTTCGCCGACTGGGTCGACCGGGTCACGGAGGCGGGGCGCGATGTCAGCCCGGTCCGCTGACGCGCGGCACGTCGTCGTGGTGGGCGCCGGCCGGCTGGCCCGCTCGCTGTGCCACACCCTGGCCGCGACGCCCACCCCGGTGCCGCTGCGCGTGACGGTCCTGGCCCGCGACCCGGACGCGGCGCACGCGCTCGCCCGGGCCGCGCGGGTGCGCGCCACAGTCGCCGGAACCCCCGTCGCCGTCACCGCCCGGCCGTTCACCGTCGAACCCGGTGCCGACCCGGGGGAGGGGTACGCCGCCGACGCCGCCTCGATGGCCCGGCTCCGGCCCGACGTGCTGGTCTGCGCCGCGTCCGCGCAGTCGCCGTACGAGCGGGCGGCGGCGCCGTCGGCCTGGACGGACCTGATCGCCGCGGCCGGCTTCGGGGTGACGCTGGCGCTGCAGGCCGAACTGGTGTCCCGGCTGGCCGCCGCGCTGGCCGGCGGCGCGCCCGGCGCGACGCTCGTCAACGGCGCGTTCCCGGACGCGGTCAACCCGCTGCTCGCCGCGCGGGACCTGCCGGTGCGCTGCGGCATCGGCAACGTGGCGACGCTCGCCGCGTGCCTGGACGCCGCGCTCGGCCGTCCCGGCCAGCGCCGGCTGGCGGTGCTCGGCCACCACGCCCACCTCGCCGCGCCCGGCCCCGACGACGAGGACACCGCCGAGGTACGCGCCTGGCTGGACGGCCGGCCCGTCCCGGACGTCACCGGGCTGCTCGCCGGCTACCGCGCGCTGCCCCGGCCGGAGCTGAACGCGCTCGCCGGGCACGCCGGGGCGGCCCTGGTGGCGGCGCTCGCCACCGGCGACGAGGTGACGGCGAGCCTGCCCGGGCCGCTGGGACTGCCGGGCGGCTACCCGGTCCGGCTCACCGCCGGCCGGACCGAGCTGCGGCTGCCGGCCGAGCTGCCGGTGGCGCAGGCGGTCGCCTGGAACACCGCCGCCGGGCGCCGCGACGGCGTCGAGGTCGGTGGCGGCCACGTCCGCTACCCGGAGCGGGCCCGGGCAGCGCTGGCGGCGTACCGGCCCGACCTGGCCGGCGGCTGGCACGCGGGCGAGCTGCCCGAGATCGCCTGCCGCTTCACCGCCCTGCGTGACCATCTGCGAACGGTGCCGCCGGCGCCGGCCCGGAGTGTGTTGGAGGAAGCCCGATGACCGTGACCACCCCGGCCACCCGCAACATGATCACCGACTACTACGACGTCGTCGCGTCGGCGGTGCGCCGGTGCGGCGCGGTCCCCGGCGACGCGCCCGGCACGCCCGGCTTCGCGCCCGGCTTCGACCTGCCCGAGCTGACCCCCGCGGTACGCGAGTTCTACGCCGCCGCCACGGTCAGCTGGTCCCCGCTGGGTCACTACGGCGGGCACGACCTGACGATGCTCGACCTCACCGCCAACCCCGGCACCCGCACCACGAAGACGTTCGCCTCGATGGTGATCGTCGCCCGCGCGGTGGAGCACATCCGACGTACCGGTGAGCGGCTGTGCATCGTCACCCCGACCTCCGGCAACAAGGGCGTCGCGCTGCGCGACTCGGTGGCCCGCGCGTACGCGGCCGGGCTGGTGACCCCGGAGCAGCTGTCCATCGTGGTGCTGGCGCCGGCGGCGACCCGGCACAAGTTCCGCCACGACGCGCTCGCCGACGATCCCGCGACCCGCGCGGTCAACCCGCTGCTGCGGTACACCGGCGCGGACCCGGAGGGCGTGAAGGCGCTCGGCCGCGCGTTCGTCGACGAGTACGCCGCCACCGCGTACGACAAGCACGGCGTCACCCTCTGGTACACCCTCGACCTGCGCAACTACCTGGTCGCCGACGCCGCCCGGGCCGCCTTCGAGGCCGACGTGTCGCCGGCCACCGGCTCGCGCTGGCACGCGCACGCCGTGTCCAGCGCGTTCGGCCTGCTCGGCTACAACCTGGGCCGCGACGTACTGGAGGCGGCCGGCGACGCCGACCCGGCCGACCGGCCCGGTTTCCTGCTCGTGCAGCACCTCGGCACGCCGGACATGGTGCTCAGCCTGCGCCACGGTTCGTTCGAGCGGGACCACTGCCCGGCGTACACGTTCGACGAGAGCCGGGGCGTCTGGACGCAGGACGCCGACCTGCGCTTCCCGGCCGTCACCGACGACCCGGCCGAGGTGCTCGACCCGACGTTCTACACGCACCGCCCGGTGACCTCCCCGGCCATGAACGCACTCATCGAACGGCACGGCGGCGACGGCATCGTGGTGTCGCGGCGCGAGTGCGTCCGGCGCTACCCGGTCGCCCGGCAGTGGCTCGCCGACGCCGGTCTGACCCTGCCCGAGGATCCGGCCCGGCTGCGGGAGTGGTCGATCCTGATGGCGCTGACCGGCGTCTGCAACGCCGTCGACCGGGGCCTGTTCCCGGCCGGGCACGAGATCGTGGTGCACGGCACCGGCAGCTACTGCGACGACTTCCGGATCGCCGAGGCGGACGCCGAGGTGTCCACGCTCGCCGACGTGGTCGCCGCCGCCCTGGACCAGCGGTGAGCCCGTCTCCGCAGCCGCTCGGCCTGCCGCCGCGGTTCGCCGCCCGGGCGCGCGCCGCGGGCGCCGACCCGGCCGCCGTCGTCCTCACCGCCACGGCTCTGGTGGTACGCCGGTACACCGGATCCCCCGTGGTGACGCTGCGGCACGGCGGCGACCCGGTGACGCTCGACCTGACCGCCGACGCGCCGATCCGGGAGTTGTGCCGCTCGGTGCGCCCGGCGTCGCCGGACCACCCGGTCGACGCCACTGTCGAGGTGCGCCCCGGCCTGGCCGGCGTCACCGTGTCCGGGCTGCCCGCCGCGTACGCCGACGACCTCCGCGCCGACCTGGCCGATGTCCTGTCCACGCTGGACCCGGACGCCTCGTCGGCGGGGGTGCTGCCGTCGGCCCGCTACGAGCGGCGTCCGGCGCCGGACCTGTGGCGGCTGCACGGCGGCGACGGCACCGAGGCCGGCCGGGTATGCGGCGACACCATCCCGGCCGCGTTCGCCGCGGCGGTGCGGGCGTACCCGGAGCGGGCGGCGGTGCTCGCCGACGACGCGACGGTGACCTACCGGGAACTGGGCGCGGCAGTGGCCGCGACCGCCGAAGCGCTGGCCGGGCCGGGTGACGTCGCGGCGCCGGTGGCGGTGCTGTGCCGCCACGGCGTCGCCACGATCACCGGCATCCTGGCGGCGCTGGCGTCGGGGTCGCCGTACGTGCCGCTGGACCCGGCGTACCCGGCGGCCCGGCTGGCCGCGATGCTGCGCGACGCAGGCGTCCGGGCGATCGTCGCGGACCCCGGCCACGAAGAGCGGGCCGCCGCGCTCGCGGCCGACGCGGGGCTGGAGCTGCCGGTGGTGTCGTTGCGCCGGGGCGAGGCCGGCGTGCCGGTGCCGGCCGGGCCCGCGCGCCCGGACGACCCGGCGTACGTGCTCTACACCTCCGGGTCCACCGGGAAGCCGAAGGGCGTGGTGCAGAGCCACCGCAACGTGCTGTTCGGTGTCCGCAACCACGTGCGCAACTTCGCCGTCCGGCCGGACGACCGCACGAGCGTGCTCACCTCGTTCGGCTACGACATGGCGGTCACCGACACGTTCAGCGCGCTGCTGTCCGGCGCCGCCGCCGTCCCGGTCGACGTCCGCACGCACGGCCTCGGCCATCTCACCGGCGCGCTCGCCGACCGGGGCGTCACCGTCTACCACTCCACCCCCACCGTCTTCCGGTACGTGGTGGCGAGCCTCGGCGAGCACGGGCGGCTGCCGTCGGTCCGCGCCGTCGTCCTCGGCGGCGAGGAGGTCACCCGGCACGACGTGACGCTGGCCCGGCGGGCGTTCGCGCCGGGCGTGGTGTTCGTCAACGGGTACGGCACCACCGAGATCAGCTTCGCCGCGCAGCACCACCTGCCGCCGGACGCCGACCCGGGGCGGGCAGTCGTGCCGATCGGGCACCCGCTGCCGGGCGTCGAGGTGGTGCTGACCGACCCGGCCGGACGCCCCGCCTGCCTCACCGGCGAGGTGGTCGTGCGGACCCCGCACGTCGCGCTCGGATATCTGGGCCTGCCGGAGCTGACCGCGGCCCGGTTCACCGAGTACGACGGGGTGCGCGCGTACCGGACCGGGGACATCGCGCGGCGGCTGCCCGACGGCACGCTCGTCTACCTGGGCCGCGGCGACCGGATGGTGAAGATCCGCGGCTACCGGGTGGAGCTGGGCGAGATCGATGCGTGCCTGGCGGCGCAGCCCGGCGTGGCCCACGCGGCGGTGGTGGCGCGGCGAGGCGCGTCCGGCGCTGGCGAGCAGGAGATCGTCGCGTACGTGGTCGCCGCCGCCGGGACTGTCGTCGAGCCGTCGGCGCTGCGGGAACGGCTGGCCGCCGTGCTGCCGGACTTCATGGTGCCCCGGGCGGTGGTGGCGGTGCCGGAGCTGCCGATCGGGCCGACCGGCAAGCTCGACCAGGCCGCCCTGCCCGACCCGGACGCCGGAGGACCGGACGCTGGAGTACCGGTCACCTCCGGGCCGCCGGCCGGGCCGGTCGAGCAGGCCATCGCGGCGGGCTGGTGCGCGGTGCTCGGACTGCCCACAGTGGATCGTCTGGTGAACTTCTTCGAGGCGGGCGGGCACTCGCTCCAGCTCGCCCTGGTGCAGGGGTACCTGGAGGAACACCTCGGCCGCCGGGTGCCGCTGGCCCGGCTGGTGGAGTTCCCGACCGTGGCGGCGCTGGCCGCGTACCTGGAGACGTCAGGGGACGCTGCGGGCGTACCGGAGGACGGCCGGCTGGCCGCGGTCGGACGCCGGATGGCCCGTCGCGCCGCCGCGCGGGCCGCGGGCGGTGGGGAGGGACGGGCGTGAGCGCGGACGAGCGGATCGCGGTGGTGGGCCTGTCCTGCCGGGTCCCCGGCGCGGACGACGCGCAGGCGCTGTGGCGCAACCTGCTGTCCGGGGTGGACTCGGTGCGCCGGACCCCGGCCGGCGAGGGCGTGCCGGGCGGACCGGACTGGGTACCGGCGTTCGGCCGGCTCGACGACCTGGAGGGTTTCGACGCGGACCTGTTCGGCTATCCCGCCGAGGCGGCGGCGCTGCTCGACCCGCAGCACCGGCTGTTCCTGGAGGTCGCCTGGCACGCCCTGGAGGACGCCGGGATCGACCCGGACCGCGACCCGGCCCAGATCGGCGTGTTCGCCGGATGCGCGCCCAACCGCTACCTGCACCACCACCTGCTCGGCAACCCCGCGCTGGCACCGGCGGCGGGCACGCTCGCCGAGGACTGGGACGATGCGCTGACCGGTTCCGGCTGCGACTACCTGCCGACGCGGACCGCGTTCGCGCTGGGGCTGTCCGGCCCGGCCGTGGCGGTCCAGACCGCCTGCTCGACAGCGCTCGTCGCGGTGTGCCAGGCCGGGCAGAGCCTGCTGGACTACCGCTGCGACGTGGCGATAGCGGGCGGCGCGGCGGTGGTGTCCACCCGGCAGGCCGGGTACCGGCTGCGGCCGGGCGGGCTGCTGGCCACCGACGGGATCTGCCGCCCGTACGACGCCGCCGCCACCGGGCAGGTGTTCGGCAACGGCGCCGGGGCGGTGGTGCTCAAGCGGCTCGCCGACGCCCGCGCCGACGGCGACCACGTGTACGCCGTGCTCGCCGGGTGGGCGGTGAACAACGACGGCGCCGACCGGCCCGGCTTCACCGTGCCGGGCGTGTCCGGGCAGGCGGCGGTGCTGGCGGAGGCGCTGGCGTCGGTGGGCTGGGACGCGGCCGACGTGGGTTACCTGGAGGGGCACGGCACCGGCACGCCGGTCGGCGACGCGATCGAGGTGGACGCGCTGGCCCGGGTACGCCGGGGCGCCCGCGCGCCGCTGCTGCTCGGCTCGGTGAAGGGCAACTTCGGCAACCTGGACGCGGCGGCAGGCGTGCTCTCGCTGATCAAGGCCGTGTACGCGGTCCGCACCGGGCAGGTGCCGGGTACCGCGCACTTCACCGCCGCGCACGGCGACATCGACCTGGCCGCAGCGGGTGCCGAAGTCGGCGCGGAGACCCGGCCGTGGACGGGGGAGCGACGCGCGGGCGTCAGCTCGTTCGGCCTCGGCGGCACCAACGCGCACGTACTCGTCGAGCCCGCGCCCGCGACGGACGAGCCGGACGCCGGGGCACCCGGCCCGGTGGTGCTGGGACTGTCCGCGGGCAGCCCGGCGGCGCTGCGGGAACTGGCCCGGCGGCTGGCCGTCCGGCTTGCCGACGGCGACCTGGCGGTGGCCGACGTGGCGCACACGCTCGCGGTGGGACGGCGGCGGCTGGCGTACCGGGACGCTGTCGCCTGCGCCGACGCGGGGGAGGCGGTGCGCCGGCTGACCGCGCTCGCGGCCGGCGACCCGGCCTCCGACGACGACGCCGCAGTTCGCGCCTGGCGCGCCGGTGACGAGCCGGCCGTCCCGCCGGGCCGGCGGGTGCCGCTGCCCGGCTACCCGTTCCGGCGGACCCGGCACTGGATCGAGGCACCGCGATGACCGTCCGCGACGATCAGCGCGACCAGCGGGTCGGTCCCGAGCTGCCCTACCCGCAGGTGTGCCTGCCCGACCTGGTCGCGGCGCACGCCCGGCGGCGTCCCGGCGCCCCGGCCGTGGTGCAGGGCGACCTGACACTCAGCTACTCCGTCCTGGTCGGCCGGGCCGCCGCGCTCGCCGCGTCGCTGCGTGCCCACGGCATCGGCGCGGACGACCTCGTCGGCGTCTGCGTGGACCGCCGCCCGGACCTGGTGGTCGCGCTGCTCGGCGTGCAGACGGCCGGCGCCGGGTACGTCCCGCTCGACCCGGCGCTGCCGGCCGGACGGCTGCGGGAACTGGCCGCCGAGGCCCGCCTGCGTGTCGTCGTGGGTACGCCCGCCGCCGAGGCGTTCACCGGACGCACCGTGCTGGACGTCCCCACCGGCACCGCGCCCTGGCAGCCGACCCCGGCGACGCTCGGCACCACCGCGTACGCGATGTTCACCTCCGGGTCGACCGGGCAGCCCAAGGGCGCGGTGATCGAACACCGGGCGCTGACCGAGAAGATCACCTCGATCGCGGAGTTCTCCGGGTTCGACACGGCGACCCGGTGCCTGGCGTTCGCCTCGATCGGGTTCGACGCGTCGGTGGCCGACATGCTCGCCCCGCTCGCCGCCGGGGGCACAGTCGTGCTCGCCGGTGACGCCGAGCGGGCCGACCCGACCCGGCTCTACCGGATCTGCGCCGAGCAGGCAGTCGACGTGGTGGTGCTGCCGCCGCCGATCCTGCCGCTGCTGGACCCGGACCGGCTCTCCGGCGTGCGGCTGGTCGTCACCGGCGGCGAGGCCACCGGCCCGGAACAGGTCGGCCGCTGGACCGCCGGCGGGCGCCGCTTCATCAGCGTGTACGGCCCGACCGAGGCGACGGTGCTGGTGACCTGGTTCGAGGGCAGCGGCGACTGGACCCGGCCCATCCCGATCGGCCGGCCCGCCGCCAACCACCGCATCCACCTGGTCGACGACGAGCTGCGCGAGGTCGGCCCGGGGGAGATCGGCGAGGTGCTCGCCGGTGGTCCCGGGCTCGGCCGCGGATACCTGTTCGACGCCGCCCGCACGGCGGAACGGTTCCTCCCGGACCCGTTCTCCGGCAAGCCGGGGGAGCGCCTCTACCGCACCGGTGACCTGGCCCGGTGGCTGCCGGACGGGAGCCTGGAGTTCCTCGGCCGGGCCGACCGGCAGGTCAAGATCCGCGGGCAGCGGATCGAGCTGGGCGAGGTCGAGGCGGTGCTGCGCCGCCACCCGGACGTCGACCTGGCCAGCGTCCAGGTCCGCGCCGGCGCCGGCGGTCAGGAACTCGTCGCGTACGTGGCGACCGGCCTGGCCCCCGCCGAGCTGCGCGACTACTGCGCCCGGCTGCTGCCGCCCGCCGCCGTACCGGCCCGGATGCTCACCATGCCCGCGTTGCCGATCACCATCAACGGCAAGATCGACACCGAGCGGCTGGCCGCGCTCGACCTGGCCGGACCGGCTCACGTGCCGTCCGGCGAGCCGCCCGCCACCGACACCGAACGCCTCGTCGCGCAGGCGTGGGCGGCGCTGCTGGACGTCCCGGCGGTCGGCCGCGACGACGACTTCTTCCACCAGGGCGGGCACTCCATCACCGCCATGCGGCTGGTCGCCGACCTGCGCGAGCGGCTGGGCCGCGACCTCGCCATCGAGGACGTGCTGGTGGGGCGGACGCCACGCGGCATCGCCGCCCGCGCCGTCGCCGCCGCCGGAACCGGCCCGGCCGACGCCGCCGTCCGGGGACGGCCACCGGCGCTGTCCCCGGCGCAGCAGCGGCTGTGGTTCCTCGACCGCTACTTCCCGGCCGCCGCGTCCGCGTACAACGTCGCGTTCGCCGAACGGATCACCGGCCCGCTCGACGTGGCGGCGCTCGCCACGGCGCTCACCGCGGTCGCGGACCGCCAGCAGATCCTGCGCTGGCGCATCCCGGAGCGCGACGGCGTGCCGTACGCGGTCGCCGACCCGTCCACACCGGTGCCGCTGCCGGTACGCGACCTCGCCCCGGGCACCGATCTCGCCGGCCATCTCGCGGCGAGCGCCGCCACACCGTTCGCGCTGGCCACCGACACGCTGTGGCGGGCCGAACTGATCCGCGCCGGCGCCGACGAGCACGTGCTGGCCGTGTACGCCCACCACGCCGTGTTCGACGGCTGGTCGCAGTCGCTGTTCTACGCCGACCTCGCCGCCGCGTACCGGGCCGCGCTCGGGGACGGGCCGCCACTGCCGCCGCTGCCCGCCACCTACGGCGACTACGTGGCCTGGCGCGCCGACCGTGCCCGGCGCCGCGCCGCCGCCGACCTCGACTGGTGGCTGGAGCACCTGACCGGGGCGCCTGTGGTGCTGCGACTCCCCGGGGGACGGGACCGGCCGGCCGAACAGACGTACACCAGCGCGACGGTGCGTACCCGGCTGGACCGGGCCGCCACTGCCGCGCTCACCGACCTCGCCGCCGGGCTCGGCGCGACCCCCGCCGCCGCCGTACTCGCCGCGTTCACGCTGGTGCTGGGCCGGCGTACCGGCCTGCCCGACCTGGTGGTCGGCACCCCCACTGTGGACCGGCGGGCCGCCGACTTCGAACCGATGGTCGGCTTCTTCATCGAGATCGCGCCGCTGCGGCTGCGCCGGACGCCCGGGGCCGGCTTCGCCGCGCACGTCCGCGCCGCCTGGGAGGAACTGCTCGCCGCGCTCGCCCACCCGGAGGCACCTGTCGAGCGCATCGTCGGCGGTCTCGGACTGGGCGGCCTGCTCGACCGCAGCCCGCTGGTGCAGGTGCTGTTCAACATGTACACGTTCGACGAGCCCCGGCTGGACCTGGCCGGACTGTCCGCCGAGCCGGTGCCGGTGCCCGCGCCCGGCTCACCGTTCGACCTCACGCTCTACGGCATCACCCGGGACGGGCGGCTGCGCGTGGAGATCGTCTTCAACCCGGACGTCTACGGTGAGGCCCTGATCAGCGACGTGCTCGCCGACGTCGAGCGGTTGCTGCGGGCCGGCGCCGCCGACCCGGAGCGGCCGGTGGCCGAGCTGCCCGCCTGGACCGCCGTCCCGGCCGGGACGGCCGGCGACGTGCCCCGGGCCGCCCGCGTCACCCGGGCCGCGGGTCGCGCCGGGGTGCCCGCCGCCCGCCCGGCAACCGCCACCGAGCGGCGGATCGCCTCGGTCTGGTGCGACGTGCTCGGCGTACCGGAGGTGGCCGCCACGGACAGCTTCTTCGACGTCGGCGGCGGCTCGCTCGCGGTCGCCGTCGTACAACGGCAGCTCAACCGGCTGCTCGGCACGAACCTGCGGGTCGTGGACCTGTTCCACCACCCGACCGTCCGCGCGCTCGCCGCGCACCTGGACAGCCTCGGTGCCCCGTCGTCCGGCGAGGACGCCGAGGACGAGGCGGTGGCACGGGCCGCGCGCCGGGGCGCGCTGCGCCGCCAGCGGGTCCAGCGCCGCCCGGTGGTGGAGGAGGAGCCGCGGTGACGTACCTGGTCCCCCTCGGCGACACCGGCTGGTCGGTGTGGCGGGACGTGCTGCTGCGCAGCGCCGGGTTCCCCGCCGACGGACTGGACCGCCTCGCCGCGCCGGACTGCGCCGACGCCGCCGACCGGCACCTGTCCGGTGAGCTGGACGAGGCGTCGTTCAGCGCCGCGTACGCCACCGCCGTCCGGGCGTCGTCGGCGGCGCTGTGCGGGATCGCCGCCGACCCGCTGTTCCGCGAGGCCGTGGCCTGGCAGAACCCGGAGGCGATGGTGGCGCTGGACGGGCTGCTCCGCGACGGCCCGGACGCACCCCGCAACGTGCGCCGCCGGGGCCGGGAGAACGTCGTCGCCGGGTACTGGCAGCGCTACGTCGCCAAGTGCGAGACCATCGGCTTCTTCGGGCCGGTGTGCTGGGGCACCGTGGCACCGGGCGCGCCCGGCGTCACCGCCGTGCCCGGCCCCGGGCTGCTCCGCCGCCGCGCCGTCCACCTCGAACACTGGGCGCTCGCCGCGTACGCGGACCGGCTGGCCGCCGACCCGCAGGTCCGGCAGTGGCTCGCCCCGGTCCGGGCGCCGCACGTCCACCTGGCGGACCGGGTCGTGCACCGGCCGGCCCAGCGCCCGGAACCGGTGTCGCTGAGCGAGTCGATCGCGCTGTGCCGGTGCGACGGCACCCGCCCGGCCCGGGACGTCGTCGACGACCTGGTACGCGACGGGCAGACCGGCGTACGCCGCGCCGAGGAGGGGTTCCTGCTGCTGACCCAGCTCGTCGAGCGAGGGCTGCTGCGCTGGGACTTCGACCTGCCGCAGGGCTTCGCCGCGCAGGAGCACCTGCGGGAGCGGATCGCCGCGATCGGTGACCGGGACTGCCGCGCGCGGGCGCTGGCCGGGCTGGACCGGCTGGCCGCCGCCCGCACCCGGGTCGCCGACGCCGCCGGTGACCCGGCCGCCCTCACCGCCGCGCTGGCCGCGCTGGACGCCGAGTTCACCGCGCTCACCGGGCTGCCGCCGCGCCGCCGGGCCGGGCAGAACTACGCCGGGCGGGCGCTGTGCCACGAGGAGACCGCACGCGACGTGGACCTCACCGTCGGCGGCGGCCTGCTCGACTCCCTCGCCCCGGCGCTGGACCTGCCGCTGCGGGCGGCACGCTGGCTCACCGCCGAACTGGCCACGGCGTACGGCGACGCGCTGCGCGACCTGTACGACGACTTGAGCGGCGACGGCCCGGTCCGGCTCGGTGACCTGTGGTTCGTCGCGCAGGGGCCGCTGTTCGGGCCCGGTGACCGGCCGGTGGACCGGGTCGCGGCCGAGTTCGCCGCCCGCTGGGAACGGGTGCTCGGGCTGGCCGGACTGCCCGAGGGAACGGCCCGGGTGGAGTTCGGCGCGGCCGAGCTGGCGCACCGCGTGGCCGACCGGTTCCCGGCGGCCCGTCCCGGCTGGAGCGCGGGCCGGGTGCACAGCCCCGACCTGCAACTGTTCGCCGAGTCACCCGAGGCGCTGGCCGCCGGCGAGTTCGGGGCGGTGCTCGGCGAGCTGCACGCCGCGTACGCCACGTTCAACGCCGAGCTGTTCACGCACTGCCACCCCGACGTGGACCGGCTGCGGCGCGCGTACGCCGCCGACCTGGGCCCGCGACGGCTGCGCCCGCTCTACCCGGTGGACTTCCCCCGCGTCGGCGGGCGGCTGTCCGCGTCCCTGCCCGGGCCGGACGATTACCGGCTCGCGTTCGCCGACGCGCCCGGCGCGCCGCACGACCGGCTCGTCCCGGCGAACGCGGCGATCGTGTCCGAGGTGGACGGCATGCTGGTGGCGACCGGCCCGGACGGCTCGCGCTGGCCGTTGGTCGAGGTGTTCTCCGACCTGATCGCGGTGCACGCTGGTGACGCGTTCAAGCTGATGACCGACCGCCCGCACAGCCCCCGGGTGACAGTGGACCGGCTGGTGCTGGCGCGGGAGACGTGGCGCACCACCGTCGGGGCCACCGGCCTGGCCGACGTGGTCGACCAGGCGCGGCGCTACCTCGCGGTACGCCGCTGGCGGGCCGCGCTGGGCCTGCCGGAGCGGGTCTTCGTCCGGGTGGCCACCGAACTGAAGCCCACCTACGTGGACCTGACCAGCCCGCTCTACGCCAACCGGCTCTGCCTGCTGCTGCGCGCCGCCCGGCGGGCCGGCGGCGACGACGTGGCGGTGACCGTGTCGGAGCTGCTGCCCGCGCTCGGGCAGGCGTGGCTGCCCGACCGCGCGGGCCGCCGCTACGTCAGCGAACTGCGCCTGCACATCAGCGATTCGGCCGAGCCGGAGGTCATGGCGTGAACGAGACAGTGGAGCCGATCGCGATCGTCGGGCTCAGCCTGCGCGTACCGGGGGCGGCGTCGGCGGACGAGTTCTGGCGCAACCTGGTCGTCGGCGCCGAGTCGCTCACCCGGTTCACCCGCGCGGAGCTGCTGGCCCGGGGCGTTCCCGCGGAGCAGCTCGACGACCCGGCGTACGTGCCGGTGGCCGCGGTGCTCGACGGCGTGGACCGGTTCGACGCGGAGCTGTTCGGGCTGAGCCCCCGCGACGCGGAGCTGACCGACCCGCAGCAGCGGCTGTTCCTGGAACACGCGCACGCCGCGCTCACCGACGCGGGCTGCGACCCGGCCCGCTACGACGGCGAGATCGGCGTGTACGCGGGCGGCAACGCCGACCTGTACCAGTGGCTCAACGTCCGGCGGAACCCGCGGGCGCTCGCGGACGCCGGTGAGCTGCGCGTGTCGCTCGGCAACAAGCCGGACTACCTGGCCAGCACCGTCGCGTTCCGGCTCGGCCTGCGCGGCCCGGCGATGACGGTGCAGACCGCCTGCTCGTCGTCGCTCGTCGCGGTGCACCTGGCCGCAGAGGCGCTGCGCAGCGGCGAGTGCGACACGGCGCTCGCCGGCGGCGTGTGCGTGGAACTGCCGCACGGCGTCGGGTACGTCGCCGACGAGGGCTACACCTCCGCCGACGGGCACTGCCGCCCGTTCGACGCGGACGCCGACGGCACCGTCTACGGCAGCGGCGTCGGCGTGGTGGTGCTCAAGCGGCTCTCCGACGCGCTCGCCGACGGCGACGACATCCGGGCGCTGGTCATCGGCAACGCGGTGAACAACGACGGCTCGGCCAAGGCGAGCTTCACCGCGCCGAGCGTCACCGGTCAGGTGGAGGTGGTCACGCAGGCGCTCGCGGTGGCCGGCGTCGCCCCGCGCTCGGTCGGGTACGTCGAGGCGCACGGCACCGGGACCGTCCTCGGCGACTCGATCGAGCTGGCGGCGCTGAGCACGGCGTACGGGCGGCGCACCGCCGAGCGGGGCTGGTGCGGCGTCGGCTCCACGAAGGCCAACATCGGTCACCTCAGCGCGGCCGGCGGCGTGATCGGCCTGATCAAGACCGTTCTGTCGATGCGGCACCGGCTCATCCCGCCCACAGTCAACCACGACCGGCCGCACCCGGACATCGACATCGAGGCGAGCCCGTTCTACGTGGTGTCCACGCTGACCAAGTGGGAGCCGGAGGACCAGCGACCGCTGCGGGCCGGTGTCAGCTCGCTCGGCCTCGGCGGCACCAACGCGCACCTGGTGCTCCAGGAGGCACCGCCGCGCGTACCCCCGGAGCCGGATCACGGCGGCGGCGAGCTGCTCCAGGTGTCCGCCGCGACCCCCGACGCGCTGGCTGCCGCCTGTGCCCGGCTGGCCGAGCGGCTCACCGGCGCGCCGGAGTTGGAGCTGCGCGACGTGGCGTACACGTTGCGGGAGGGCCGGCCGGCGTACCGGCACCGGGCCGCCGTCGTCGCCGTCGACCGGGCCCGGGCCGCGGCGGCGCTCACCGACCCGAAGCGCCGGGCCGCCGGGGACGCCGCGACGCCGCCCCGGGTGGGCCTGCTCCTGCCCGGCCAAGGCGCGCAGCACTCCGGCATGGGCGCGCACCTGGCCGCTACCGAGCCGGTGTTCGCCGCCGCCGTGGACGAGTGCGCCGCGATCCTCGGCTGGGACGCGGGTGAGATGATCTTCGACGCCGGACCCGGCGCGGACGAGCGGCTGGCCGAGCCGTCGGTGGCGCAACCCGCGCTGTTCGCCGTCGAGTACGCGCTGGCGGTGCTGTGGCGGCACTGGGGCGTCACGCCCGCCGCGATGATCGGCCACTCCGTGGGCGAACTGGTCGCCGCCACTGTGGCCGGGGTGTTCGACCTGCCGGACGCGCTGCGGCTCGCCGCCGCCCGGGGCCGCCTCGTGCAGGCCGCGCCGGAGGGCCGGATGCTCGCCGTGCAGCGCGGCGCCGACGAGATCGCGCCGCTGTTGCCCGGCGGCGTGGCGGTGGCGATCAGCAACGGCCCGCACACCTGCGTGCTGGGCGGTGCCCCGGCACCGGTAGCCGCCGCCGAGGACCTTCTGCGCGAACGCGGCATCGGCTGCACGCCGCTGCGGTCGCCGTACGCGATGCACGTGCCGCTGCTGGCGGCGGTGCGCGACGAGTTCGCGGCGCTCGTGGCGGCGGTGCCGCGCCGGGCGCCGGACCTGCCGGTGTTCTCGGCCGCGACCGCCGCGCCGTTCACCGACGAGCAGATCACCGACCCGGCCTACTGGGCCGACCAGCTCTGCCGGCCGGTGCGGTTCGGCGCCACGGTGTCCGCGCTCGCCGCGACCGGCGCCGCCGACGACTGGCTGCTGCTGGAGTGCGGCCCCGGCCGGCAGCTCGCCGGTCTGGCCCGGCTCAGCCTGCCGGCGGGGGCCCGGGCGCCGCTGCGCACGCTGCCCGCGCCGGGGGAGCGGCTGACCGACAGGCAGACCGCGTACGAGGCGGCGGGCCGGCTGTGGGCGGCCGGGGTGCCGGTGCGGCTGCCCGCCTCCGGCACGCCGCGCCGGGTGCCGCTGCCCGGCTACCCGTACCAGCGCGCCCGGTACTGGATCGACCCGGAACCGGTGGCCGCACCCGCCGAACCGGCCACCGGCGAGCGGTACGACGACGGCGTGGTCGAGGTGCCGGTCTGGCACCAACTGCCCGACACGACACCCGTCGAGGCGCCCGGCCCGCTGCTGCTGTTCGCCGCCGGGGAGCGCGGCACAGCGCTCGCGGACCGGCTGCGCGAGCGCGGCGCGGACGTCACTGTGGTCCGCCCCGGAACGGCCTTCGCGGTCCGCCCGGACGGCTACCGGCTGCGCCCGGCCGGCGTCGCCGACCACCAGCGCCTGCTCGACGAGTGCGCCGACGACGGCCGGGCCGCCCGGATCGTGCACGCGTGGGCGCTCGACGGCGACCCGGCCGGCCCGGACGCCGACGCCGTGGCGGCGGCCCAGGAACACGGGTACCTCGCGCTGCTGACGCTGCTGGAGGCGTTGCCGGCCGCCGACGTGACGCTGGACGTGGTGACCGCCGGGACGGCCGACGTGACCGGCGCCGACCTGCTGCGCCCGGAACACGCCACAGTCGCCGGGGTGGTGCGTTCGGTGCCGCTCGAGCGTCCGGGCCTGCGCTGCCACTGGGTCGACGCCGACCCGGCCGAGCCGGGTGCGGACGCGCTGGCGGACGAACTGCTCGGCGCCGAGCGGGCCGAGGCGGTCGCACTGCGGCTGGGCGGGCGCCGCTGGACGCGCGGGTTCTCGGCGGCGCCGGCTCGCCGGCGTGCCGGGCCGGCACTGCGCGACGGCGGGCGCTACCTGATCACCGGCGGACTGGGCCGGATCGGCGGGGCGTTCGCCGCCGAACTGGCCCGCCGGGGCGCCCGGCTGGTGCTGGTCGGCCGGACCGCCCGGCCGGACCTGGTCGAGGCGCTGGAACGGGCCGGGGCGCAGGTCCGCCACGTGCGCGCCGACGTGACGGACGTGGACGCGCTGCAGGCGGTACGCGCCGACATCGAGGACGACCTCGGCGGACTCGACGGCATCGTGCACGCCGCGCGGCTGCCCGACACCGGGCTGTCCGCCGGGTCGCGGCTTGCCGAGGCGACCGCCGAACTGCTGCCGAAGGTCACCGGCACGCTGGCGCTGCGCGCGGTCTTCGGCGATCTGCCGCTCGACTTCGTGCTGCTCAGCTCCTCGGTCACAGCGCTCGCCGGTGGCCTGGGCCGCGCCGACGACACGGCCGCCAACGCGTTCCTCGACGCGTACGCGCGCAACCCGCACGGCTGGCGGGCGCCGGTGCTGTCGGTGGCCTGGGGCGCGTGGCGGGAGGAGGGCGTACCCGACCACGACGGGCTGGCCCCGGACGCGGCGGTACGCGCGGCGTGCCGGGCCCTCGCCGAGGGGCGGACCGGCTCGGTGGCGGTCGGCGCCTACACGGTGGAGGCGGTCGCCGGGCACGAGCGGCGGCTCGCCGCGACCACGGCGGCCACCGCCTCGACGGTGACCGCCACCGACGGCGACCTCACCGCCACCGTCGCCCGGATCTGGCGCGACGTGCTGGGCGTGGCCGAGGTCGGCCCGCACGACGACTTCTTCCGGCTCGGCGGCACCTCGCTCGTGGCCGCGCAACTGGTGCTGCGGATCCGGCAGGCGGTGGGCGCCCGGCTGTCCATGCGGGTGCTGTTCGACGCGCCCACCGTCGCGGCGATGGCCGCCCGGATCGAGTCGCTGCGCGCCGCCCCGTCCGCCTCCGCACCGGCCGAGGCGCCCATCCCGCGCCTGCGCCGACCGGGACGGCCGGGATGACCGAGTCACGCCACGACGTCACGCCGGTGGACGACGTCTACACCGTTCCCGCGTCGTACGCCCAGGAGCGGGTCTGGTTCACCGCCCAGCTCAGCCCCGGGCAGCCGCTGTTCACCATGACCGACGCGGTCACCCTGCCGGCGGGCGCCGGGCCGGAGCAGGCGCTCGCCGCGCTGCGGGCGGTCACCGACCGGCACGAGGCCCTGCGTACCACGCTGCGCCTGCACGACGGACGGCTCTACCAGGACATCCACCAAGCGGTCCCGGTGGAGCTGCCGGTCACCGACCTGTCCGCGCTGCCCGGGCCGGAGCGGGACGCCGCCCGCGCCCGGATCGTCGCCGAGCACGCCCGGCTCGACCTGCCGATGGACGCGGCCCCGCTGTGGCGGGCCCGGCTGCTGCGGCTCGACCAGGACACCTGGTGGCTGCTGTTCGCCGGGCACCACGTCGTCCTCGACGGCACCTCCCTGCTCCACCTGCGCGCCGAGCTGACCGAGCTGTGCGCCGCCGCCGTCGCGGGCCGCGCGCCGGACCTGCCCGAGCTGCCGATCCAGTACGCCGACTACGCGGCCTGGGAACGCGACCGCCTCGACGGCCCCCGGTGGGACGAGCTGCGCGAGTACTGGCGGGAGGCGCTGACCGGCCTGCCGGCAGTGCACGCGCTGACCACCGACCGGCCGCGCCCGGCGACGCTCACGTTCGACGGCGCCGACGTCCGCCGCACGCTGCCCGGCGACGTGACGGCGGCGCTGCCCGAGCTGTCCCAGCAGGCCGCCGCGACCCCGTTCATGGTGCAGCTCGCCGCCTACGTGGCGCTGCTGCACCGGCTGTCCGGGAGCGACGACGTGGTGGTCGGCATGCCGGTGGCCGGCCGGGACCGGGCCGAGCTGGAACCGCTGCTCGGCATGTTCATGAACATGCTGGTGCTGTGCTTCGACGTGTCGGGTGACCCGCCGTTCCTGACGCTGGTCCGCCGGGTCCGCCGGGTCGTGCTCGACGCCTGGGACCACCAGGACATGCCGTTCCAGAAGCTCGTCGAGGAGCTGGCGGTACGACGCGACCCGGGCGTGCCGCCGCTGTACCAGCTCACGTTCCACCACCTGCCCACCGGCCGGGGCGAGGCGTTCGGCGGCGCAATGGACGACCTCTCGCTGGAGATCGCCGGGAACGAACTGCGGCTGGAGTACCGCACCGCGCTGTTCGAGCGCGCCGCGATGGAGGCGTTCGCGGACCGCTACCTGCTGCTGTTCGCCGCCGCGGTGACGGCGCCCCGGACCCGGGTGAGCGCGCTGCCGGTCATGCCGGACGCCGAGCACGCGGCGGTCGTGACCGGCTGGAACGCCACCGCCGCGCCGGTTCGCCGGACCACGCTGGCGGAGCTGTTCGACGTCCAGGCCCGTCGTACGCCCGACGCTGTCGCGCTGGTCGACGGCGACACCCGGATGACGTACGCCGAGCTGTCCGACGCCGCCGAGCAGGTGGCGTCGCGCCTGGTCGCGCACGGCGTGGGACCGGAGTCGGTGGTCGCGATCCACGAGCCCCGCTCCCGCCGCCTGATCGCCGGGCTGCTCGGCATCCACCGGGCCGGCGCGGCGTACCTGCCGCTGGACCCGGACCACCCGCCGCAGCGGCTGGCCTTCATGCTCGCCGACGCCGGCGCCGGGGTGCTGCTGGCCGACGAGCTGCCCGACGGGCTGACCGTCCCGGGTACCGTGCTGCCGCTGACCGCGCCGGACCGGCCGCGCACCGCCGCCGGCACCGCCGCCGGCACCGCCGCCGGCAGTGCCGCCGGCACCGCCGCCGGCACTGCCGCCGGACCGGGGAACGCGGCGTACGTGATCTACACGTCGGGCTCCACCGGGCGGCCGAAGGGCGTGGTCAACGAGCACGCCGCGATCGTCAACCGGCTCGACTGGATGCAGGACGCCTTCGCGCTCGGCCCGGACGACGTGGTGCTGCACAAGACACCGATCGGATTCGACGTGTCGGTGTGGGAGGTGTTCTGGCCGCTGCTCGTGGGCGCGCGGCTGGTGCTCGCCGCGCAGGGCGGGCACCGCGACCCGGCGTACCTGCGGGAGCTGATCGAACGGGAGCGGATCACCACTGTCCACTTCGTCCCGTCGATGCTCGACGCGTTCCTGTCCACCGCCGGCCCGGCCGACCCGGCCCGCTGCGGGTCGCTACGGCGGATCGTGTGCAGCGGCGAGGAACTGCCCGCGGACCTGGCCCGCCGCGCCGTGGCCGCGATCCCGTCGGCGGCGCTGCACAACCTGTACGGACCCACCGAAGCGGCGATCGACGTCACCGCCTGGGCGGCCACGCCCGACGCACTGGCCGGCGTGACCCGGGTGCCGATCGGCGCGCCGATCCGCAACGTCCGCACGTACGTGCTCGACGAGGCGATGCGCCCGGTCCCGGCCGGCGTGGCCGGGCAGCTGCACCTCGGCGGCGTGCAGGTGGCCCGCGGCTACCTGAACCGTCCCGCACTCACCGCCGCCTCGTTCGTCCCCGACCCGTTCGGCGAACCCGGCGGCCGGCTGTACGCCACCGGCGACCTGGCCCGCTGGCGTGCCGACGGGACGCTGGAGTTCCTCGGCCGCATCGACGACCAGGTGAAACTGCGGGGCCTGCGGATCGAGCTGGGGGAGATCGCCGCAGTGCTGCGCGAACAGCCGGGCGTCGGTTCCGCCGCCGTCGTCGTGCGCGGCGCCACGCCCGCCGAGCAGCGCCTCGTGGCGTACCTGACGGGCGAGGCCCCGGAGCCGGCGGAACTGCGGGCGGCGCTGAAACGGCGGCTGCCGGAGTACATGGTGCCGTCGGCGTTCGTGACGCTCGACGCGCTGCCGCTGTCCGCAAACGGCAAACTCGACACCGCCGCGCTGCCCGCGCCCTCGTCCGGTGTCGCCCCCGCGCAGCGCCGTCCCCCGGTGACCCCGGTCGAGCAGACGGTGGCCGCCACCTGGCGCGACGTGCTCGGCGTACCCGAGGTGGGCCTGGACGACGACTTCTTCGAGCTGGGCGGGCACTCGCTGCTGGCGATCCGGATGCTGGCGCTGCTGCGCGAGGCGTACGGGCAGGTCGACGTCGGCGTGATGGACGTGTTCGCGCACCCGACGGTGCAGGGGCTGGCCGCGCTGATCGACGCCCCGGCGGACGGGGACCGGCAGCGCCCGCTGCTGTACGAGCTGACCCGGCCGGTCCCGGCGGACCAGCGGGTGCGCTCGTACGTGTGCGTGCCGTACGGCGGCGGGCTCGCCAGCATCTACCAGCCGCTCGCGGACGCGCTACCGGCCGGGCACACCTTGTTCTCCGTGGCGATCCCCGGCCACGACGTCGGCGTCCGCGACGCCGAGCTGCCCTTCGACGAGCTGGTCGAGCGGTGCGTGGCCGAGATCGAGGAGCGGGTGGACGGCCCGCTGGTCCTGTACGGCCACTGCGTCGGCGGCGCGCTGCTGACCGGTATCGCCCGGCGGCTGCACGAGCGGGGACGCCCGATCGAGGCGATCTACGCCGGTGGCGTGTTCCCGACCGCCCGGCCGGACAACATGCTCGGCCGGCTCGTCGACTGGGCCGACTCCCGGGGCGCCGACCGGCGGTACGAGACGTTCCTGCGCTCGATCGGCGCGGAACTGGCCGACCTGGACCAGGCGCAGGTCGACCGGTTCGTGCACCACGTACGCCGGGAGGCCGCCGAGGCGCAGGAGCGGTTCACCGGGTGGCTGGACGGCGAACCGGTCCGGGTGCCCGCACCGGTGATCTCCGTCGTCGGAACCCACGACGTGCTCACCGAGTACTACGAGGAGCGGTACCGCGAGTGGAGCTTCCTCGGCGAGTCCACCGCGCTCGTGGTGCTCGACGAGGCCGGGCACTACTTCGTCAAGCAGCGGGCCGAGGCGCTCGCCGAGGTGCTCACCCGCACCCATCCCCGGCTCGCCGCGCCGGCCGCCGCGCCGCGCCGCCTCGCCGGTGACGGCTGGGCACTGGCGGCCACCAGCACCGATCCGGTCACCGCCGAGACCGGCGTGCAACCGGGCGTACGCCGGTTCCTGGCGATCACCGCCAGCCAGCTCATCTCGTCGACCGGCTCGGCGCTGACCCAGTGGGCGGTGCCGGTCTGGGTCTACCTGGAGACCGGCTCGATGCTGTGGTTCGGCCTGTCCGGGGTGATCGCGTACCTGCCGGCGCTGCTGACGCTGCCGGTCGCCGGCGCGGTCGCGGACCGGTTCGACAGGCGCCGGGTGCTGCTGGCGGCGTGCGCGACGGCGGTGACCGCGGAGGCGCTGCTGGCGCTGCTGCTCTGGACCGACCGGCTCGGGCTGGCGGCCGTCTACACGCTCGTGTGCGTGCTCGGCGCGGCGTCGGTGTTCCAACGCATCACCTACCTGGCCGCGATCCCGCAGGTGGTGCCGAAGCGCTACCTGGGGCACGCCAACGGCATCGCGCAACTCGCGGTCGGGCTCAGCTCGCTCGCGGTGCCGCTGCTGGCTGCGGGACTGCTCGCCGCGATCGGCCTGGCCGGCGTCCTGGTGATCGACATCGTCAGCTACGTGGTGGCGATCGGTGTGCTGGCCGCGGTGCGGTTCCCCGACCTGCTCGGCCGGCGCCGCAAGGAGCCGTTCCTGGCCGAGCTGATCGGCGGTGCGCGGATGGCGTGGGCGGAGCCGGGCTTCCGGGCCATGCTGGGCTTCTTCTCGCTCTACAACCTGTGCCTGGCGAGCCTGCTGCTGGTGCCGCCGATGGTGCTCGCGTTCGGCACGATGGGTCAGGTCGGCACGGTGGCGTTCGCCGAGGCGCTCGGCGCCGTCCTCGGCGGGCTCGCCATCGCCGTGTGGGGCGGCCCGACCCGGCGCCGGATGCCCGCGCTGATCGCCATCGCGTTCGGCGTGGCGGTCAGCCTGGTGCTCAGCGGCGTCCGCCCGAGCCTGCTGCTGGTGGCGCTCGGCAGCTTCGGCGTGGGGCTGGGCCTGGGCCTGCACAACGGCATCTACCTGTCGATCATCCAGGTGAAGGTGCCGCAGCGGTTCCACGGCCGGGTGCTGGCGATCATCCAGACGCTGACCTGGGCGACGCTGCCGCTGGGCTTCGCCGTGCTGGTGCCGCTGAGCGGGTCGCTGCTGGAACCGATGTTCGCCCCCGGCGGGGCGCTGGCCGGCAGTGTCGGCGCGCTGATCGGCACCGGCCCCGGCCGGGGACTCGGGTTCGCGTTCGTGGTGTCCGGGCTGGCCCTGGCCGTGGTGGCGCTCGGCGCCTACGGTGTCCGCCGGCTGCGCCGGTTCGACACCGAGACCCCCGACGCGCCGGCGGACGCCACCGAGTGGCTACCGCACCTGCGCCGGGTCGACGATCTGTAGCCGCAGCTCCGAGGCGTACGCCCGGCCGGTCCCGTCGGTCAGCCAGGCGTCGTCCGGACCGGGCAGCAGCTCGGTGACGGTGAGCCCGACCTCGTCGCCGCCCTTGGCGTGCGCGCCGCGCAGCAGCGTGCACAGCAGCCGGGTGTAGACGCCGCTGGTCAGGTCCACGTAGCTGGGTTTGAGTTCGGTGTCGACCCGCACGAAGATCCGCTCGGGCAGGCCGAGCGCGAGCCGCCAGCGCCGTACCGCGAGGTAGCGTTCCCGCTCGCCCTTGACCGTGTGCAGGCCGGTCTCGCCCACAGTGGTGCGCCACGTCTCGCGGACCAGCACCAGGCCGTCGACCGTGATGCGCGGCGTGCGCCCGGCGTTGCCGGCCAGCTTCCACGTGTCGAACACCTGGTGGTCGAACAGCGGCGCGAACACCTCCAGCAGCGGCCACCGGCGCCCGTCGTCGGCGTGCGCGGTCAGCGTGCCGTCGTCGCCCGGCCGCACGGTCAGGGCGGTGATCGGCACGAGGCGGTCCGGGTCGGCGCCGGGCGCGTCGACGAACCCGAGCTGGGCGTCGGCGGGCCCGTGCAGCCACTCCGCGATCCGGGCGGTGTGCCGGGGCCAGTCCACCGGCGGCAGCAGCCGGACCCGGCCGCCGGGCAGGTCGGCGTGCATCCCGTCGCGCAGCCGCTGCGGGTCCGGGTGCCCGTACGCGAAGAAGTGCGTGTCGAACGCGGCCAGGGCCACGTGCAACTCGCCGAGCACGACGGTGAAGTCGCCGCGCAGCAGCGCCGCCTCGTTCGGGGCGCACACGTGCACGTCCGGGCTGTGGATGCGGGCGGCGGCCCAGCCGGGCGCGTCGGCGGGGAACGCGGCGGCGACCCGCTCGGTCAGCTCGGCGGCGTCGAACCGCAGCTCCCGGGCGTCGGAGTCGGCGTCGGCCAGGCCCAGCACCTCTGCCCACCGGTCCAGGAACTCGGCGGTGACGGCGGCGGCGGGCGGGTCCGTCCCGAACACCACCGCCTGCGCCAGGAACCACAGGTCGGCCACGGGCACGTCGTCGGTGGCCGACTCCGCCGCCAGGTCGCGGTACAGGGCGGCCAGCGCGTCGGCGTACGCCTGCCCGATCGCCGCGGTCAGCCACCGCGCCGACAGCAGCAGCGGTTCCAGCGGCGCGAGTCGTGCCAGCAGCGCCTCACCGAAGCGGACGTCCAGGTCACGGACCGTCTCCAGGTGGCACAGCGTGCGCCCGGCGTACACCTCGCCGGGCTGCTGCCGCGCGTCCCGTCCGGTCAGTTCCACGAACCGCCGGTCCAGCGCGGACATCGCGGCGGCCAGCGCGTCCGGGCCGTCGGCGGCGGCCACCGCGTCGCGCAGGTCGCTCACCGTCGCGAGGTCGCCGAGCACCCGCTCGCGGACCGGGTCGTCGCCGATCGCGGCGAGCTGCTCGCGCAACGCGTCCTCGGCCGTGAGGTCGACCGGCAGGTCGAAGCCGATCCGGAGCACGCCGCGCCCGGCCAGGTCGTCGAGCTGCGCGTGCACGTCAGCGGCCCGGCGGAAGCCGCTCGCCGGGTCCGCGAGCAGCGCGGCGACCAGGTCGGCCACGCGCGGTCCGCGTCGCGCCAGCGTGAGCAGCGCGGCGGTCGCCGCCGGGAGCGTCTGCGGTGGATGGTGCGGGTGCCGCAGCACGCGGTCGCGCAGGCTCAGGTGCGGGGCGAGCCGCACCGGCAGCCAGTCCCGCACGCCTGGTACGCGGGCGAAGGCCGCCGCGAGCGCGTCCAGGCCCCACCGTTCCAGGAACACCTTCCGGGTACGCGTCAACGCCGCACCCTGACGCACCGTCGCGATCGGAGCGCTGCCGCCCAGCTCGGTCCAGCAGATCGGGCCGAAGAAGCCCACCGTGTCGTTCTTCAGGCAGTACCGCTGCCAGTACTTCGCGACGACCTCCTCCCGGTGCCGCCGGCGCAGGTTGCGCCGGGCGTGCGGGCCGTCGCGCCGGATCGCGTCGACGGCGAGCAGGACCGCCGGGTTCTGCCAGGTCAGCGCCGTACGGAAGGCGTCGTCGCAGGCGATGTCGTCGACCGCCTGCCCGAGGTCGGCAGCGGCGGCGTCGAACGCCGCAGCGAACTCCGCGGCGTCGCCGTCCCCGCGTAGGTGCCGGTCGGCCGCCTCCGCGAGCGCCGGAGCGGCGAACCGGCTCATCCCGTCGGCCGGAAAACCGGCCGACCGGAGCAACGCGAAACGCCATACGTGCCAAGGGGTTCCGGGCAGGGACGTGAGATGCTCTCGGGGCATGGGGGAATGGTAAGCAGCGGCGGATCTGCGGCGGGACGGTCGAGCATGAGCTTCGGGCTGGTGTCCTTCGGTGAGGCGCTCGGCGACCCGGCGCCCGTCGCCGACGTGGTGGCGCAGTACACCGACGACGTCAACCGCGTCCTCGGCTACGGCTACCGGCGGGTGCACCGCGCCGCGCCGGACGTCGGCCTGACCGACCTCGCCGAGCGGGCCGGCCGCCGCGCCCTGGACGCCGCCACGCTGCCCGCCGCGCGGGTGGACCTGCTGGTGCTCGCCGTCACCGACCTCACCGAACACCTCTACTGGGACGCCGCCGCCGACCTGGCTCACCGGCTCGGCGCGGCCGGCGCCGAGGCGGTGCTGCTCACCCAGGCGTGCACCACCGGCGTGCTCAGCCTCGACACCGTCGCCGGCAAGTTCGCCACCCACCCGGAGTACGCCACCGCGCTCGTCGTGGCCGCGAACCGGACCTGCGAGGCGTACTGGAACCGGATGGACACCCAGCCGATGGTGTTCTCCGACGGCGCGGTGGCCACAGTGGCCCGGCGCGGGCACCCTCGGCTGCGCTGGCAGGTCACCGAGGCCGCCACGGACGGCCGCTACGCCGGGTTCTACCGGCTCGACGGCGGTGGCGCGGCGGCGCCGTTCGCCCCCGGCGCCGAGCCGCCCACCGCCCGCGACGTGTGGCACGTGATGGAGTTCTTCGACTACGACCCCGAGCAGTTCGCGCAGTACGCCCGCCACCTCGACGAGCGGATGGTGCGGGTCACCGAACGCGCCTGCGAGCGGGCCGGTGTCACCGTCGCCGACCTGTCGCGGCTGATCCTGGTCGCCGACAACGAACGCGCCATGACGTCGCTCGCCGAGGCACACAAGGTGCCGCCGGAGCGGACCAACCGGGAACTGGCGGCCGAGTACGGGCATCTCGGCGCGGCGGATCAGTTGTTCGGACTGAGCCGTCTGCTCGACGCCGGTGAGCTGCACGACGGCGACCGGGTCGCGTTGATCTCGCTGGGCCGGGGCACCCACTGGGCCTGTACGATCATCGAGGTATGAGCATGTCCAGCCGGCTGGTGCGGCTCGTCGCCGACGTGCTGGAACTGCCCGTCGACCAGGTCGACGCGCAGACCGGCCCCGCGACCACCGCCGCGTGGGTGAGCCTGCGGCACCTCCAGATCGTCGCGGCCGTCGAGGACGCGTACCGGATCTCGCTGACGCCCCGGGAGATCCGCACCGTGCGGTCGGTGGCCGACCTGCGCGCGCTGCTCGCCCAGCGGGGCGTCCCGGAGTGAGCGTCGCGCCGGCCCCGCTCGACGACGCCGACCTCGGCGCCGGGCTGCTCATCCGCCGCTTCGAGGAGCACCTGCTGCGCCTGTACGCCGACGGTCACCTCGCCGGCACCACGCACACCTGCCTCGGCCAGGAGTACGTCCCGGTCGCGCTGGCCCCGCTGCTGACCGGCGACTTCGTGTTCAGCAACCACCGCGGCCACGGGCACTACCTGGCGCACTGCGGTGACCCGGAAGGGCTGCTGGCGGAACTGCTCGGCCGCGACGGCGGGGTGTGCCACGGGTACGGCGGCAGCCAGCACCTGCGCCGGGACCGGTTCCTGTCCACCGGCGTGCAGGGGGAGAGCCTGCCCGCCGCGGTCGGCGTGGGCCTGCACCTCAACCGCACCGGGCAGGACGCGATCGTGGTGGCGTACATCGGTGACGGCACGTGGGGCGAGGGCGCCGTCTACGAGGCGCTGAACATGGCCGCACTGTGGCGGGTGCCGCTGCTCGTCGTGGTCGAGCACAACCGGATCGCCCAGTCCACCCCGACCACCGCGCAACTCGCCGGCACCATCGCCGGCCGGGCCGCCGGGTTCGGCATCACCGTCAGCGAGTCCGACTCGCTCGACCTCACCGAGGTGCGCGCCGCCGCCGTGCCGCACGTCGAGCGGGTCCGCGCCACCCGGACGCCGCACGTGCTGGTGCAGCACACGGTCCGGCTCGGCCCGCACAGCAAGGGCGACGACACCCGGTCCGCCGGCGAACTCGACCGGCTGCGCCGCCTCGACTGGCTCCAGCGGTACGCCGAGGCGTACCCGGAGCGGTTCGCGGCCGCCGACGCGCGGGCCCGGCAGCGGGTCGCGGAGGTCTCGGCCGAGGTGCTGGCCCGGCCGCTCGCGCGCGGAGCGGCGGCGTGACGCGCGCGGAACGGGTCAGCCGCAACCTGAACCGGGCCCTGCACGCGCTGTTCGCCGCCGACGAGCGGGCCTGGCTGCTGGGGGAGGACGTCGCCGACCCGTACGGCGGGGCGTTCAAGGTGACCCAGGGCCTCTCCACCGCCTACCCGGACCGGGTGCTGTCGACGCCGCTGAGCGAGAACGGCATCACCGGCGTCGCGGGTGGCCTGGCGTTGTGCGGCGACACAGTGATCGTCGAGATCATGTTCGGGGACTTCGCCGGTCTCGCGTTCGACCCGATCCTCAACCTGATCACCAAGTCCGTCGCCATGTACGGCGAGCGCACCCCGATGCGGGTGGTGATCCGCTGCCCGGTCGGCGGTGGGCGGGGCTACGGCGCGACGCACAGCCAGAGCCCGCAGAAGCACTTCATCGGCATCCCGCACCTCGCGCTCTACGAGCTGTCCCCGCTGCACGACGCGGCCGACGTGCTGGCCGCCGCGCTGCGCCGCGACGAACCGGCGATGCTGTTCGAGGACAAGATCCTCTACACCCGGCGGCGGTACGTGGACGGCCGCGTCGACGACCGCCTCGCCTTCGAGTTGCGCGGCGCGGACGGCAACTGGGCCCGCGTCCACGACCCGGACGCCACCGGCGCGCCCACGCTCGTCATCGCGCCGGGCGGGGTCGCCGACCGGGCGATCGCCGCCGCCACGCGGGCCGCCGAGCGGGGACGTCCGGTCGAGGTGCTGGTCCCGGCGCGGCTCTACCCGGTGGACGTGGACGGCCTGCGCGACCTGCTCGACGGCGCGCACGGCGTGATCGTCGCCGAGGAGAGCACCGCGGGCGGCACGTGGGGGAGCGAGGTCGCGGCCCGCCTGCACGCGGAGGCGTGGCCGCTGCTGCGCGGCCCGGTCGAGCTGGTCAGCTCCGCCGACCGGGTCATCCCGTCCGCGCCGCACCTGGAACAGGCCGTGCTGCTCGGCACCGACGCGATCCTGGACCGGATCATGCGCCTGCCCGCCCCGAGGACGGCGGCCGCCGACCGGGGTGGACGGACTGTCGCCGGCCCGGCGGCTCCGGCCGGCGTGTCTCCGGGCGTCCCGGTGGACGTACCCCGGCTCAACCCCAACGACGACAGCTACGTGCTGCTGGAATGGCTGGTCGCGGACGGCGCCACTGTCGAGGCCGGCGAGCCGGTCGCGGCGGTCGAGACGTCCAAGGCGATCGAGGAGCTCGCCGCGACGCAGGCCGGCGTGCTGCGCCAGGACGTGGCCGCCGGCGCCGACTGCGCCCCGGGCACGCCCATCGGCCGGATCCTGCCCGAGCCGGCCGTGCCCGCCCCGGTGGAGCCGCCGGGCGCGCCCGCTGCGGCGTACCCGGAGCCGGTCGAGGCCGTGGGGACGCGGACCGTGCCGCCGGGACGGCCGCTGCCACCGGCGCAGCGCCGCATCGCCGACGTGGTGTCCACCTCGCACCGGGAGATCCCGGTGGCCTTCACCGCCGTCCGCGTGGACGTGACGGCAGCGCTCGCGTACGCCCGCCGCGCCGCCGACGAGACCGGCGCGTCGGTCGGCCTGACCGAGGTCGTCATCGCCGCCGTGGCCGCGCTGCACGAGCGGTTCGGCGGCCTCTACGCCCGGCTCACCGGCGACGGGTTGGTGGTCGACGCGGAGGCGCCGTCGATCGGGCTCACCGTGGACGTCGGCACCGGACTGTTCCTGCCGGTGATCCGTGACGCGGCCGGACTGGACCTCGGCGACCTCGCCGACGCCGTGGTCGCGCTGCGGATGAAGGCGCTGCGCGGCCGGCTCCGCGAGGAGGACATGGCCGGCATGAACTTCCTGGTCGCGCTGAACGACACACCCGGCGTCACGGTGGCCCGGCCGGTCGTCCCGCCCGGCGTCACCTGCGCCCTGTCGGTGCCGGACGTGCACCGCGAGGTCGTGCTCGACGGCGACGGCGGGGTACGCGAGCGGACCGTGGCGGACCTGGGTCTGGCGTACGACCACCGGCTCGTGAACGGTGCGCAGGCCGGGGCGTACCTGGCCGCGCTCGCCGAGGTGCTGCAACGCTGACGGTCACTGCGGCCCGGCCGCCGTGCGGTCGTGGCGCGTGCCGGTTGCGACGCCGGACCGGTGAGAACCTTGCGGCAGCGGTGCCTCTGGCCGGGGGATGACCGAACCTGCATCATAGATGTCCATGAGTGCGCAGCAGTCCGCGGCCCGCATGTCGGTGGCCGGCCCGCAGCGCGACCGATGGGCCACTGTGCTCGGTCACGTCACTTCAGCGATCCCGGCCGGCACCGCCTACGTGCTCGTCGACGGCCACGAGCGCCACGCGACGGTGCTGGCCGACCGTCTGGCCGCCGCCCTGCGCGACGCGGGCCGCCCGCGCATACGACTCAGCCGGGCGATCTGCGCCGGCCCCGCCGACCTCCGTGGCGGACTCACCCCCGGTTCCGTCGTCATCGCCGCCGGCCCCGCCTGGCGGGCCCAGCTGCCCACCGGCCACTGGCACCTGACGATCCGGGTGCGCGGCGCCTCCCCGGAACGCGGACGCCGCCACCGGAGCGACGCCGCCGACATCGTGGTCGACCTGGCCGACCCCGCGTGGCCGGTGATCCGGCACATCGGCGCCTGGTTCACCCACACCGACGCCTGGTACCGCACGGAGACGCAGGCGTTCTTCGCCGCCCGCGCCGCCACCTGGGACACCGAGTCCGGCGACGACCTCACCGCGTACGCCGCCGCCGTCACCGACGCCGCCATCCCCACCGGAGCGAACGCCATCGACGTCGGCTGCGGAACCGGCCGCGCGCTACCGGCCCTGCGCGACGCCGTCGGACCAGCCGGCACCGTTCTCGGCGTCGATCTGACCCCCGCCATGATCGACGTAGCGCGCTCCCGCGCCCACGCCGCCGACGCCGCGCTCGCCCTGGCCGACGTCCGCCGCCTCCCCCTGCCCGGCCGCGCCGTCGACGCCGTCTTCGCCGCCGGCCTGCTCCTGCACCTGCCCGACACCGACGCCGGACTGCGCGAACTCGCCCGCGTCACCCGCCCCGGCGGCCGGCTCGTCCTCTTCCATCCCTCCGGCCGCACCGATCTCGCCGGTTGCGGCACGCATAGCGGTGATCCGCTCACCGAGACGTCCCTGCGCCTCGCCGCGCACCGCACCGGATGGCACCTCACCGGCTACGACGACCCGCCGCACCGGTTTCTCGCCCTCGCCACCCGGCGGTGACCTTTCGCGGATGAGCAATCTGGGAGAAGAGGGGCTCACCCCATGACGTCTAGCGTCGATGCGTGTACGTTCCGTGATCGCCGGCGAGGGGGATACCGCATGTCGAACGGGTTCATCGGCGCGCTCAACGGTCGTCATCACCGCGTGGCACTGTCGGGCTTCATGGTGGTCGTGCTCGCCCACTGGGCGGAGCATCTGGTTCAGGCGTACCAGATCTGGGTGCTCGGCTGGCCCCGTCCGCAGGCGCGGGGTGTCCTCGGTGAGTTCTACCCCTGGCTGGTCACGTCCGAAGTCATGCACTACGGGTACGCGCTGCTCATGCTCGTCGGTCTGTTCCTGCTGCGCCCGGGGTTCGCCGGGCAGGCGCGCACCTGGTGGACGATCGCCCTGGCCCTCCAGTTCTGGCATCACATCGAGCACCTGCTGCTGCTGATCCAGGCGCAGACCGGGCACTTCCTGTTCGGCAGCGCGGCGCCCACGAGCCTGCTCCAGGTGGTCTATCCGCGCGTCGAGCTGCACCTGTTCTACAACTCCGTCGTCTTCATCCCGATGGTCGTCGCCATGTACCGGCACCTGCGGCCCTCCGCCGCCGAGGAGCAGGCCACGGTGTGCACCTGCGCCGGCCGCCGGGTGGCGCCGGCGCTGGCGGTGTCGCGGGGTGGTGTGTGACCCGCGCCGGCTGGGCGTCCGCCGTCGTCGTGGGCCTCGCGGTGCTGTTCGGCTGGACCGGGGCCGCGTGGGCCGGCTCCGGCGCGGCGAGCAGCGTCCCCGCCGACGGCGCCGTCCTCACGTCGGCGCCGTCGGCGGTCGAGCTGGTCTTCACCGGGCGGCCGGTGGCAGCCGACTCGCACGTGGCCGTGCGCGACGCCGCCGGACGGTCGCTGGCCGTCGGCGAGCCGCGGCGAAGCGGGGACCGGTCCCTGGTGCAGACGGTACGCAGCGCCGAGCGCGGCGATGTCGTCGTCGCCTACCACGTGGTGCTCGCCGACGGCAGTGAGAAGAGCGGCACGCTGTGGTTCAGCGTCGGCACCGGTGTGCGGCCGGCCCGGGCGTCGGATCAGGGCGCCGAGGCGGCCGCCCCGCTGCACGAGCACGGGATCGATCCGTTGAGTGCCGTGCTGCTCCTGATCAACGCCGTCGTCGTGTTCGTGGCGGTCGCCATGCTCGTCCTGCGGCCGCGGCGGAGCGTCGAGCCGCCGCCCGCCCCGGCTCAGCGCCCGGAGATGAGCAGCCGCTGAGCCCGGCCGGGCGCGGCGGGCAGACCCCACAACGCGTCCACCGCGGCCATTCCCGGCCCGAGCGGCACCGGCGGAAGGTTGAGCCGCCGGGCCGCCGCCACCGCGCCGGGCGTTCCGTGCGCCATGCCGGCGCCGCTCCAGATCGACCACTCCGCCACCAGTGTCACCGCCGCCGGCAGGTCGGCCGCGAGGCGTACGGCGCAGCGCCGCAGCAGCTCGTTCGCGAGCGCGTACGCGCCGAGGCTGCGGTGCGGCCGCTCGGCCGTGATCGAGCCGAAGACGAGCACCCGGCGCAGGGCATGGCGGTCCACCGCGTCCAGCGCGTGCCGCAGGCCGTCCACCTTCGCCGCCTGGACGGCGCTCAGCCCGGCCGCCGTGCCGGCCGTGACCGGGCCGCCGCGCAGCAGCCCGGCGCAGTGCACGACGCCGGCCAGCCGCAGGTGTCCGGTGGCCGCGAGTGCCCGGCGCAGGGCGGCGCTGTCGGTGACGTCGGCCCGGAGCACTGTCACGCCTGTGGTCCCCGCCATCCGGTCGAGGTGCCGGCGGCCCGCGGTGCCGAGCCGGTCGGGCGTGGCCGTGTCGGCCAGGACCGGGTGCAGGCCGTGCCGGCAGGCCAGGACGGCGGCGGCCCGCAGGCCGAGCCCGCCGAGTCCGCCGGTGACCAGCACGGCTCCGCCGGGACCGGCGGGGCCGGCCGCCGGGGGCAGGTGAACCGGCTGCCAGTCGGTGGTGCGGAGCCGGCCGTCCCGGTCCACCCGCACCTCGCCGGCGACCGGGGAGGCGGCAGTGACCAGGTCGGTGGCGGCGCGCACCGCGGCCGGTGCGGGGCCCTCGGTCAGCTCCGCCACCACGCAGGACAGGCCGGGATGCTCGACCGCCGCGGCGCGTGCCAGGCTGCCGCCGCCCGCGCCCAGGTGCACGACCGCGAGCCGGCTGCCGCGTGCCACGGCCGCCCGGATCGCCCGCAGCAGGCGCCTGTTGTCGACCCGGTGGAAGGCGCGGCCGAGCAGCACGGCGACCGCCTCCGGTGCGTCGTCGCGGCTCGCCGCCCGCAGCGCCGGGGCGAGCGGGTGCCGCTCGGGGCCGACGATCGTCCACCGGTACGCCCGCGCGTCGCCGGGCGGCGCGGCCTCGCGTTCCCGGGGCGTGCGGATGTCGAGCGCGGTCCTCATCGCAGGACCGCGAGCAGGGTGGGGATGGCCTCGGCCTGGAAGTCCACATCCACGTCGAAGTCGTTGATCATCCCCTCGAGGACGAGCAGCGACATGAGCGGGAAGACGAACTCCGGCGCCGCCGTGATGCCGTACCGCCGCTGCAGGTTGAACAGCTCCGCGGCGAACGGCGCGAGCCGGAACTGCCCGGCGGTGCGGCGGTGGTTGCGCACCACGAGATCCCGTACGCCGGCCTGGAACGCCTGCACGTCGCACCCCGGCGGTACGTGTTCGGCGCTGCGCAGGATGACCTCGGCGGCCTGCTGGCCGCGACCCATTGACATGGACAGGAAGAACTCGGCGAACAGCCGCCGTACGTGCGGCTCGAGCCGGACCACGAACCCCGCGTCGAGCAGCACCACCTCCTCGACCCGCAGGTAGAGGTTGCCGGGGTGCATGTCGCAGTGCACGAGCCCGTCGACGAACAGCATCCGGTACACGCCGTGCAGCACCCGCCGGACGATCTGGCGGCGCTGCTCGCGGTTGAGGTCGCCGGGCTTGAACTGCCGCAGGTCCGGGATCCATTCCATCACCAGGACGCCGTCGCGGCAGAGCGCCGGCCGGGGTGCCGGGATCCGGAACGCCGCGACATCGGCGAGGTTCTGCCGCAGCTGTAGCAGCGCGGTGGCCTCCTGCGCGAAGTCGAGCTGCCGCAGCACGGCGGTGGAGACGTGGCCCAGCATGCGGCGCATCGGCACCTTGCGCAGGCCGGGCAGGCGTTCCAGCAGCCCCGCGCCGGCACTGAGCAGGTCGAGGTCGCGGCGCATCTGCGGGCCGATGCCGCCGCGCCGCACCTTGACGGCCACCGGCGTCCCGTCGTGCAGCCAGGCCCGGTAGACCGAGGCGATGCTGCCGCTGGCCACCGGCTCGCTGCCGATCCGCGCGAAGGGCGTGCCGTCCGGGTAGGCCGCGTCCAGCACCGCGCGCGCCTCCCGGGCGGACATGGCCGGGACCCGGTCGTTGAGGCGGGCGAGCTTGTCGCACCACCGGCCGGGCAGCAGGTCACGACGCGTACCGAGGATCTGGCCGCCCTTGACGAAAGTCGGGCCGAGCCGGGTGAGCAGTGCGGTCACCCCGGCGGTGGTGGGCGAGGCCCGCCGGGTGAGCCGCCGGCCGGCCGCGACGGCGAGGTGCCGAGCCGTGATCGCCGCCCAGGCGGCGGCGCGGCCGGACATCTGCGGGAGGGACGAGCGCGGTACGGACGTGGGCGTGTAAGCCACCATCGGAGCCCCCGATCGCTACATGTACTGACAGCTTAGGGAGGGATGGAAAGGCGTGAGAAGTGTCCAGGTTCATTTTTCTATAGCGTCGTCGATGTTGAGCCTGACGGAACCGACCGAAGGGAATGCGAGATGGCGATCGACCTATGCAACAAGTCTCCAGTGTCCGCCGACGGTGAGGTCCGGACGTGGCCGCAGGAAACCGCGCTGCTCGAGGATCTCGGCACCGAACAGCGCGATGCGCTCAACTTCGCGTACCGCACCACCCTGAGCAACGTGGATCCCCGGCTGGTGGCCGGCGACCCGGCGGCGTGGGCGAGCGACTTCGGGTACGCCCTCAACCGGGTGGCGATCCGGCTCGACAACCGCACCAACGACGAGCTGCGGCACGACGCCCTGCACCACGCCGACCCGGCCATGCGCGAGCAGGCGATGTACGAGTACGCCGACCGCGACCAGGCCGACGCCTTCGAGCTCCTGGAGCAGGTCGTCCGGCACGACACCAACCGGGAGGTGCGGTGGGACGCGCTGTGGGCGATCGAGAAGCTGGGCGGTGCCCAGGCGATCTCGACGCTGCAGAAGTTCCTCGGTGACGCCGACCCGGAGATCGCCGAATGGTCCAAGCTGTTCATCAGCGAGCTGCAGAGCGGTGACCCGTCGTTCGACGGCCGGGACGCCCTCTACACGCCGGGCCGCACCTTCGACGAGACCATCTACCTGCTGATCCACTGCGACCTGTACGTGCGTCTCGACGAGTCGAACACGCACTGGGGCAAGATCTCGCTGGCCCCGCAGGGCCTCGCGCGGATCTACGGCCAGGCCCACGCCTGTCCCAACGTGCAGACCCGCGAGCGCCAGCTGGTGATCGCCAAGACGATCTCCGGCCTGCACGCCGACGACTCGCCGCACTGCGACAACTACCTGTTCCGCGGCTTCACCGACCGGACGCGCCGCGACCGGGGCAACTTCTTCTTCGAGTCCCTGGTGCCGCGGACGTTCTTCAAGTCCGGTCGCGCCGACGACCCGAGCGAGGGCGTGCGCAAGGCGAACATCGGCTTCGCCCGGTACGGCACCTGGCACCTGGAGCCGAAGTTCCAGATCCGCGAGGAGGCCGCGATCCGCTACGTCCGCGGCCGCTTCCAGGGCTGGGGCTACGTGAACCTGGCCCGCATCGCGGGCCGCTCGATCGAGCAGGTCCTCACCCCGGGCAACGGCGTGCTGTCCACGCTGCACGACCCCGAGGTCGGCCCGATGACCAACGCCTTCATCCTCGGCACGTTCAAGGGCAAGCTGAACGACTGGGACGGCGACGGCCGCATCGACATGAACTCGCGTGACGTGTACTCCACCGTCGACGGCGAGATCGACTCCGACCAGGACGGCGTCGCGGACGAGCCCGGCCTGACCTGCTGCGACCACACCACGCTGATGCCCTGACGGGCGAGGCACCCCGCATCCGTTCCCACGATCCATGCGATGCGTCCGGGCGGCCGAGGCCGCGCCGAACTCTCAGGAGGAGAAGACAATGACAGCCCCCGCCAGCAAGCCCTCCGTGATCTACGGCCGGCCGGTTCCCACCGACGGCGTCCCGAACCGGTACGTCGGCACGGAGGTCAAGCCGTGGACGCCGCCGGTCCCCGGCATCGACAACCTCGGCATCACCTCGGTCGACACGTTCGCCGTGCCCGGCGTCGGCGAGTACACAGTGCCGTTCGAGGGCTACGTCCGGGTCGTGCGCTCGGAGCCGACCTCCGAGGACTGGGCGACCGCCGAGGTCTACACGAACCTGATCGAGATGAAGATGACCGGCAGCTGCGAGGAACTCGGCGAGATCACTGTCACGCTGAACCCCGACTGCCTGTCGACCGGCCAGATCCGTACCCCCTTCGACCCGTACGCCGGTGAGGGGCCGTCGGCGAAGGCCTGCCGGATGGCGGTCGGTGCCATCTTCGACATGCCGAAGCTCGGCCTGAAGCTGATGAACAAGGAACCGATCATCCTGACCATCGACGACGTCCGGCAGATCCCGCCGGCCGGCTCGCCCGGCAAGGGCCAGATCTACCGGATGCTGCCGCTGCACGACACCCGGTACCCGGAGAAGGACCCGGTGGCGTACGTGACCAGCCTGCGGTTCACCATGGGCGGTTACCTCGCCGAGGACGCGATGTAGCAGTGAGATGGACGCGGGCCGGACGCGACGTGGTCCGGCCCGCGCTCGCTGGCCGGGAGGAGGGACGATGGACGACCACAGTGGTGACCGGGGTCGACGGCTTCTCGGCGCGCCTCCGGTCCGGACGGCGATCACCGTGCCGGTCGGTGTGGACGAGCTGTGGGCGGCCCTGACCGACCCGGTCCGTCTCGCCGCCTGGTTCGGCACCACCCGCGGCGACTGGCACGTCCGGACGCCGTGGCGGATCGACTTCGGCGACGGTGACTTCTTCGTGGTCACGCCGGTGCGCGTCACCGACCGGCTCATCGAGTTCACCTGGTCGTTCCTCGGCGTCGGGCCCGAGCAGCACATCACCTGGCGGGCCGAGCCCACCGCCGGCGGCGCGCGGCTCACCGTCGAGGACGCCGACCCGGTGCGGCCGCCGGCCGAGATCGAGCAGATGCGCGCCGGCTGGACCGACTTCCTGCAACGACTCGACGGGTACCTGCGCACCGGACGCTCGACGCGCTACGACTGGCGGTCCGACATCGACGGCTCGGTGGACCTGCCACCGGCCTGGGACGCGTTCGAACCGTCGCTGCTCTACCGGTGGCTCCCGGTGGCGAGCGACGGCTTCCGGCCCGCCTGGTTCTTCGTCGTCGACGCCGACGGGCCACGTCGTTTCCCGCTCGACGACTGGTCGGTGCGGGAGGGCACGGTGACGTTCACCGTGCAGGTCACCGAGCGCGGTGCCGGCACCACCGCCGAGCTGGCCCTGCACCGGCTGGCCGACCGTCAGCGGCTGGAGTTCAGCCACCAGGGCTGGCGCCATCTCGGGCTGCCGGACAACCGCGCGCACGCGCTGCGCCGCCGTTTCGCCGCCGCCTGGACGGCCGCCGCGGACTGCGCGCGGGAGCTCGCCCGCCTGTCGGTACCGCCCGGATAGGCGGTCACTCGCCGCCACCACATTGTCATGCAATACTCAAGTAGCATGACAGCCGGAGGGTGGACGAAGTGAACGCGGTCCGCGGGAAACGCTCCTATGACCAGCAGTGTGCCCTCGCTTACGCGTTGGATGTGGTGGGCGAGCGGTGGACCTTGCTCGTCATTCGCGAACTACTCCACGGCCCGCGTCGCTACAATCAGTTACTGGAAGCGCTACCCGGCATCGGCACCAACCTGCTCGCCGCCCGGCTCGCCGCGCTCGTCGACGCCGGCCTGCTGACGCCCACCGAACCCCGCAAGCGCACCGGTGGCTACCAGCTGACCGACCTGGGCCGCTCGCTGCACGAGCCGATCCTCGGGCTGTCCCGCTTCGGGCTCGCATACGCCGCTGGGCACGAGCTGCCCTCCGGGTCCACCGTACGCGCGTCCTGGGCCGTCCTCGCCATCGAGGCGATGGTGGACGACGGACGCACCGGCGAGATCGACGAGAGCTACGAGTTCCGGGTCGACGAGGAGATCTTCCACGTCGACGTGCGGGCCGGTCACGCCGAGGTCGTGGCCGGGCCGGCCGACGCGCCGTCGCTGACCGTCCGGACCGACGCGCGCAGCTTCTTCAGCCTCGGCATGCGGCAGCTCGACCCGATCGAGGCGCTGGTCAGCGGGCAGGTCGCGGCGGTCGGCGTGCCGGCGGCGGTCACCCGCTGCCTCCGGCTGCTCGGCATCACCCCCGACGTGGCGGTTTCCACGGACCGGCTGGCCGACGTGGGGCCCGCCCCGGTGTGACGCCGCCGGTCCGCGGACGAGAGGTGAGGGAGCGCAGATGAGCGAGACGTTCGGCGGCACACTCGTGTGCGAGCAGGTCGGGGCGTGGACCTATGTCACAGTCCCGCCCGAGATCGCCGGCCGGCTGGGCACCGCGGCGCGGATCCCGGTGACCGGCCGGATCAACGACACCCCGTACGCCGGCTCGGTGATGACCGGGCCGAACGGCAACCGCTACATCGTGGTCAACAAGACCGTACGCGCCGCCGCCGGGGTGGAGGCGGGAGACGACGTGCGCGTCACCCTGGAACCGGACACCGAGGCGCGCACGGTGGAGGTGCCCGACGACCTGACCGCCGCGCTCGGCGATCATCCCGATGCCCAGGCATTCTTCGCCACGTTGTCCTACTCGCGGACCAAGGAGTACGTCACCTGGATCACCGGCGCCAAGCGGCCGGAGACCCGGGCCCGGCGGATCACCCAGGCCGTCGAGCTGCTCGGCGCCGGCCGGGTGCTCAAGGGCTGACCCCGGGGGATCGGCGCGCTGCGCAAGTTGCGAGAAGCGGCGAGACCCCCGGCCTTCCTACGATCGGCGTACGCGTTCCGGCCCCGGACGGCGGCACGCGACGCACCTGATCCTGACTCCCACGCACCGATCGACGCCACGCGGGCGGCGACCGGTGATCAGTGGTGCCCGTCAGCGGCCCGGTGAGCGTCCGCCGTCCTCGAGCCGGCCCAGGTCGCACCCCAGGGAGGCAGACCGTGACCGTCGAATCGGCAGAGCTGAACGGAGCACACACCACGGAGACGTCCTGGCCGGACTTCGCCGAACTCGAACCGTCGCGGGCCCTGGACACCTTTCCACCGCTCAACGCGATCCAGGCCCGCTCCATCGTCCAGGACCGCTGGGAACGCCTCGTCGCGGTCGTCGAGATCCCGAACCCGATCGAGCGGGTCTGGCAGGCGCTCACCACGCCGGAGGAGATCCGCTCCTGGCTGGCGCGGTGCCGCGGCTCACTGACCGCCGTCGGCAGCGACGTCCTGCTCGACTTCGAGGACGGCGAGTTCTTCCACTGCCGGCCGCTCGTGGCGGAGCCGCCGCGTGACGGCCACGCCGAGCTCAAGTACTTCTGGCGCTGGGTCGGCGTCGGACCGGCCACCCGGGTCGTCTGGGAGCTGGACGCCACCGGCGACGGCGGCACCCGGATCACCGCGACCGAGGAGGCCCTGAACTCGCCGTCGGACTGGCGCGGCTGGAACGGCAACGGCTGGCCGGGGATCCTCGACCAGCTCGCCGGCTACCTGCGTACCGGCACGACGTGGCGCTGGCCGTGGCGGCGGATGGGTCCGTACGTGCAGATCGAGCTGGAGTCCACGCCGTACGACGCCTGGGAGCTGCTGACCAAGCCGGAGTCGCTGCGCTACTGGCTGCAGCGCCGCTTCGGCACGTTCACCGACGGCGACAAGCTCACGCTGATCATGGGAGACGCCAGCGGCGTGGTGGAGATGTCGGTGCACCGCCACGTGGAGCCCAACCAGCAGTTCCCCTCCTACCTGCCGTGGCTGGAGTTCGGCCTGCGCCGGGCGTCGTGGCCGGTCGAGCTCAACGGCAAGCTCTACATCGAGCCGGCCGGCGTGGGCCGCAGCCTCTTCCAGATCTTCGTGGACAACTGGGAGAACCTCCCGGCCGAGCTGCAGCGCGAGGAGCGCGAGATCATCTGCGGCTTCTTCCGCGACTCGATGGTCCGGGCGCAGAACCTGACCTCGCCCCGGCCCTCGCCGTCGCACCAGCACGGCTGGACCTGACCCGCGTCGTCACCCTCCGAGGAAGGCAGCTGCGATGACCCTGTCCGACCAGGTCGAGACCGGGGCGCCGGACGCCCTGATCCAGCTCATGTCGCCGGCCGCCGCCGCCGACCCGTACCCGATCTACTCCTGGCTGCGCGAGACCGCGCCGGTCTACCGCAGCCGGTTCGGCGCGTACCTGGTGAGCCGGTACGCCGACGTGCAGTACGTGCTCAAGCACGCCGAGGTCTTCCCCGGCGCGCACCCGGACGCGATGGCGCAGATGTTCCCGCAGGCCGTCGAGCACGAGGCGTACGACGTGCTGGTCAGCTCGCTGGTGGGCAGCAACCCGCCCAAGCACACCCGGCTGCGCAAGCTGATCGGGCACGGGTTCACCAGCCGCCGGGTGGCCGACATGCAGGCCTCGATGGAACGGTGGTCGGACCGGCTCGTCTCGGACGTGCTGGAGCGCCTGGTCGACGGGGCCACAGTGGATCTGCACACCGACGTCTCGGTGCCGATGCCGATGCACATGATGTCCGACCTGCTCGGCATCCCGGAGCCGGACCGCGAGTCGCTGGCCCGCAACGTGCCCGAGATGATGAACGTCGTCGACCCGGCCGCGACACCCGACGCGGTCCGGCGGGCCGACGAGGCGTTCCGCGAGCTGGGCACCTACTTCGACGCCATGATCGCGCAGCGCCGCCGGGACCCGCGCGACGACCTGGTCTCGGCGCTCGTGCAGGTGCGTGACGCCGAGGACGGCAGCCTCGACGACGCCGAGCTTCGTACCCTGCTGTTCACCCTCTGGTCGGCCGGCTTCGAGACGACGGCGACCGCCATCGACAACGCGATGTTGCTGCTGCTGGAGGACCCGGGGCGCGGACGCTGGCTGGACACCGAGGACGGCACCCGCAGGTTCGTCGAGGAGACGCTGCGCTTCGAGTCGTCGGTGCAGGTCGCGCCCGGCCTGCGCTTCACCGGCGCGGACGTGGAACTGGGTGGGGTCGTCATTCCACAGGGCTCCCAGGTGCGGCTGCTGATCGGGTCCGCGAACCGGGACCCGGAGGCGTTCCCGGACGCGGACGCGTTCGACCCGGGCCGCGCCGGTCCCCTGCCGCTGAGCTTCGGCGCCGGCATCCACTACTGCCTCGGTGCGGGTCTGGCCAGACTGGAGATCGCCGTGTTGCTCCGCCGGCTGCGCGCCGCCGCTCCCGGGCTGGTTCTGGCCGCCCCGCCGGTGCGGCGGCGCACAATACCGCTCCGCGACTTCGCGTCGCTGCCGGTACGGCTCCGTCAGCTCGACTGACACTACGCGAAACGCAAGCTCATTAACTGCGCGAAGATATAGTGGATGATAGGGTGTCGCCATGGCGGACGCGATCAGAGCGCGAGACATCAGCAAGCAGCTAGGCAAAAGTAAGGTTGTCAGCGCCTTGTCGCTGGACGCCGCGCCCGGCACTGTGGTGGGCCTGCTCGGCCCCAACGGCGCCGGCAAGACGACGACGGTGCGGATTCTGTCCACTCTGCTGCGGGCCGACTCCGGCACCGTCGAGATCTACGGCGTCGACGCCGCGAAGCAGCCGGGGCGGGTCCGTTCGATGATCGGGCTCACCGGCCAGTTCGCCGCCGTCGACCCGGTCCTCACCGGCCGGGAGAACGTCGAACTGGTGGCCCGGCTCTACCGCATCGGCCGGGCCGAGGCCCGCCGGCGCACCGGTGAGGTGCTCACCCGCTTCGGTCTGGACGAGGTCGCCGACAAGCAGGTGAAGACCTACTCGGGCGGCACCCGGCGGCGGCTCGACCTCGCCACGAGCATCCTCATCCGCCCGCGCGTGCTCTTCCTCGACGAGCCCACCACCGGCCTCGACCTGGAGTCACGGCTCGGGTTGTGGGCCGAGATCGAGATGCTGGTCCGTGAGGGCACCACAGTCCTGCTGACGACGCAGTACCTGGACGAGGCCGACCGGCTGGCGAAGACGATCACCGTGCTCGACAAGGGGCGGGCGGTGGCCCAGGGCACTCCGTCGGAGCTGAAGTCGCGCGTCGGCGGAGACCGTGTGGAGTTCGTCCTGGAGGATCCCGCCCGGCTCGACGACGCGGTCGCCCTGCTGCGGACGCCGGGCGCCGAGGAGCCCGTCGTCGACCGGCCGCTGGCGCAGATCACCGCCCGGATGGGCGACGATCTCGTCCGGGTCGCCGACGCGCTGAACCGGCTGGCCGACCACGACATCCGGGTGGCGACCCATGTGGTCCGGCGCCCCACCCTCGACGACGTCTTCCTGGCCCTGACCGGCAGCCGCGCCGCCGCGGCCGGCGTCGCCACGTCGTCCGCTCGGAAGGGAGAGGGCAAGTGACCGTCGACGAATCGACGACCCGGCAGCGGGACACCCCCACGCCGGCGTGGGAGGCACCGCCCGAGCGGCGGGGGCCCGGCTGGTTCGTGGGCGACGTGCTGCTGCTGGCCGGCCGCAACATCCGGCACATGCAGCGCCGCCCCGACCAGCTGATGGCGGCGATCCTGCAGCCGATGATGTTCTTCATCCTCTTCACCTATGTGTTCGGCGGCGCCATCTCGGTGCCGGGCGGCGACTACAAGCAGTTCGTGCTGCCCGGCGTCTTCGGGCAGATCGTCGTCTTCGGCGGCATCGCCGGCATGTGCGTGGGCATCGCGGAGGACCTCCGCAACGGCATGATGGACCGGTTCCGCTCGCTGCCGATGAGCGACAGCGCGGTGCTGATCGGCCGCACCCTTGCCGAGACCTTCCGCAACCTGATCGCGCTCGTGGTCACCGGCGCGGTCGGGTACGCCTTCGGGTTCCGGCTGCACGGCACGTTCCTGCAGGTGCTGGCGGGGATCGGCGTGCTGCTGCTGTTCGGCTTCGCGCTCTGCTGGGTGCTGTCGATCGTGGGCGTCACCGCCTCCAGTGCCGAGGGCGCGCAGAGCACCGCGATGCCGTGGATGTTCCTGCTCGGCTTCGTCAGCTCGGCGTTCGTGCCGTCCGAGTCGATGCCCGGCTGGCTGCGGCCGTTCAGCGACAACAGCCCGGTGACGCTGACCATCAACGCGGCGCGCGACTACTTCAACGGTGTCTCACCGGGCGGGGACGCCCTGGCGTCGGTCCTGTGGTCGCTCGGCCTGCTGGTGGTCTTCGTGCCACTGGCGACGGCACTGTTCCGCAAGGCCACGGCACGCACCTGACGGTGGGGGTCGACCCGGCGATCGGCAGGAGGAACCCACGACATGGAGGTCATCGGCGTCGGCTTCGGCCGTACCGGCACCGCCTCGCTGCGGGAAGCTCTCAACATTCTTGGGATGGGTCCCACGTATCACACGAAGGAGATCCTCAAGGACCCCGCCCGGCTGGCCGACTGGCAGGCGGCTGTGGGCGGGGCCGACGTGGACTGGGACCAGGTGTTCGCCGGCTATCGGTCCACAGTCGACTGGCCCGCCGCGGCGTTCTGGCGCGAGTTGGTGGAGCGGTACCCGGAGGCGAAGGTCATCCTGACCGTGCGCGACCCGGTGCAATGGCACCGCTCGTGCATGCGCACCATTTTCATGGCGTACCGGCAGGATCTGTTCAGCCGTCTCCTCGTCCCCGCCATGCAGTTGCCGCTGCGGGCCCTCGATCGGCGTTTCGGCGCGTTCAACGAGATCTTCGACGGCGTTTTCCGCCGCCATTTCGGGGACGGGCCGATTCAGGACGAGAAATACGCCGTCGAGGTTTTCGAAAAGCACGTCCGCGACGTCCAGGAATGCGTTCCGGCTGAGCGCCTCCTGGTCTATCGAGTATCGGAAGGATGGCCCACCTTGTGTAAGTTCCTCGGTGTGGGAGTGCCCATCGTCGCCTTCCCGCACGACAACGACCAGGATGCCTTCCAGCGGGACAGCCGACTGTTCGTCACCCGCGGCCTGGCCCGCATGGTGACCGGTCCGGTGCGCCGCGCGGTCGGCCGGTTCCGGCGGACGCAGGACGCCCCGGAGGCGGCCGGCCAGAACCGCTGAGGCCGCCGTCCCGGGCGTCCCGCCGACCGCTCCGGCACTCCGGTCGTGTCCGGCGCTGCCGCCGCGGCCGGCCTTCGGCCTGCGTTCGTCCGGCCGACCCGTTTGCACGATCCCTGCGACCGGACGGGAGTGTCGATGGACAAGGAACTCGAGGAGTACGCGGACCGCGCCTGGCGCGGTGACGAGCCGCTGTTCGCCTACTACAAGGGTGAGCTCCGTAAGGACGGGCTCCGCCGGATCGACGACGGTGTGTGGATGTGGGCGGCGACCGGCAACGTCTACGTCTTCGAGACGGCCGACGGCCTGGTGCTCTTCGACACCGGCGACCGCAACACCGCGGCCGCGCTGCACGCGGCGGTGCGGGCACGCAGCACCGCACCGGTCGTCACCGCCGTCTACTCCCACGGCCACATCGACCACGTCCTCGGGCTGTCACCGTTCGAGGCGGAGGCCGCCGAGCGCCACGACCCCGGCATCTCTGTCGTGGCGCACGCCGCCGTGCCGGAGCGCTTCGCCCGGTACCGGCTGACCGCCGGGTACAACGCGACAGTCAACCGCCGGCAGTTCCGCGCTCCCGGTATCACGTGGCCGACCGACTATCGCGAGCCCGACCGCACCTACCTCGACACGCTCACGCTGCGGCACGGCGATCTGACGATGGAGCTGCGGCACGGTCGCGGCGAGACGGACGACGCGACGATGGCCTGGCTGCCCGAGCGGCGCATCCTGTGCTGCGGCGACTTCTACGCCTGGGTGGCGCCCAACGCCGGCAACCCGCAGAAGGTCCGCCGCCACGTGGCCGAGTGGGTGCGGGCGCTGCGCTGGATGGCCGGCCTCGGCGCCGAGATCCTGCTGCCCGGCCACGGTCTGCCGGTGGTCGGTGCCGACCGCGTCCGCGAGACGCTGCTCGGGTCGGCGACGTTGCTGTCGACACTGCACGACGGTGTGGTGGCGATGATGAACGAGGGCTGCACGCTCGACGAGATCCTGCACGCCCCCCTGGTCACGCCGGAGGTGTCCGCCCTGCTGGCCCAGCCGTGGCTGCGCCCCACCTACGACGATCCGCAGTTCATCGTCCGCACCGTCTGGCGCACCTACGGCGGCTGGTACGACGGTGACCCGGCCACCGTGCGACCGGCGCCGCGCGCCGACCTGGCCGCCGAGGTGGCGCAGCTCGCGGGCGGAGCGTCCCGCCTGGCCGAGCGCGCCCTCGACGCGGCGGACCGCGGCCGGCTCGACCTCGCCGGTCACCTCGCCGAGTGGGCGGCGTTGAGCGCTCCCGAGGACCGTGACGTGCAGCGGGCCCGCGCCGACGTGTTCGGGCGGCTCGCCGCCGGCACGCCGGCGTTGATGGCGCAGGGCATCTACACCTGGGCGCAGGCCGAGGCCCAGGCCAAGGCCGACGACGTCGACCCGTGGTCGACGATGCGCGGGGGCCGCTGGGCGCCCTGACGCCGGAAAACACGGCCGGACAGGACGGTGGGGGTGGTACCCGGATCCGGGTACCACCCCCACCGTCCTGCCGTCAGTCGCCGGACTCCTCGACGATCATCACGCCGTTGCCGTCCGGGTCCTCCACCGAGAAGAACGCGCCGAACGGGGCGTCGAAGACCGGCGACGCCTCCACGCCCGCCGAGGCCAGCTCGTTGTGCAGGCCCTTGACGTCCTTGCACGCCACCGAGATGTGCTGCGCCCCGGGGCGGAGACCGCCCACGCCCCAGGTGGCGAGCACCACTGTGGTCTCGCCTCCCGGAGTGCCCAGCTGCAGCCAGCGCAGGCCCGGCTCCGGCGGCATCTCGTCCGGGGTCATCTCGTGGTCATTGATCACCTCGAATCCGAGGCGGGCGTAGAAGTCTTTCGCCTTGTCCTGGTCGGTGACCGGGATGGTGATCAATGTGATGTGGCTGATTCCCATGGAATTTCCCATCTCACGGCATATGGGCGAACAGTGCGATCATCCTACCGAACCGGTCCCCGTTGTGCATGCCTGAGACGCGCATGTCCGGCGCGGATTGTCATGGTCGCGCCGGACGAGTGCGATGGCGAGATCAGTTCGATTTCACCATTTCCCGGCGCAGGGTGTCGGCCGCGTTTCCGGTACGCATTTCACACACCCGGACGAGCGTGTCGTAGGCGACGAGCGCCCCGCGTACCGTCTCGTTGTAGAGATCCTGCGCGGCCACGCCGAGGTCGCGCATGGGCTGCATGAACAGCAGGAAGAACGCGTTGAAGTCGTACCCGTTCAGGATCTCCTCGCCGATCGGCTCCATGCGCTGGAGCAGCTGCACCCGCACCCGCAGCTTGCGCAGGTAGGCGATGCGCGACTGGGCCATGCCGGCGAAGCCGCCCTCGCCGGCCTGGATCAGCCGGTTCTCGAAACACTCGTCCCGGCCCTTGGCCAGCGCGAGTGCGCTGTACCGCTGCAGCTCCCCGTACTCCCGGACCGCGGTGTCGATCTGGTCGACGGTCCCGTCCAGGGCCCGGAAGGTCTGCGAGTAGGTCTTCAGGACGCCCGCCATCTGCTCGGCCACGTTGGCGGCGTCGAACGAGCCGTCCGGTGACACGGCTCCGGCGGAGGCTTCGACGACGTACCGCACCGTGTCGTCGAGGCAGGCCAGCGAATCGAGGCAGTCGCGAACGGCGCGCAGCGTCGCGCCGGTCGCGACCGCGTCGGACACCAGACCGGTGACGATCTCGGCGGCGTCTCCGGCGGCGTAGTTGGTCGGGGGGCACTCATTGTGTAGACCCAGTACACCCACAGCTTCCTCCCTCACTGGTGATCGAGCTCTCCCTCGACCCTAGGGGCGCTGCGGGGGCCGGGACTTCTCCTGTGTTGCCCGCCGGTACGGCCGGCCCGGATAGGCAAGCGGCGAGAAGCCGGGCCGCGGACCGGCGCGAAGAATGATCGCGGAGAGCGCGGCGAACCTGCGGAAAGGGTGGTGCCCGATGCCCGGCGACGCGACGACGGATGCGGTGTCGACTCCGGAACTGGCGGAGGTGTTCGACCGGGCGGCCCCACGCTACGACCGCACCGGCGTCCGCTTCTTCGGGCCGATCGGCGCTCGCCTGGTGGCAGGGCTCGATCTGCGCCCGGGCGAGGACGTGCTCGACGTCGGCTGCGGGCAGGGCGCCTGCACCGTCCCCGCCGCCCGCGCCGTTGCGCCGGGCGGCTCGGTGATCGGCATCGACGTGGCGCCGGTCATGGTGGAGGGCGCCCGCGCGGAACTCGCCGACGAGGGCCTGACGAACGCGGAGGTACGGATCGGTGACGCGGCCACACCCGGCTTCGCCCCGGCCCGGTTCGACGCGGTCGTCGCGGGCCTGGTGATGTTCATGCTGCCCGACCCGGCGGACGCCGCGGCCCGCTACCGACGGCTGCTGCGCCCGGGCGGCCGCTTCGCGATGACCACGTTCGGCGCCGACGACCCCGCGTTCTTCCACGTCACCGACGCCGTCGTGCCGTACGTGGACGGTGGCATGCCCCCGGTCCCCGGCCGCACCGACAATCCGTTGCGCTCCAAGGAGGGGATCCACCGCCTGCTGCGCGACGCCGGCTTCGCCGACACGCGGATCGAGGACGAGACGCTCGACCTCGAGTTCACCGACCCGCGGCAGTGGTGGGCCTGGCTGTGGCAGACGGCCGGCCGGATGGTGCTCGAGCGGGTGCCCGCGGAGCGGCTGGGTGCGGCGCGGGCGGCCGCCGAGGCCCGGATGGAGGAGGTCGCCGCCGACCGCGGACGCCTGGTCGTGCACTGGAACGTCTGGTACTCGTACGCCACCGCCGGCTGACTTCGAGCCCGTCCCGAAGGGGGATCCGTCATGGCCGCAACCAGCCCGCCGACGTTGCAGGGCCTGCCGCTGTTCGGCAACGCCTTCGCCTTCATGCGTGACCCGGTCGCGCTGGCCCGCGCCGGCTACGCCGAGCACGGTCCCGTGTTCGCACTGCGGATGGGGCCGCGGCGCTCGGTCGTCGTGGCCGGCGTCGAGGAGAGCCGGCACGCCATCGCGCTGCCCGAGACGATCCTCGCCGTCCAGCCGGTCTACCAGTGGCTGAAGCCCATGTTCGGCGCGGTCATGCAGGCCGCCGACCACCCGGACTACCTGCGTCAGCGGGCCGCGTTGCTGCCCGCCTTCCACAGCCGCAACCACGCGGACTACCTGGCCGCCATCATCGGTGAGACGAGCGACTGGATGGACCGGCTCGGCCCGCGCGGCGAGTTCGACGCGCGCGCCGACCTGGAGCGGCTGAGCATGGACATCGCCGTACGCCTGTTCCTGGGGTCCGGCTTCCGCGCCCGGCACGGCGACCGGTTCCGGTCGCTCTTCCTCGACATCGCGGCCGGGATGGAGTTCTTCCTGCCGGCCAACCTGCCGACGCCGCGCCTGCGCCGGCGCGACCGCGCGCGCCGGGAGATGTTCGAGCTGATGGGGCCGCACCTGCGGGCGGTCCGGGAGGATCCGGACACCGGACGGTACGGCTTCCTGCCGCACCTGCTCTCGGGCGGCGCGGCCTTCGACGACGAGACCGTCATCGGGCTCATCCTGATCCTGGTGTACGCGGCGTACGAGACGACAGCGGCCCAGATGGCCTGGTCGCTCATTCTGCTGCTGCAGCACCCGAAGGAACTGGCGGCGATGGAGGAGGAGATCGCCGATCTGCCCCGGCAGGCCGGCGACTGGACCGTCACGGACCTGCACCGGCAGCGACGGCTGTTCGAGGCGCTGCTGGAGTCCCAGCGGCTGCGGCCGGTCACGACGCTGCTGACCCGGCAGACAGTCACCGCGTACGAGGTCGGTGGTTTCACCGTGCGGGCCGGCTGGCAGACGCTGTTCTGCCCGCCCGTGACGCACCGCGTGCCGGAGGTGTTCCCGGACCCGGACCGGTTTGACCCCGACCGGTTCAGCAGGGACCGGGACGCCGACGGCCGGGCGGCAGCCGGCCTGCTCAACCTCGGCGGCGGCCTGCACGCCTGCCTGGGCGCCCGCTTCGCCGACCTGGAGATGAAGGCGGTGCTGGCGATGCTGACCCGCTCGTACGACATGGAGCTGGGGATCGCCGAGCCGCGGCAGGCGCCGGGGCTGGGTGTGGCCCGGCCCGCGTCGTGCCCGGTGCGGTACACCGCCCGGTCCTGACCTCGTGGCCGTCGGTGGACCCGGTTCCACCGGCGGTCACGGGCACCGGCACGGCCGGGGCTCTCAGCGGACCTGCGCCCGCCGCGGCCCGGCCTGGGACTCGAGCATCAGCAGGGGGAACGCGAGCAGCAACGGCGGATCCAGCAGGGCCGGCCGGCGCAGCGGGATGCCGACCGCGACGGTGGCCTGCGCCGCGACCGGCTCGTCGGGGATCTCGGCGGCGCCGACACAGATGCCGGCCGAGGGCTCCTCGGTGAGGACCTCGCCGATGGTCGCGTCGGTGCGGGCGCTGACCGCGAGCACGCTCGCCCGGCCCGCCGCCGCGAGCGGTAGCGGGAACACCGCCGGCGAGAGGATCGCGGCGCAGGACGAGGGCCGTTGCTGCGGTATTCCGGACCGGAAGGTGGCGACCACGGTGAGGCCCGGGTGGCCGTCCGGGCGGGCCCCGACGTGGAGGAGCGCGAACGGCTGACGTGCGGGGGCCGGTGGGGTGGAGACCAGTTCGCGCAGGGGCAGGTCCGCGACGGCCCGGCCGTACGTGCGGAAGCGGCCGGGTGACACACCGACGAGGCGGGTGAACTGGGTGGTGAAGGTGCCGAAGCTGGAGTAGCCGACCGCCATGCTGATGTCGGTCGCGCTGGCGTCGCTGCCGAGGAGCCGGCGTTTCGCCTCGGCCATCCGCACGGCGGTGAGGAACCGGCCCGGCGTGACGGCGGTCAGCATCCGGAACACGCGGTGGAAGTGGAACGGGCTCATCAGCGAGGCCCGGGCGATGTCGTGCAGCCGGTGTGGCTCGTCGAGGTGGCACCGCATCGAGGTCACCGCCTGGGTGATCGCTCCGATGTGCACGGAAGCCGCGGTCGCGGTGGTGGTCCCTGTTTCGTGGACGGCAGGCATGGGGCGTCGGACCTCCTGAGGGGATTGCGGAGATCGATCAACGACGGCAGCAGCAGGGCCGGATGGACGTCGGCGGAGCGCTGTCCGACTCGATGCTATAAATTCATATAGCAATCGGCAAGCCCGTGAGAGCTATGTGTGAACAGTCCGCCACGGTAGGTGCTGCACCGGTTGGAGGGTAGCTGCGCCATTTTCGGCACCGGCAATCGATTTCATAGGTTTGTTTCCCGACAGAGCGCATTCGCCACCGAAGGCGCCGCGCCGAAACGGTCGAGCAGTTGCAGACCGATCCGGCGGATTGTCCGCAACATTCGATAGGATGTGCCGTGCTCGTCATGCCGGGCCATCAGGAGCGACTTGTCGACCAGGCGGTTGAGCAGCGGACGCAGGTCGATCCGGACCTCCCGGTCGCAGTAGGAACGGGCCGTCCTCTCCACCATGTCCGGGCTCACCGGTTCCTCCATCCCGCTGACCAGCGCGAGGCACTGCTGTTCGGCGAGCGTGAGCCGGTCCACTGTGCGTACCACCGCCGCGTGCAACGAGCGGTGGTGCGCGGGCGTGCCCCGGCGGCTCGCGTCCAGCAACCGCAGCGGGTCGCGGCACTGCTCGGCGAGTTCGGGCAGACCGGTGGTGCGCAGCACGCGGGCGGCCAGTTCCAGCGCGAGCGGCAGGCCGTCGAGCCGGCGGCAGATGGTGGCGACCAGGGCGCAGTTGTCCTCGTCCACCGAGAAGGACGGGCACGCCTGGGTGGCGCGCCGCGCGAACAGCGCCACGGCGGGCACGCGCAGCAGCGCCGCCGGGTCGGCCGGAGTCTCCGGCCCGGGCGGGCGGAGCGGACCGATCGTCAGGATCGTCTCGTACGGCAGGCCGAGCAGCTCCCGTGAGGTGACCAGGACGCGCGCCTGCGGACAGGACCGCAACAGGTCGTCGACGAGCCCGGCGCAGGGCTCCAGGACGTTCTCGGCGTTGTCCAGGAGGAGCAGTAGCTGCTGGCCGGCCAGATCGTCGAACGGCCGGGCCGCAGGGGCGTGACGCTGCGGGAGCATCGGGTGCAGGGTTCGCCGTACCGCGTCGGCCGCCTCCGCGGCACCGCAGGCAGTGGCCAGTTCCACCACCGCGACGCCGTCACGGAAGTCCCCCCTGGCGGCGGCCGCCGCCGCGCGCGCGACAGCGCTCTTGCCCACCCCCGCGGGCCCGCTCAGCGTGATCAGCCGCTGCTGGACGAGCAGGTCACGCAGCTGTCGCAGCTCGGTCTCGCGGTCGATCAGCGGGTCGACCGCCGGTCCCGGCCCGAGCCAGCCGCCGGGTGGTGCTGGGACTCGGCTCCCGCCGGCGGCTACCAGTTGCCGGTGCACCCGGCGCAGCTCGTGGCCGGGTTCGACGCCCAGCTCGGCCTGCAGCCGGGTGCGGATCCGGTCGTAGTGGGACAGCGCCGAGGCACCGTGGCCGGCGCGCCGCTGGGTCTCCAGGTAGAGCGCCTGCGCGGCCTCGTTGAGGGGGTCCACCTGGGCGAGACGTTCGGCGGTGGGCAGGACCGCGACGGCGCCCTTGCTGGTCAGGCCGGCCCGGACGTACGCCATCGCCACTGTGGTCCACTTTCCCCGAAGCAGGGTGACGTCCTCGCACCCGGGCAGCAGGGACTCGAGATCGGTGGTCAGCGAGGCGGGCCACTCGCCGAGTGCCCGGCGCAGCAGGCCGTACGCCTCGCCGGCGGCACCGGAGGCCAGCAGTTGCAGCCCGTGGTCGGCGTGGCTGTGGAAACGGCTGACATCCACCGCGTCCGGTGGCAGCCGAAGCTGGTAGCCGGTGCCGCTGTGCCCGATCACGTTGGTGCGGCGCCGCGCCGGGGTGTCCGGCTCCATCACCTGGCGCAGCCGGGCGATGTACGTGTGCACCAGCGACTGCGGGGTGCCGGGCGGCTGGTTCTCCCAGAGGGCCTCGATGATCTCGTCGATCGGCACCGGGGTGCCGTGGCGCAGGGACAGCAGGGCGATGATTGCCCGTTGTTTGCGGGACCCGAGGTCGACCTTGCGGGAATCGATTACTGCGTGGGTGGCGCCGAGGACTTTAATCTCCACAATTGCCGCACGCAACACGTTGCCCCCAGGTCGCCCGTATCGACGTCAACCAACGTCAGAGTAGTAATTAATTCGGGAAACCTGAAGTGCACAAATATTGCGCCGTAAATTGGTTTTCTATATGTAGCCTGGGTTGTGTGCCGAGGACCGGGCGGCCGAAGGCCGAGTTGGTGTTGACCGACGAGGAGCGCGCGACGCTGGTGCGCTGGTCGCGGCGGGCGAAGTCCTCTCAGGCCCTGGCGCTGCGGTGCCGGATCGTCCTGGCGTGTGCCGAACCCGGGGCGACCAATGCCGCAGTGGCGGCCGACCTGGGGGTGTCGCGGCCGACGGTGGGGAAGTGGCGCAGCCGTTTCGTGCAACGGCGTCTGGAGGGTCTGGCCGACCGGGACCGCCCGGGCCGGCCGCCGTCGATCGGCGCGGACCGGGTGGAGGAGGTGCTGGTGTCCACGCTGGAGGAGGCGCCCCCGGGTGCTACCCACTGGTCCCGCAGGTCGATGGCCGAGAGGACCGGGCTGTCGCGGTCGACAGTCGGGCGGATCTGGCGCCGATTCCACCTCAGACCGCACCGGGATCCGCCGTTCAACCTCTCGGCCGACCCGGTGTTCATGGCGAAGGTGGTCGATGTGGCCGGGTTGTATCTGAACCCGCCGGCCGGCGTGGTCGCGCTCGTGGTTCACGAGGCGGCACGGATCCCGCCAGGGCCGCCGACGGCGCCCGGCCGGCCTGCCCCGGAGCGCCCGCGCGCCGGCGCCGCCGGCCTGTTCGCCGCGCGCACCGTGGCCGACGGCGCCGCCGCGGGCCGCAGGTACCGGGCGGCGGATCTCAAGAGGTTCCTCGCCCGGGTCGACGCCTCGGTCCCCGCCGAGCTGGACGTTCACCTCATCTGGGACAACCACGGCGCGCACCACGCCCCGGCCGTCACGTCCTGGCTGGACCGGCACCCCCGCTTCCGCGTGCACGTCACCCCGACCGACTCGGCCTGGTTCACCCAGCTCGATCGCTGGTTCGGCTTCCTCGCCGACCAGATGGTCCCGCGCGGCACCCCCCAGTCAGTGCAGGCCCTGGAGGTCGGCATCAGCGCGTGGGTCGCGGAGCGGGGCGAGAACCCCGGCCCCTTCACCTGGACGAAGACGGCCGAGGAGATCATCGAGTCCCTCGGTCGATTTAATAAACGGACATCTGGCGCGGGCGAGTAGTGAGATCGGCCGCGGAAACGCGATTTCGTTACTATATGTAATTCAAGTTTTCTTCAAGAACGGATGTGCAGACTGGCGCCGCACGGACACTGTGGACCGACTCCGCGGGAGCGTCATGAGAACCGACAACGCCACGCTCGACGAAACCCGCCCCCGTAGCTGGCGCCGCCTGCTGCATCAGCCGGACCGCCTCGCCGACTTCACGGTCCGGGGCTTCGCGTCCGACCCGCCCGAGCTGCGCGCGAGACTGGAGACCGCCGCGGGAACCTTCCTGGACGGCTTCAACGCGGGACTCGACGCCCCCGCCGGCGCGCCTCCGCGATTCGACGACCAGCCGGACCACCTGCGCGGTTTCGCCGTGGAAGGGCTGGCCATGCAGGCCGCACTGCTCGACCTCCTCGTCCCGGGCAGCCGCCGGCTGCCGGCCGTGCTGCGCCTGCACGGCCCGGCCCACATCCACCTGATCCATGTCGGCGTGGGATGGGCGATGGCCAAGCTGCGCTGGCCGTTCTGGGCCCGGCTGTCCGGCCTGGACCCGCTGCTGCGCTGGCTCGCGCTCGACGGCTGGGGCTTCTCCGCGGGCTTCTTCGCCGACGCCGGTGGGCTGCGCCGCATCACCGCCCACCCGCGCCGGTGCTCCGAGCGCTGCGCCATCCGCTACCAGGGTGTCGGCCGCAGCCTGTGGTTCCGGGGCACCGCGGTACCCACCCGGGTGGCGGACCTCGTCGCCACGCTGCCGCAGTGGCACCACGGCGACGCCTGGAGCGGTGTGGGCCTCGCCGCCGCGTACGCCGGCGGGGTCTCGCCGGAGGGACTCGCCACGCTGCGCGAGCGTGCCGGAGCGCACGCCGGCGACCTCGGCCAGGGTGTGGCCTTCGCCGCCGCGGCCTGGCAGCGCAGCGGCTGGACCCCGCCCGAACTCGCCAGCACCGTGCACGCGCTCACCGGCACCGACCCGCGTACCGCTGCGGACTGGACCCGCGAGGCCGAGGCCGGGCTCCGCACGCCCGCCACCGGCCCGGTCGAGTACCAGACGTGGCGGCAGCGCATCCGCGCCCGCGTGCTGCTCGCGTCGCTCTGATCCGCCCGCGACCATCCGAGGGGGAACCTGTGCCGTCCGCTGTTCGTAGAACGCTCGTACCCGCCCTGGCCGTGCTGCTGTGTGTCGTGGCCGGCCTGTTCACCCGGCTGCCGTCGGTCTCCGCGTCCGACGCCGACGCCCTGAGCGCCCGCTTCGCCTTCACGCCCGCTCCGTTGAACGCCACCGGGGACACCCGCCGGCTCCGCGAGGTCCAGCCCGCACTGAACCATCTCGCCGCGTGGATCTCCGCGGTCGGCGCAGGCGTCGGCCTCGGCGACTTCGACGGCGACGGCCTGCCGAACGACCGCTGCCTGGTCGACCCCCGCGACGACTCGGTCACCGTGGCGCCGGTGCCGGGCACCGGCGAACGGTACGCCGCCGTCACCCTCCAGCCGGCCGGTGTCGCGTACGACGCCCGCACCACAGCGCCGATGGGATGCCTCCCCGCCGACTTCAACGGCGACGGCGCACTCGACGTCCTGGTGTACTTCTGGGGCCGCGTACCGCTGCTCTACCTGCGCCAGCCCGGCGGCGGCGCACCCGGCGCCGCGGGCTTCCGGGCGAGCGACGTGGTCGCTCCCGGCGAGATCTGGAACTCGACCACCGCCAACGTCCTCGACGTCGACGGCGACGGCGGCCTGGACATCCTCATCGGCAACTACTTCCCGGACGGCGCGCGGGTGCTCGACCGGACCGCCGCCGACGACCCGGTGATGCGGATGCAGGACTCCATGTCCCTGGGCCGCAACGGCGGCCGCAACCGGCTCCTGATGTTCGACGGGAACACCCCCGCCGCCGGCGGCGCGCCCGTTCCCGCGTACGCCGACCGGTCCGACGCCTTCACCACCGGCCAGGCGCGGGCCTGGACCCTGGCCACCGGGGCGCAGGACCTGACCGGCGACGGCCTGCCGGAGCTCTACTTCGCCAACGACTTCGGGCCCGACAACCTGCTGGTGAACGAGTCCCGTCCCGGCCGGCCCGAGTTCCGCGAGGTGAGCGGCACGCGCGACCCGCTGGCCCCCAAGTCCAAGGTGATCGGGCACGACTCGTTCAAGGGCATGGGCGTCGCCTTCGACGACCTGAACGCCGACGGCCGGCCGGATCTGCTGGTCAGCAACATCACCTCGCCGTTCGCCCTGCAGGAGAGCAACTTCGCCTTCGTCAGCACAGGCGGCCGGTTCACCTCCGGGCGCGCGCCGTACCGGGACCGCAGCGAGGAACTCGGGCTGTCCCGCAGCGGCTGGGCCTGGGACATCAAGGCCGCCGACTTCGACGCCGACGGCCGCCGCGAGATCACCCAGGCGGTCGGCTTCCTGCACGGTGGCACCGACCGCTGGGCCGAGCTCCAGGAACTCGCGATGGCCAACGACACCTTCCTGAAGTACCCGTGGGCCTGGCCGAACTTCCGGCCCGGCGACAGCCTGTCCGGCCACGAGCGCAACCCCTTCTTCGTACGCGGGCCGAACGGCCGGTTCGTCGACGTGTCGAAGCGGCTGGGGATGACGAACACCCAGGCCTCCCGGGCCATCGCCGTCGGCGACGTCGACCACGACGGGCGGCTCGACATGGCGGTCGCCAACCAGTGGGCCGCCTCGGAGCTGTTCCGCAACACCGGTCCGGCGACGACCCACCTCGGGCTGCGGCTGGTGGTGCCCACCGCCAACGGCGCGACCCGTGCGGCGATCGGTGCCCGCGTCGAGGTGCGCCGCGCCGACGGTACGACGCTGACCGACCAGCTCTACCCCGCCAACGGACACACCGGCGTGAACGCCGACGAACTGTACTTCGGCCTCGGCGGCAGCCCGTCCGCCCAGGTCCGGATCACCTGGCGCGACGCCGCCGGACAGCACGAGACGAGCACCACGCTCGCCTCGGGCTGGCACACGGTCACGCTGCGACCCGAGTCCTGATCGAGGAGAGAACCATGGCCAACAAGGACCCCCGGATCGTCGCGCTGCGCCGGTTCGCCCTGTCCATCACCGTGTTCACGCTGCTGGGGCACACGGTCCTCGGATTCGAGCAGTCGTGGCTCACGCCGATCGCCGCGCTGCTCACCGCGTACGCTCTCGAGCTTCTCCTGGAGACGCTCGAGGCCCGCGTCGAGCGCCGCCCGGTCCGCTACCGAGGCTCCGCCATCGACCTCGTCAACTTCCTGCTGCCCGCGCACATCGGCGGACTGGCCTGCGCGATGCTGCTCTACGGCAACGAGCGGCTGTGGCCCACCCTGTTCGCCGTCACCGTCGCGATCGCGAGCAAGTACGTGGTGCGGGTGCGCTTGACCGCCGGGGGAGCGGCGAAGCACGTCCTCAACCCGAGCAACTTCGGCATCGTCGTGACGCTGCTCTGCTTCACCTGGGTGGGGATCGCACCGCCGTACCAGTTCACCGCGAACATCAACGGGATCTGGGACTGGGTGGTGCCCGGCGCGATCCTGGCCGCCGGCACGATGCTCAACGCCAAGCTGACCCGGCGCGGGCCGCTGGTCGCCGCCTGGGTCGCGGGCTTCGCCGCACAGGCGGTGCTGCGGTCGGTGATCTTCGACCACGCTCTGGTGGCGGCGCTCCTGCCGATGACCGGCGTGGCGTTCGTCCTGTTCACCAACTACATGATCACCGACCCCGGAACCACCCCGCACGCGCCGCGCCGGCAGGTCGTGTTCGGTCTGGCCACCGCGGCGGTCTACGGCACGCTGGTGCTCCTGCACATCGAGTTCGGGCTGTTCTTCGCGCTCACCACCGTGTGCGTCGGCCGCTGGGTGGTGATCGTGACCGCCCGCCGGATCCGCGAGCGGCGGCAGCCGGTCACCGGACCCGGTGCGCCGGAACGCGCCTCCCAGTCCGCCGTCCCGGTCGGAGCCCAGGCATGACCGGCACGAGAGCCCCGATCGTCGTGGTGGGCATGGCCTGCCGGTACCCGGACGCCGCGGACCCGGGGCAGCTCTGGCAGACGGTGCTCGGGCGCCGGCGCGCCTTCCGGCCCCTGCCACCGGAACGGCTGCCGGTCGCCGACTACCACCGGCCCGGACCCGAGGAGGTCGACCACACGTACGTCGACCGCGCCGCCGTCCTCAGCGACTGGGTGTTCGACCGGTCCCGCTTCCACGTGCCCGGTGAGGTCTTCCGGGCGGTCGACCTGACCCACTGGCTGGCCCTGGAGGTGGCCGCGGACGCGCTCGCCGACGCCGGCTGCCCGGCGGGCGCGGGCCTGCCCGACGACCGGGTCGGCGTGCTGCTCGGCAACTCGATGACCGGCGAGTTCAGCCGCGCCAACGGGCTCCGCCTGCGCTGGCCCTACGTGCAGCGGCTGCTCGCCGAGACGCTGGCGGGGCTGGACCTGTCGGACGCCGAGCGGGAGAAGCTGCTCGCCGCCGCGGAGGACCGGTTCAAGGAGCCGTTCCCGCCGCCGGGCGAGGAGACGCTCGCCGGGGCGTTGTCAAACACCATCGCCGGCCGGATCTGCAACCACTTCGACTTCCACGGCACCGGCTACACGGTCGACGCCGCCTGTGCCTCGTCGCTGATGGCTGTCGCCACGGCCGCCCGGATGCTCGCCGACGGCGATCTCGACGTGGCGCTGGCGGGCGGTGTGGACCTCAGCCTCGATCCGCTGGAACTGGTCGGCTTCGCCCGCGTGGGCGCGCTGGCCACCGGCGACATGCGGATCTACGACTCGCGGCCGACCGGGTTCCTGCCGGGGGAGGGCTGCGGGATCCTGGTCCTGTGCCGTGAGGACTTCGCCGCGGAACACGGCCTGCGGCCGTACGCGCGGCTGCACGGCTGGGGCACGTCGTCGGACGGCAACGGCGGGCTGACCCGGCCCGAGCCCGCCGGCCAGCTGCTCGCGCTGCGGCGCGCGTACGACCGGGCGGGTCTCACTCCCGAGCAGGTGTCGTTCGTGGAGGGGCACGGCACCGGCACCGCTGTCGGCGACGAGACCGAACTGTCCGCGCTGCGCGACCTGCACGCCGGCCGCCGCCTCCCGGCGGTGCTCGGCAGCGTGAAGGCGAACATCGGGCACACCAAGGCGGCGGCCGGAGTCGCCGGGATGATCAAGGCCGTACTCGCGATCCACCACCAGGTGATCCCGCCGACCACCGGCTGCGAGTCACCGCATCCCGCACTGGCCGCCGCCGGGTCGCCGCTGGTGGTGACCGACGAGCCGACGCCGTGGCCCGGCCCGGACCGGTACGCGTCGGTCAGCGCCATGGGCTTCGGCGGCATCAACGCCCACGTGGTGCTGGGCGGGATCACGCCCACCACCCGCCGGGTCGTCACCGACGCCGAGCGCCGGGCCGCCCGTCCCATGCCGTCCCACGAGGTGGTGGTGTGCGCGGCGGCCGACCCTGCGGCCCTGACCGCGCGGCTGACCGACCTGGCCGATCTGGCCGGCCGGCTGTCCCGGGCGGAACTGGGTGATCTCGCGGCCACGCTGGCCGCGGAGCCGGTCGCCGAGGGCGCCGTCCGGTTCGCCGCCGTGGTACGCGACCCGGACGGCCTGGTCCGCGCCGCCCGGCGCGCCGTGACCGCGCTGGCCGACGCGGACACCGAGCTGTTCGACCCGGAGGCCGGTGTCTTCCTCGGCGTCGGCGCGGCGCCCCGGATCGGTTACCTGTTCTCCGGACAGGGATCCCCGGTCCGTCCGGGCGCGGGCGCGCTGGGGGAGCTGCTCGACGGACCGCTCGCCGGGTACGACCCGGAGGTGGAGGTCGCGGCGGGCGCCGTGCCGGACACCGCAGTCGCCCAGCCCGCCATCCTGCGGGCCTCGCTCGCCGGTCTGACCTGGCTGCGCCGGCTGGGGGTGGAGGCCGAGGCGGCCGTCGGGCACAGCCTCGGCGAGATCGGCGCGCTGTGCTGGGCGGGGGCACTCGACGACAAGGAAGCCCTCGACCTGGTACGCGTTCGAGGCCGGCTGATGAGCGACGCGCCGGGTCGCGGCGCGATGGCCGCCGTCGCCGGGCCCGCGGACCGGGTCCGCGAGCTGCTCCGCCCGGGCCCGGTCGTGGTCGCCGGGGAGAACAGCGCGGAGCAGTGCACGGTGTCCGGCCCGGCCGCGGAGGTGGCCCGGTTCGTCGCCGGCGCCCCGTCCGCCGGCCTGCGGGCCACCGCACTGCCGGTCTCGCACGCCTTCCACTCGCCGATGATGGCTGCCGCGAGCCTCGCCCTGCGCGATCACCTCACCGGACTCGCCGGGCGGGCACCCCGACGGCCGGTCTGCTCCACGGTGACCGGTGACTGGCTGGACACCGGCACCGACCTCGCCGGCCTGCTCACCCGTCAGCTCGTCGAGCCGGTCCGCTTCCGCGACGCGCTGGCGCGCCTGGCCGAGCGAACCGACCTGCTGATCGAGGTGGGCCCCGGCGCCGTGCTGGCCGGGCTGGCCGCGGATCTGCCGGACGCCCGCGTGGTGGCTCTCGACTCGGGCGCGCCCGGCCCGCACGGCATCGCCACCGTGACCGCCGCGCTGTTCGCGACGGGCGCCGGGCCGGACGTGGGCGCCTACTACGCGCGCCGGGCGTGCCGCCGGCTCACGCCGGACTGGCGGCCGGTCTTCCTGCGCAACCCCTGCGAGGGCACCGGCGGACCGGCGCGGTCGCCGCAGCCGCCTCGTCCCCGTCCGGCGCCCGCCACGCCGACATCCGCCCCGCCCGTGGTCACCGTGGACGACACCGACCTGCTGAGCGCCGTCACCCGGCGGGTGGCGGCCATGGTCGAACTCGACGCGGCCACGCTGCGCCCGGACACCCGGCTCGTCGCCGACCTGCACCTCAGCTCGCTGCGGGTCAGCCAGCTCGCCGTGGACGCCGCCGCGGCGGTCGGCCGGTCGGCACCTGCGGTCCCGGCCGCCCTGGCCGACGCCACCATCGACCAGCTCGCCGCGATGCTCGCCACGCTGCCGGCGGCAGGGGAGGCCGACGCCCCACCGGCCGGCATCGCCAGTTGGGTGCGCGCCTTCACCGACCGGTTCGTCGAGTCCGCCGCCCCGACGACCAGGCCGGGCGCCCGGCGCGGGTGGACGGTGCTCGGTACCGAGGACCACCCGCTGAGCAAGGGGGTGGCCGAGCACTTCCCGCTCGCCGACCCCCCGGACGCGCGGTTGCTGCTGCTGCCACCGGGCCTCACGGTGCCGGCGGAGCTGGTCGTGACCGCGCTGCGCGCCACCGCCGCCGACGGGCTGCCGCTCGTGGTGCTGCACCACGGCGGGGTGGGCGCCGCGGTCGGCCGCAGCCTCGCCGTGGAGCGGCCGGGCGCCGCGGTGATGGTCGCCGAGACCCCGGTGGACGACCGCTGCCTCAAGCTCGTCGCCGAGGCGTCCGTCGACTGGACCGGCTACGTCGAGGTCGTCTACGACGAGGACGGTGTCCGCACCACCCGGGTCGCCGCTCCGCTCGCGCTGTCCCGCCGGGACGAGCGCATCCCGCTGGCTCCGGGCGACGTGCTGCTGGCCACCGGCGGGGCGAAGGGCATCGGGCTGGAGTGCGCCGCCGCGGTGTGCCAGGCCACCGGTGCCACGGCGGTGCTCTTCGGGCGCAGCCCCGGCACGGACCCGGAGGTCCGGGACGGCCTGGACCGGCTGACCGCGCTCGGGATCACCGCCGGCTACCACGCCGTCGACGTCAGCGACGGGCCCGCCGTCACCGCCGCCGTCACCGCCGTCCAGAAGCGGTACGGACCGGTACGCGGGCTGCTGCACGCCGCCGGCCACAACACGCCGCGGCGGATCGAGGACGTGACCGTCGAGGGTCTCCGCGCGACGCTGGCACCGAAGGCCGACGGCTTCGACCACCTGGTCGCGGCCCTCGGCGACGATCTGCGCTTCGCCGTCGCCTTCGGATCCGTCATCGGGCGCACCGGGTTGACCGGCCAGTCGGAGTACGCCGTCGCCAACGAGTGGCTCGCCCGGCGCTGCGCGGAACTGACGCGGGAGCGGCCCGGCACCCGTTGGCTGACGGTGCAGTGGTCGGCCTGGTCCGGCGTCGGCATGGGGGTCCGCCTCGGCGTCCTCGACGCGCTGGTGCGCGACGGGCTCGAGCCGATCAGCGTCCCGGCCGGCACCGACCTGCTGTTGCGCCTGCTGGCGGCACCGGACACCGGGCCGTGCGTGCTGGCCGCCGGTCGTCTGCCCGCCGGACCGACCCTGCGCTACCGCGACGACGACCGCACCGGCGGGCGGTTCGCCGAGCGGGTGCTGGCGCTGACGCCGGGGGTGGAGAGCGTCGTCGGCGCCACCCTGACCGCCGGCACCGACCCCTACCTGTCCGACCACGTCGTCGACGGCGTCCCGCTGCTGCCCGCCGTGCTGGGGCTGGAGGCGATGACGCAGGCCGCCACAGCGCTCACCGGGGCGCCGGGGACGCCGGTGCGCCTCACCGGCGTACGGCTCGAACGGCCGGTGACGGTGACCGACCGGCGCGACATCCGGGTCGCGGCGCTGGTCCACGACGACGGGCGGGTGGAGGCCGCGCTGCGCAGCGACGACACCGGCTTCGCGGTGGACCACTTCGCGGCGGTCGTGACCACCGGCGCCGTGCCGGCACCCGATCCGGCGGTGCCAGCGCCGGCCGTGCGGCTCGGGGAGCCGGGCCTGCCGGCGACGGGCCTCTACGGCGGCCTCTACTTCCACGGGCCCGCGTTCCGGCGGGTGCGCGGATATCACGCGCTGAGCGCGTACCGGTGCGTGTTCTCGGTCCGCGCCGAACCCGGCACCGCGTGGTTCGGCATGTACCTCGACGCGTCGCTGCGGCTCGGCGACCCGGGCGCCCGTGACGCCGTGCTGCACGGGCTGCAGGGCTGTGTCCCGGACCGGCGCGTGCTTCCGGTCTCCGTCGAGCGGATCACCGTGTGGCACCGGCCGTCCGGCGTGCTCACCGTCACCGCCCGGCAGCGCGCGGAGGACGGTGCCGAGTTCGTCTACGACGTGCTGGTGACCGACGAGTCGGGCCGCCCGGTCGAGGAGTGGACGGGGCTGGTCCTGCGCGCGGTGGCCGAGATCGGCTGGTCCGAGATGCCGGCGTTCCTCGCCGGTCCGGCAGTGGCCCGGCGGCTGCGGCACCGGCATCCCGGCATCGATGCCGCGGTGCTCCCCGCGACGCGCGGCGACGGAGGGCCCACCGTCCGGTTGGCCGACTGGCTCGACGGCGCCGCGCTGGGCGAGCCCGCAGGCGCACGGCACGCCGGCGACGGTCGGGTCACGGCGCCGGGCGGCGGTGGCGTCTCGGCCAGCCACCTCGACGACCTCGTGCTCGTGACGGTGGCCCCGGGCCCGGTCGGCGTCGACTGGGAACGTGTGGACGACCGCCCGCCGCCGCTGGAGGAACGGCACCGGGCCCTCGCCGTGCGGCTCGCCGCCGAGTCCGGGGAGGACGAGGCCGTCGCCGCCGTCCGCGTGTGGACGGCGATCGAGGTGACCCGCAAGCTCGGGCTCGGGCCCTCGGCGCCGCTGGTGTTCACCGGCCGGGAGCCGTCCGGCACGCTCGGCCTGCGCAGCGGCGACCACGTCCTGAGCAGCGTGCTGCTGCGGACGGCCGGGGACGCGCGGCAGGTGGCGGTGTGCGTGGGGACGCCGGCATGAGCGCCCCGGTCTACCGCTACCGGCACCGGGTGACGTTCGACGAGACGAACCTGGTGGGAAACGTCTACTTCGCCCACTACGCCCACTGGCAGGGGCACTGCCGGGAGCACTTCCTCGCCGAGCAGGCGCCCTCCGTGCTCGCCGCCCTGTCGGACGGGCTGGCGCTGGTCACCGTGTCGATGTCGGTCGAGTTCTACGCCGAGAGCCACGCCTTCGACACGGTCGAGATCGAGATGTCGCTCGTCGAGCTCAACGGCAATCGCATCACGATGGGCTTCGACTATCGCCGGGTCCGCCCGGACGGCGCTCCCGCCGCGCTGATCGCGCGGGGCCGGCAGACGGTGGCCGTCATGGAGCGGGTCGACGGTCAGTTGCAGCCGGCCCCGGTGCCGGCCGACCTGGCGGCCGCGCTCGCCGTCTACCGCCGTCCCGCGGCGGGGGTGTGGGTCCGATGACAGTCGGCGTCATCGGCTGCGGGCGGATGGGCGTCGCCGTCACCCGCGCGGTCGCCGCCGCGCGCTGCAGCGTGCTGCTCGCCGGACGGACACCCGGGGCGGCGGCCGCCGCCACCGCCGGCGTACCGGGAGCCTTCGCCGCCGACATCCGCGTCGTCCTCGAACGGGCCTCCCTCGTCGTGCTCGCGGTTCCGCTCGGTCCGGCCTGCCGGGTGCTGACCGAGACCCCGGTGCCGGGCCGGGGCCGTCCGCTCCTGGACGTCACCAATCCGGCGCTCGGCGGCGAGGAGGTGCCGCCCGGCTCGTCGGGGGCCCACCTGATCGCGGCGGCGGCACCCGCCGGCTGGCACGTCGTCAAGGCGCTGAACACCGTGCCCGCGGCGATGGTCGGCGAGCCGCGCTGCGGCGGGCTGCCGGTCTCCCTGCCGCTGGCCGGCGACGACGCCGGGGCCAAGGGGGTCGCCGGTGCGCTGCTGTCCCGGCTCGGCTTCGCGCCGATCGACGTCGGCGGGCTCGAACACGCCCGGGAGCTGGAGTCGCTGGCCATGCTCCTCCAGGCCGTCAACCAGCGTCACGGCGTACACGGGCGGATCGGGCTGCACATCTGCGGCCCGGACGGCCCGGTGCGATCACTCCACACACCCGCGGTGCCGGGTGTGCGTCTCCCGTAACCGATCACCCATCGAGGAGGAACCATGTCCGTAGCCGACCGGGGAGCAGTCCCGGTAGTCACCGTCGACGCGACACCGCAGGGCCGCACGTCCGCGGCCCTCGGCTTCGCCGTGGCGGGCGCGGTGGCCGGGGTGCTGCTCGCCGTCGCCTGGTCGTTCACCTTCGTCGACTCGGTGATCGGCGACAACATCGCGAACTCTCTCCTGGGTCACGACGCGAAGGCGACGGCGATCGGCGGCTCCGTCGCCGGGCTCGCCTTCGCCTTCGTGTCCGGCCTGGCCGGCACGTTCACCGCCTGCAACGTCGCCGCGTTCGGGATGGTCCCGCAGGTCACCAGGGAGACGACGAGGTCCGGACTGCGCGGACTGCTCGCCCCGCTGGGCTGGCTCACCGCCGGGAGCATGGCTGTCGCGCTGACCTACGGTGCCGTGGGCGTGCTGCTCGGGGACCGTCTGCCGCAGCTGTCCACCGCGACCACGGCCGGCGGCGTACCGGTGCGGCTCGTGCAGGCGTCCGTCGTGTTCGGGCTGGCCGGCCTGGCCCTGCTCTACCTCGGCCTGGCGGCGTTGAAGCTGGTTCCGGACCCGTTCGCCGGCCGGCCTCGGGCCCGCCTGGTCGCGCTGGGCGTCATCATCGGCGCCTTCCTGATCGGCCGCCCGTTCCCGCTCTTCCACAAGCTCTTCCTCTACGCGGTGGCCGACAACAACCCGGCGTACGGCGCGGCCGTGTTCGGCCTGCAGACGCTCGGCAACATGCTGGTGATGGTCCTCGTCGTGGTGATCGCGTCGAGGCTGACCGGCGGGCGCCTGCTCACCGCCCCGAGCCGGCGCGGCACCGTGCTGTCGGGCGTCGCGCTGGTGCTCGTCGGCGTGTTCCTCATCGTCTACTGGGACGTACGGGTGCCGGCCCTCTTCGGGGTGGGCTGGTTCCCGACCGCTCCCTGGAACTGATCCTGCCGCCCCGAGCTGCCGGTGCCGGCTCAGCCGGCGCCGGCAGCGACGCCGGTCCCTGTCCGGCGGCGTGCCGCACCGGCCGGTAGGCGGGTGACCTGCGTTACCTCTTGCCGAGACGGGAATGTGATCACCGGGGGCGCATTTGACTCACTGTGTGAGTGCCGCACCCGCCCGCGCCCGGTCGCACGACCGGGCCGGGACGCCCCAGACGACCGATGCCGCCCCGACGCCCACCCCTGGTGACCTGATGAGCCGAGGCCAGCGGCTGAAGCTCGTGCTGGTCCTCGGCTCGCTGATCGCCGTGGGTCCGCTGACGATCGACATGTACCTGCCCGCGCTGCCCGCGATCGTCACGGACTTCGCCACCACGTCGGCGGCGGTCCAGTTGACGCTCACCGGCACGCTCGCCGGGCTCGCCGTCGGGCAGCTGCTGATCGGGCCGCTGTCGGACGCGGTCGGGCGGCGCCGCCCGCTGATCGCCGGCCTCCTGCTGCACATCGTGGCGTCGGCGCTGTGCGTGATCGCCCCGAACGTCGCCGTCCTCGGCGTCCTGCGCGTCGTGCAGGGCCTCGGCGTCGCCGCGACCGCCGTGGTGGCGATGGCGGTGGTGCGTGACCTGTTCAGCGGCGCGGCGTTCGCCACGCTGTTGTCCCGGCTGCTGCTGGTGATGGGCGCGGCCCCGGTCCTCGCGCCGACGCTGGGCGGCGGCGTGCTGCGGTGGACCGACTGGCGCGGCGTGTTCGTGGTCCTGGCCGTCTTCGGGGTGCTGCTCGTCGTGCTGGCCACGATCGCGCTGCCCGAGACGCTGCCGCCCGTGCGGCGCCGGCGCGGCGGAGTCGTCGCGACCGTCCGGACGTACGGCGGGCTGCTGCGGGACCGGGTCTTCGTCGGGCTGGTCCTGGTCGCCGGGCTGGCCATGGCCGCGCTGTTCGCGTACGTCGCGGGGTCGTCGTTCGTGCTGCAGGACGGGTACGGGCTCGACGAGCAGCAGTTCGGCCTGGCGTTCGGCGCGGGCGCGATCGGCCTGATCGGCGCCACCCAGTACAACGTGCGGCTGCTGCGGCGCTACCCGTCGCAGTGGATCCTGGTGACCTCGCTGGCGGCGGGCACGGTGGCCGGGCTGGCGCTGGTGGTGTTCGCCGCGACCGGCTTCGGTGGGCTGCCCGCCCTGCTGGTGTCGCTGTGGCTGGTGCTGGCGGCGGCGGGCCTGGCCATGCCGAACGCCCCGGCGCTGGCGCTGTCCCGGCACGGTGAGGCGGCCGGCACCGCCTCGGCCCTGCTCGGCGCCGTGCAGTTCGGCGTGGGCGCGGTGGCCGCGCCGCTGGTGGGCGTACTCGGCACCGGCGCGGTGGCGATGGCGCTGGTGGTGGCCGGCGGGATGGTGGCGGCGCTGGTGGTGCTGCTGGTGGTCGTGCGGCCGTCCCAGCTCGCCGGCCTGGAGGCGGCACCGGCGGTCGCTGTCGCGCACTGACCGGGCCGCCCGGATCGCGCCGGGTGCGCGCGGTGCCTACGCTGCTGCCATGACCGCCCCGGCCCGCATCCTGGTCGAGGGGATCCACGGCTCCGGCAAGTCGACGCTCGCCGCGCATCTGGCGCAGCGGTTCGGCCTGCCCTGGCATCCGGTCGACGACCTGCTGTGGGAGCCCGGCTGGGTCGAGGTGCCGGTGGCCGAGCAGCGTCGCCGGATCGAGGCGATCTGCCGGCGCGACAGCTGGATCCTCGACGGCGCGTACCACGGCTGGCGGGACGTGGTCCTCGGCCGCGCCGACCTGGTGATCGGCCTGGACCTTCCGCGCGGGGTCTCGTTCCGGCGGCTGCTGCGGCGCACGCTGCGGCGGCTGGCCGGTGGCGAGCTGATCTGCAACGGCAACCGGGAGACGCTGCGCAGCGTATTGTCCCGCGACTCGATCCTGGTGTGGCACCTGACCGGGTTCGGCCGGGCACGGCGGCGGATGCGGGCCTGGGCGGCCGACCCGGCCGGGCCGCCGGTGCTGCTGTTCGGCGACCAGGCCGTGCTCGACGACTGGCTGGCCCGCGGAGCGCCGCTGCCGCCGCATGCCGGCCCGGACCGGGGCGGCATGCGGCCGCTGACGTGACTACATCGGGAAGCGGCCCTGGCGCCACTGCCAGTGGCGACCGGCCCGCATGTGGTCGATCACCGCGCGCTGGAGGGCGGTGCGGCGCGGCAGCCGGTCCAGCTGCGTGCTCAGGCTGCGGAACACGAACCGCAGCACCTCGACATCGCCGTCCGGCGTGTCCTGCTCCTGGTGGGGCTCGAGCGTGAACCGCCGCTGGAACCGGATGATGTTGGAGTCCTCCGGCAGGTATTCGCGCAACTGCGGGTCGAGCAGCCAGGAACCGCAGGAGAACGCGGTGTAGCGCTCGCCGGGGAAGTGGCGCGGGAAGAACGCGCGGGCCCGGTCCAGCGACGCGTCGACCGCCTCCGGGGTCAGCGGTCCCGAGTCCGGGATGTGCAGGCCGATCGCGCCGCCGTCGCCGCGCTGGTGCTGGAGCCGGCCCAGCTCGTAGAGGCCACCGCGCACGTGCAGCGTCAGCCAGCTCTGCATGACCGGCCAGCCGTCGCCGTTCATCCGCCGGTCGACGGCGAGGTTGTTGCCCAGGTCGGCGAGTGTCGCCCAGGACACGTCGTCGGGGACGCCGTGGTCGCGGTGGTAGGCCCGGACCACGTCGACGAGTGCGAGGTACGCGTAGACGTAGAGGTGCCGCCAGGCCGGACCCCGGTCGCGCGGCAGCGCCGGGCCCGGGGTCAGCCAGGCGTGGCCGCCGAGGTCGGCGCGGACCAGAGCGGTCGAGCGGTCGAGCAGCCAGCGCAGCTCGGGGGTCCACAGTGGTGACCCCGGTTCCGGCCAGCCCGCGAGGATCTCGGCGGCGTCGTCGGGGCGTACCGCGAGCCGGGCCAGCAGGGCCGGCGCGTCCGCCCGGCCGGGCAGCGGCGCGGAGGGCAGGTCACCGGCGAGCCGGTGCACCCGGTCGACCTCCTCGGCGGGCACGCCGAGCCGGCCGGCGACGTCATCGACATTCATGGCGGTGACGCTACCGGCCGGCGCCCGCCCCGACCGCCCCGTGCGTGCTCAGCGGCGTTGCTGGCACGGCACGCAGAAGCGGGCCGAGGGCAGGATCTCCAGGCGGGCGGTCGGGATGTCCAGCCCGCAGCGCTCGCAGACGCCGTACGTGCCCTCGGACATGCGCTTCAGCGCCTGGGCGGTGTCCGCGACGCCCTGCCGGGCGGTCTCGACGAGCCGGCGCAGCGTGTCCGGGTCGTGGCCGCCGTAGTCGGGCTGCCGCGTGTGCAGCGTCAGCTCGGTGAGCTGGTCGGTGTACTCGCCGAACTGCCGGTCCAGCAGTTCGCGCAGCGTTTCGGTGCGGTTGAGGGCGTGCGTCATGATCAGGCGTTCCTTTCCGGGCGGCGCGGGGTGTCGTGCGGGTGTCGCAGGGCCGAGATGGCGGCCATGCCGGCGCCGGTCAGCGCGGCGGTACGCGGTGACGCGGCCCGGTGCACCGTCGCGCCGAGCGTGGCGACCAGGCGGGCGGTCACGTCGGGCCGGGTGGCGCCGTCACCGATGACGATCGGGCCACGGGCCAGCGCGTCGCGGACCAGGGGCCGTAGCGTCGCGTCCTGCCGCAGCTCGCGTACCAGCCGGGCGGTGGTGTCGGCGAGCATGGCGGCGGTCGTCGCGTGGTTGAGGTCCCGCGTGCCGACGTCGGCCCGGCGGGCGGCGACCACCCGGCCGTCCTCCAGCAGCGCCACCTCGGTGAGCTGGGCGCCGATGTCGGCGACCAGCAGGGTGCCGGCGGCGGCGCCGGCGCCGATGGCACCCGCCCGGACGCTGTCGAGGAACAGCAGCCGGGACGGCGCGAGCACGGCGGTGAGCACCCGGCGGGTCGCCTCCTGCTCGGCCGGCGCGGCGAGCACCGGACGGCAGGCCACGACCAGCGCCCCGACCGGGACCGGGGTGCGGTGGTCGCGCAGGATCCGCCGCAGCTCGGAGACGCAGGCCGGGCCGTCGACGATCCGGCCGCGCCGCACGACCGGGCTGCGCAGGCCGTGGCCGAGCGGGACGCTCAGCGTCCGGCCCGGTCCGAGCCAGATCCGCAGCAGGCTGCTGCCGAGGTCCACGGCGATCGGCGCCGCGTCGACGGTGACCGGCGGGCGGCTGCCGTGGGAGCGGCCGATCAGCATGCCGGTACGGACCGGTGGGCGAATGGCGGTGACAGGGTGCGGCATACCGACCTCTTTCGGATCAGGGTGCCCAACGGGCGGTGGACGTGCGGGGGAGGGGCGTGGCCGGGGCCGCGGGCGTCGGATTCACTCGACGACGCCGGCGGCCGGGGGCTCAGACGCGCTTCTGGTCGCCGCTCGCAGATCGGGACGCGAGGAGACCGGCGAACACCGGTGGCGGAGCCATCGACGTGCGGGTCATGCTCACCACCTCCTCGCTACTCGGGTACCGCCTCGGACCTCCAGCGTCGCCGGGAACGTCGCGCGCGGCACTGCGCACCACCGGCCAACAAAGGGCGCAATGATTGCCGGTCGCCGGAACCCGGATCCGCCCATACCCCCTGGCTATGGTTGACACATGGAGAACGCGAGCTCAGCTCGAACGTCCACCGCGTCGCCGTAGCTCCGGCCGGCTCCGGCCGGTCCCCGGCGGCCGCGTGCGAAGGAGGTCCCCGTGATCGTCGAACGTACGAACCTCCCCGGCATCGGGGTCCGGCACACGCTGGTCACCGAGGAGGGCCGTCGCATCGGGGTGATCGACTACCAGGTGGGCGGCCGGCGTGACGTCGTCCACGACGACCCGGACGACCCGGACCGCATGGTCACGCTCACGCTCACCCGTGACGAGGCGTCGGCCCTGGCCAACCTGCTCGGCTTCCCGGAGCTGGTCGCCGTACCGGCCTGAGCCGCCGGTCACACCGGCGGCGGGCCCGGGCCGGCGCCGGTCCTACGCCGGCAGCGGCCGGCGCGGCCAGTCCAGTGCCCGCGCGCCGAGCACTGCGGCGTGCAGCGTGAACCGGTCCCGCGCGTCGGCGGGGTCGTAGCCGCTCAACGCCCGGATCCGGGCCAGCCGGTAGGTGACCGTGCGCACCGACACGTGCAGCCGGCGGGCGGCCTCGGTCGACACCTCGCCGCAGGCGAAGTACTCGGTGAGCGTGTCCAGCAGCGGCTCGGCGCCACCACGCGCCTGGGCCAGCGGCGTCAGCACCGCCCGTACCAGGTCGACCATGGCGGGCTGGTCGCGCAGCAGCACGCGGTAGATCAGCAGGTCGTGCGCGTCGATCACGGATGCCTCGCTGTGCAGGCGGCGCGCCGTGGTGAGCGCCTCCCGGGCCTCCTCGTACGAGCGGGCGATGCCGTAGACGCCGGGGTGCGGACGGCCCACCGCCACCTGCCACGGCCGGCCCCGCACCAGGCGGTCCAGCTCACCGTGCATCAACGAGCCGAGGTTGCCGGTCGCGCCGGCGCCGCGGCCCCGGTCGGCGGTCACGGGATCCGCCGGGGCGATCACCACGAGCAGTCCTTCCTTCGTGGCCACCAGCACGTCCCGGTCACCGAGCCGGTCGAAGATGACCCGCTCCAGCGCGCTGATCGCCGCCTCGGTGTCCGGCAGCCGCCGGCCGGGCGCGGCCAGCGCGACCTGGTGCACCCGGGCCAGGTCCAGGCCGAACGGCTCGGCCCGTTCCACCAGCCCGCCCAGGTCGGAGTCGCCGCGCAGCAGGTCGTCGACGAGTTCCCGGCGCAACGACTCCTCCCGCCGGACCAGTTCCCGGCGGGCCACCGCGTACCCCTCGGCGAGCGTGGCCACCGCGGTGTCGACCACGTGCAGCACGGCGTCGGCGGCGGCGCGGACCGCCTCGCTGTCGTCTGACCGGTCCAGGTGCGGCAGTTGCCGCCAGACGCGCCGCGCCGCGGAGAGGTAGAGACGTACCGCCCGGCCGGCGGAGATCCCCTGCTCGGCGGCGCGCCGGCCCAGCGCGCCGACCGCGTCGAGTTCGGCGCGGCGCGGGCGGCGGCCGGTCACCGCCGCGTCGGTCAGCAGCCGCAGGTAGTCGCCGAGCAACTCCACCGGCACGCCACCGGCGTCGGCGCCCGCCGCGCGGGCCACCTCGGCCAGCCACTGCTCGTCCTCGCCGCCCGCGACCGGCGCCGGACGGCGGGCGCTGTCGGTCATCGCGGTCCCCCCGGGCGGGGCCGGCACCGGACGCCGGCCCATCGCATCAGCCTAGGCGGGCCGTCCGGCGACCGGCCCGCGTGCGCCGCCTGTGTCATGCCCGCGACGACGGGTCGATCACCAGCGCCGGGCCGGTGCGCCGCCCGCCCCGGGGCCCGCGGGTCAGCAGCTCCGCGGCCCGCGCCGGGTCGTCGCCGGCGGCCACCTGATCGAGTACGTGCAGCCAGCGCTCGCGGTGCGCGTCGGTGAAGCCGGTGCCGACGACGGCGATCCGGCGGCCGGTGACCGGGCCGGGCGCGGCGTGCCCGCCCGGCTCGGTGGACCCGATCGCCGGCCCGGCCGGCACTCCTGCGGGGTCGGCGCGGTCCCCGGCGACGACGACGAGATCCGGTGATCCGCACCGGATCGCGCGGACCGATCCGGCGCGGTCCACCTCCATGATCGTGGCGCGCAGGTGCCCCGCCGGGGCGAGGTCGCGGACCACCTTCTCGAGCGCGCCGGCCAGGTGCGGCACGGTGCGCCGCGGTCCGGCGGCGGCCCGGCGGAACGCCTGCTCGATCGCCCGGCGTCCGGCGGGCGTGTCCAGCGCGGCGCCGGTGACAGTGCCGAGCAGGACGCGCAGCCCGCCACCGCGGACCGGTACGGCGGCGCCGATCTCGCCGGTCGTACCGCAGATCGCCAGCGCGGCGCTTCCCGGCCCGGCGGGCACGGTGAACACCGCGACGTCCGGCGGCGCGGCGGCGCGCGTCACCGCAGCGGTCCGCGTCCGGCGGCGCGCCCAGGCCAGGAGCGGCACCGCGGCCAGGCCGGCCGCCGAGGCGAGCAGCGCCTGCGGATCACTGCGGTGGCCGGGGACCACCGGTACGACGACGGACAGCGCGACCAGCACGCCCGCCCACGCCGACACCAGCGCCGCGACCCGGGGCCGGGCGGAGACGCCGAGCAGTCCCGGCAGCAGCACCCAGCCGACCGGCGTGCTGACCTCGGCGAGGCCCATCAGCATCGCGTTCCCGGTGGTGCCCGCCAGGGCGGCTCGCATCGGCAGCACGCCGACAACCCTATCGGGGCGACCGCCGGACGCCGACCGGTGTACCGGGCAAAGCAAACCTCACTCCTTACCCGAAACGCAGCGGAGCCGACACGACACGTTCGCGTGATTCTCTCGACATACCGCCTCGCCGAATCGCCGGTTAGGGTTGACGTACCGCAGGTCGATCTTGAGGAGTGTGTGTGCTGGTTCTGGTGGCGGTCCATGCGTTCGCAGCCGTGACCGCCCCCGTGCTGGTACGCCTCCTCGGTCGGCGGGCTCTCTACCTGCTGGCGGCCGTCCCGGCGGCGGCCCTGATCTGGGCGGTGACCCGCACCGAACCGGTCCGCGCGGGCCGGCCCGTCGTCGAGACCGTCACCTGGGTGCCGCAGCTCGGTCTGGAACTCGCACTGCGCATGGGCACGCTGTCCTGGCTGCTGGTGCTGCTCGTCGGTGGGGTCGGCGCCCTCGTGCTGGCCTACAGCGCGCGCTACTTCCGTTCCGACGATCCCGGCCTCGGCCGGTTCGCCGCGGTGTTCGTCGCGTTCGCCGGCGCGATGCTCGGCCTGGTGGTCTCCGACGACCTGCTGCTGCTGTACGTGTTCTGGGAACTCACCACCGTCTTCTCGTACCTGCTGATCGGCAGCGACCCGACCAAGCGGGCCAGCCGCCGCGCGGCGATGCAGGCGCTGCTGGTGACCACGCTGGGCGGCCTGGCGATGCTCGCCGGGTTCGTGATGCTCGGCCAGCACGCCGGCTCGTACCGGTGGTCGGAGATCGCCGGGAACCTGCCCGAGGGCGGCTACCTCACCGTCGCGCTGGTGCTCGTCCTGCTCGGCGTGACCAGCAAGTCGGCGATCTTCCCGTTCAGCTTCTGGCTGCCGCGCGCGATGGCCGCGCCCACGCCGGTCAGCGCATACCTGCACGCCGCCGCGATGGTCAAAGCGGGCGTGTTCCTGGCCGCGCTGATGGGCCCGGCGGTGGGCCAGACCACCGTGTGGCGCGGCGTCCTGCTGGCCGGCGGCCTGATCACGCTGTTCCTCGGCGGCTGGACGGCGCTGCGGCAGGTCGACCTGAAGCTGCTGCTGGCGTACGGCACGGTGAGCCAGCTCGGCCTGCTCATGGTGATCCTCGGCGCGGGCACCCGGGACACGGCGCTGGCCGGCGCCGCGATGCTGCTGGCGCACGCCCTGTTCAAAGCCACACTGTTCCTCGTCGTCGGCGTCGTCGATCACGTCACCGGCACCCGCGACCTGCGGGAGCTCAGCGGGCTGGGCCGGCGCGCGCCGGTTCTGGCGGCGGTCGCCGGACTCGCGGCCGCCTCGATGGCGGGCCTGCCGCCGCTGATCGGCTTCGTGGCCAAGGAAGCAGCGCTCGAGGCGTTCCTGCACGGCGGCACCACCGAACTGGTCGTGCTCGCCGGGGTGGTGGCCGGCTCGGCGCTGACCGTCGCGTACACCGCGCGGTTCCTGTGGGGCGCGTTCGCCGCCAAGCCCGGCGTCGCGGAGACCCGGCCGCACCGGATCGAGCCGGCGTTCATCGGCCCGGCGGCGGTGCTCGCCCTCGCCGGTCTCGCGGTCGGCGTCCTCGCCCCGGCGGTGGACCGGGTGCTGGCCCCGTACGCCGATCAGTTCCCGACCGCCGACCCCGGCTACCACCTGGCCCTCTGGCACGGCCTGACCCCGGCGCTGGGCCTGTCGGCGCTGGCGGTGACCGCCGGTCTCGGGCTGTTCCTGCTGCTGCACCGGCGCCGGCCCCACCTGCCGCGGCTGCCGTTCGACGGTGCCACCGGCTACGACCGGCTGGCCGGCGCGGTCGACCGCGCGGCGGTCGAGCTGACCGGCGCCACCCAGCGCGGCTCGCTGCCCTTCTACCTCGGCGTCATCCTGCTGGTGCTGGTCGTGCTGCCCGGTGGCGCGGTGCTCGCCGGCGCGCCGTGGGTCAGCCGGTTCCAGCTCTGGGACACCCCGTTGCAGGCCGTCGCCGGCGCGGTCATCGTGGTCGCGGCACTGGTGGCCGCGCGCGCCCGCCGCCGGCTGACCGCGATGATCCTGGTCGGCGTGACCGGCTACGGCACGGCGCTGATGTTCATCCTGCACGGCGCGCCCGACCTCGCGCTCACCCAGTTCCTGGTGGAGACCGTCACGATCGTGATGTTCGTGCTGGTGCTGCGTCGCCTGCCGCGCCGGTTCTCGGCCCGCCCGATCCGCGCCACCCGGCGGTTCCGGGTCGCGCTCGGCGTCGCCGTCGGCGTGGTCACCGCCGGGATGGCGTACGTGGCCGCGGGAAGCCGGACCGCCACGCCGATCTCGGTCGGCTTCCCGGACGAGGCCGTCTCCTACGGCGGCGGCAAGAACGTCGTCAACGTGACGCTCGTCGACATCCGGGCCTGGGACACGATGGGCGAGATCGCCGTGCTGGTGGTGGCCGCCACCGGCGTGGCCAGTCTGATCTTCCGCCGCTCCCGCGCGCTGGACCTGCGCAGCGGCATCCCCGGCGCCGGCCGGCAGCAGTCGTCGCGCCCGCGCTGGCTGACCAGCGGCGCGACGTCCCGGCAGCAGTCGGTGATCCTCCAGGTGGTCACCCGCCTGCTCTTCCACGCCATCCTGCTGTTCTCGATCTACCTGCTCTTCTCCGGCCACAACGCCCCCGGTGGCGGCTTCGCCGCCGGGCTGGTCGCCGGGCTGGGACTCGCCGTGCGATACCTGGCGGGCGGGCGTACCGAACTCAACGGCGCCGCACCCGTCGACGCCGGCCTGGTGCTCGGCGCGGGCCTGTTCGTCGCGGTCGGCACCGGCGTGGCCGCGATGCTGCTGGGCGGCGAGTTCCTGCAGAGCGCGACGCTCGACTTCCACCTGCCGCTGCTGGGCCACGTGCACTTCGTGACGTCGGTCTTCTTCGACGTCGGCGTCTACCTCATCGTGGTCGGCCTCGTCCTGGACATCCTGCGCAGCCTGGGCGCCGAGATGGACCGCCAGGAGGAGGTCGACGAACAGGAGACCGAACCGGCCGGCGTACGGGAAGAGGAGCTGGTGTGAGCCCGAACATCCCCAACCTGGTCTACGTCGTGGTCATCGGCGTCCTGTTCGCCACCGGCGTCACCCTGCTGCTGGAACGCAGCCTCACCCGTGTCCTGATGGGGGTCATCCTGCTCGGCAACGGCGCCAACCTGCTGCTGCTCACCGGCGGCCGGGCCGGCGGCCCGCCGATCGTCGGCACCACCGTCCAGGAGGACATGTCCGACCCGCTGCCCCAGGCGATGGTGCTGACCGCGATCGTGATCACGCTCGGCATGACCGCGTTCCTGCTCGCGCTGGCCTATCGGAGCTGGCACCTCAACGGGCACGACGAGGTGCAGGACGACGTCGAGGACCGCCGGATCATGGAGCTGGCCGACCGGGACGAGGGCCCGGGCACCTCGGACTCGGACACCGTCGACGCCGCCGACGGCAGCCCCGAGGCCCGGGTGCTCGCCGCCGGTGAGGCGGAGGCCGTCCGATGACCTGGCTCGTCCCGCTGCCGGTGGTGATGCCGCTGCTCGGCGCCGCCCTCACCCTGCTGCTCGCCCGCCGGGCCCGCGCCCAGCGGTGGGTCAGCATCATCGTGCTCGCCGCCACCGTCGCGGTGGCCGCGATGCTCCTGGTCCGCTCCTCGCTGGACGGCCCGCTCGTGGTGGAGGTGGGCGGCTGGGTGGCGCCGATGGGCATCGTGCTCGTCGCCGACCAGCTCGCCGCGCTGATGCTCGTGGTGTCCGCCTCGGTCACCCTGTGCGTGCTCGTCTACTCCATCGGGCAGGGCATGGCCGACGGCAACGAGGAGACGCCGCTGTCGGTCTACCACCCGACCTACCTGGTGCTGACCGCCGGCGTGTGCAACGCCTTCCTCTCCGGCGATCTGTTCAACCTCTACGTCGGCTTCGAGATCCTCCTGGTGGCGAGCTACGTGCTGCTCACGCTGGGCAGCACCGAGACGCGGATCCGGGCCGGCACCACGTACGTCGTGGTCAGCCTGCTCTCGTCGCTGATCTTCCTGGTGGCGATCGGTCTGGTCTACTCCGCCACCGGCACGCTGAACCTGGCGCAGCTCGCCGACCGCCTGGACGCGCTGCCCGACGACATCCGCCTGGTGCTGCAGGGCATGCTGCTGCTCGCCTTCGGCATCAAGGCGGCGGTGTTCCCGCTGTCGGCGTGGTTGCCGGACAGCTATCCGACCGCGCCCGCGCCTGTCACGGCGGTCTTCGCCGGCCTGCTCACCAAGGTCGGCGTGTACGCGATCATCCGGACCGAGACGCTGCTGTTCCCCGGCGGCCGCACCGCCGACCTGCTCATGGTGATAGCGGCGCTGACCATGGTGGTGGGCATCCTCGGCGCGGTCGCGCAGTCGGACATCAAACGGCTGCTGTCGTTCACGCTGGTCAGCCACATCGGGTACATGCTGTTCGGGGTCGGCCTGACCACCCCGCTCGGCCTGTCCGCGGCGATCTTCTACGTGGTGCACCACATCACCATCCAGACCACGCTGTTCCTCGCCGCCGGCCTGGTCGAGCGACGCGGCGGCAGCACCGCGCTGGACCGCCTCGGCGGCCTGGCCCGGCTGTCACCACTGCTGGCGGTGCTGTTCTTCGTGCCCGCGCTGAACCTGGCCGGCATACCACCGTTCTCCGGGTTCCTCGGCAAGCTCGGCCTGGTCCAGGCCGGCGTGGACGACGGCGGGTTCCTGGCCTGGTCGCTCGTCGCCGGGGGACTGCTCACCAGCCTGCTCACGCTCTACGCCATCGCCCGGGTGTGGAACCTCGCCTTCTGGCGGGCGCCGCACGCGGACATGCCGCAGCCCGGCGACGCCGAGCAGGCGGCCCGCACCGACGGCGCCGAGCAGCCGCACGACGGCCCGTCGCCGGCCGGTGCGGTGCTGCCCCGGCTGATGACCGTGTCCACCGCCGCCCTCGTGGTGCTCGGCCTGGCGTTGACGGTGGTGGCCGGGCCGCTGTTCGACATCAGCACCGACGCCGCCGACGACCTGTTGCGCCGTGCCCCGTACGTCGAGGCCGTGTTCCCGGAGGGACCGCCGTGACCAGTCAGCCGAAAGCGCCGCTGACCCGCCGTGACCGCTGGCGCAACCGGGCCATCGCGGTGACCGGCCTGGTCACCGTCTGGGTGCTGTTGTGGGGCACCTTCAGCTGGGCCAACGTGATCAGCGGACTCGTGGTCGCGGCGGTGCTGCTGGTCGTCTTCCCGCTTCCCCCTGTCACGTTCGCCGGCCGGATCCGGCCGGTACCGCTTCTGCGGTTCGTGATCCGCTTCCTGTACGACCTGGTGGTCGCGTCCGCCCAGGTGGCCTGGCTGGCCGTCCGGCCCGGGCACCCGCACTCGGCGATCATCGCGGTGCGCCTGCGGGTGAACACCGACCTCAACCTCACCCTCAACGCCGAGGCGCTGTCGCTGGTGCCGGGCAGCCTCATCCTGGAGGCCGACCGGAGTACCGGGACGCTCTACGTGCACGTCATCGGGATCCGGAGCCCCGACGAGGTGGAACGGTTCCGGCGCAGCGTGCTCGAGCTGGAGGCGCGCATCGTCGCCGCCGTCGGCTCGGTCGAGGAGCGCGACCGGATCCGCCACGACGAGGCCGAACCCTCCGGTTCGGTCGAACTGGAAGGAGCACCGACGTGACCGTCGTCGCCGTGATCGTCACCGCGCTGCTCGTCGCGGCCGGTGGACTCACCCTCGTCCGCATCATCCGCGGGCCGTCCATCCTCGACCGGGCCGTCGCCACCGACGTGCTGCTCGCCGTCGCGGTCGCGGCCATCGCCACCGAGGCGGCCTACAGCCGGGACGCCACCGCGCTGCCGGTCCTCGTCGTCCTCGCCCTCGTCGGTTTCGTCGGATCGGTGAGCGTCGCCCGGTTCGCGTCCCGGAGAAGCACGAAGTGACCGCCGACGCGATCCTGGACATCGTCGCCGGCGTCTGCCTGATCGCCGGCGCGCTGCTCTGCCTCGCCGCGGGCATCGCGCTGGTCCGCTTCCCGGACGTGCTGTCGCGGATGCACGCGGCGGCCAAGCCCCAGGTGCTCGGGCTGCTGCTGGTGCTGCTCGGCTGCGCGCTGCGGCTGCGTACCGGGGTGGACATCACCACGCTGGTCCTGGTCGGCCTGTTCCAGCTCGCCACCGCCCCGGTCGCGGCGCACATGGTCGGGCGGACCGCGTACCCGCACGACGACATCCGGCGGGACCTGCTGATCACCGACGAGCTGGCCGACCACATCGACCGGATCCGCGCGGACCGGGCCGGTGAGCCGGAGGAGACGGCGCCGGTCCGCACGTCCTGACCCTCCGTACGAGCGCCGAGGCAGGGGAGCCCATGAGCGGCACGGTCTACGAGAACGCCCGCATCCACACCCTCGACCCGGACCGCCCGTACGCCGAGGCGATGCTGGTCCGCGGCGAGCGGATCGTCGCCGTCGGTGACCTCGCCGACTGCCGGGACCGGGCCGGCGGCGGCGCGCGGCGGGTCGACCTCGGCGGGGCGGCCGTGCTGCCCGGGCTGATCGACAGCCACATCCACGCGGCGTCCTACGTGCGCGGGCTGGACCAGGTGGACCTGCGCGGCACGGCGAGCCTCGACGAGGCGCTGACCCGGATCGCGGGACACGCCGCCGCGCTGCCGCCGGACGCCTGGCTGCTCGGCGGCGGGTGGGACAGCAACAGATGGACCCGGCCGGTGCAGCCGGCCCGCACCGACCTGGACCGGGTCTGCCCGGACCGGCCGGCGGCGCTGCCGAGCATCGACGGCCACACCATCTGGGTGAACACCGCCGCCCTGGCCCGCCTCGGCATCGACGCCGCCACCCCCGACCCGCCCGGCGGGCAGATCGCGCGGGACGAGCACGGCGAGCCGACCGGCATCCTGCGCGAGGCGGCGGCCGACGCGGCGTACGCGGTGGTGCGCTCCCCGCACGCCGGTGACCTGGTGGCGCAGCTCCGCGCCCACCTGCCCCGGCTGCTCGCCGCCGGTCTGACCGGCATCCACGACCTCGACGGGCAGGACGCCCGCGCCGCCTACGAGACGCTGTACGCCCGGGGCGAGCTGCCGCTGCGGGTGCACAAGACGATCCCCGCCACCGCCCTGGACGAGGCGATCGACGCCGGCTGGGCCACCGGGGACGGGGACCGCTGGCTGAGCACCGGCCCGGTGAAGATCTTCACCGACGGCGCGCTCGGCTCGCACACCTGCCTGATGACCGAGCCGTACGACGGGGAACCCGGCAACCACGGCATCGCCGTCACCCCGGCCGAGGAGTTCGAGCGGCTGGTGGCGACCGCCGCCGGGGCGGGGATCGCGGTGGCGGCGCACGCCATCGGCGACGCGGCGAACCGGATGGTGCTGCGGGCGTACGCACGCTGGCGCGAGTCGGCCGGCCCCGGCCCGGTGGCGCGGCTGCGGCACCGGATCGAGCACACCCAGCACCTGCTGCCGGACGACGTCCCGCTGCTCGCCCGCCACGGCGTGATCGCCTCGATGCAGCCCACGCACTGCACCAGCGACATCCCGCTCACCACCCGGATGCTCGCCGGCCGGGGCCTGGCGTCGTACGCCTGGCGCAGCCTGCTCGACGCCGGGGCGACTGTGGCGTTCGGGTCGGACGCCCCGGTGGAGGACCCCGACCCGTTCTTCGGCATCCACGCCGCGGTGACCCGGCAGCAGCCCGGCGGCACCCCACCCGGCGGCGTCGACCCGCACGAGCGGCTCGACCTGGACGCCGCGCTGCGCTGCTTCACCGAGGCCGGAGCGTACGCCTCCTACGAGGAGCACCTGAAGGGCCGGCTGCGCCCCGGCATGCTCGCCGACTTCATCGTGCTGCCCACCGACCCGTACCGGGCCAGGTGGGGTCCTTGACGGCCGGGTTCAGCTCGACCGGGGCGCTCCAGGTGGCGCCGTCGTCCCGGCTGGTGATGTAGCGCAGATGCATGCTGTTCGGGTCGTCGGCGGTGTTCAGGCCGGAGCCGCCGGACCAGAAGCTGATGCCGGGCCGGGGGGAGTAGGTGAAGAAGCAGTAGACGACGCCGGTGGCGCGGTCCACGAGCAGGCTGGGGTCGCCGACGCCCTCGCTGGTGGTGGGCGGCGCGTGGATGACGCGGGGCTGCTCGAAGGTGCGCCCGCCGTCGGTGCTGCGGATCATCACGATCTGGATGTTGTTGGTGCCGCCGCCGAGGTCGTACGAGCCGTTGACCCGGGCGTCGGCCACGGCGATGACGGTGCCGTTGTTGCTCACGGCCAGGCCGGGGATGCGGACCGAGGCGACGGTGCCGTTGTAGCGGCCGTTCGCGCCGTTGAGGTCGCGGATCACTGTCTGCGTGGTCAGCAGCGTGGTGGTGGCGAGCTGCGGGTTGCCGGCGGCGAGGTCGCAGGAGGTGGTGCCGCGCAGCGTGGTGTCGAAGCCCGGCGCGGTGACCCGCAGCGTGTACGGCGTGCCGGCGCCGATGGTCCAGTAGTGCAGGAAGTTGCCGCCGGCGGCGATGGTGCGGGTCCACGGCGAGCCGGTGCGTCCGGGCCAGGTGACGGTGAAGTCGCGGGCCGTCGTGGTGCGGTTCTCCAGCGCGAGCTGGAGGCGGCCGTTCGTGCAGTCGAAGCCGGCCAGCGCGGACATGCCAGTGCCGCAGTGGAAGATGCCGCCGGTGGTCTCGTCCAGGCCGGTCGGGGTCGTCGTGCGCAGTGTGTACGGCGTGCCGGGGGACAGCGTCCAGTACAGCTCGGCGCTGCCACCGGCGGCGACCGTGCGGGTCCACGGCGAGCCGGAGCGACCGGGCCAGGTGACGGTGTAGGTCTGCGTCGTGGCGCTGCGGTTGTCGAGGTCGAGCAGCAGCCAGCCGGCGGTGCAGTCGGCACCGACGGTGGCTGTCACACCGGCGGGGGCGGCGGCCTGGGCAGCGGTGGCGGGCAGTACGGAGAGGAGGGTGAGGGCGGCCACCGCGAGGACGGTTGCGCGGCGCGGTATGGCGCGGCGAGGGGACACGTGGTTCCTTCCGGACGGGGGAGGGGGAATCGGACTTAGCTATAAGACGTCAGATGTCCGATGTCTGCACGCTAGGCGGATTCACCCCGGCCCGTCAAGGATCGGTTGCGGTCGACGTCCCCGTCCGGCCCGGGGAGTCGTCAGCGGTCCGGTCCGTGCGTCTCGCCGAGCAGTGCCTCGCCCATCGCGGTGAGCCGGTGCAGCACCAGGTTGCCGTGCCGCTGGCTGGTGATCAGTCCGGCCTCGCGCAGGATGGTGGTGTGATGGCTGGTGGTGGCCGGCGAGATGCGGGCACGCCGGGCCAGCTCGCCGGTGGTGGCGCCGCTCGCGGCGGCGCGCAGGACCGCGACCCGGGTGTGGCCGAGCAGCGGACCGAGCCGGCGTTGCGGGCCGGCCGGCGGCGTCGGTTCCGCTCGCTGCCGGCGCGCCGGATAGACGAGCGTCGGCGGCAGGTCGGGGTCGGCCAGCGTGATCGGCGCGTGCCAGCAGAAGTACGACGGGACCAGCGTGATGCCCCGGCCGTCGAGATGCATGTCCCGGTCCTCCGGGTAGCCGTGCACGGACAGCACCGGCGGATCCCAGGAGGTCTCCGGGCTCAGGTCGTCGAGGATCTGCCCGGCGCCGTTGTCGAGGACCCAGGCCCCGCGCAGCGCCCGGTCGCCGGAGACGGCGGAGGTGATCTGCGTCCAGTAGGGAGCGAGCGCGACCCGGAAGTAGGCGCGCAGCGCGTCGCCGAGGCCGTGCCGGGCGGCGAGCCGGCCGGCTGCCAGGTCGCTCATCCACGCGCCGTCGACGGGCGTCACCATCCGCCCGAGTTCGGTGCGGATCCGCCGGGCCGGGGTGCCGAGCACCCGGTCGATCCCCTCGTCGAGGTCGGTGACGGGGCCCGGTGTGAGGAAGTCCGGGAAGTAGCGCTTGAGCGGCGCGACGGGCAGGAGCCGCTCGCGGACGACCGGGACGAGACCGGCGCGCTCCAGGTCCGGACGGATCTGCCGGTGCCACCGGGCGTAACCCGCGTAACCGGCCCGGGTCTGGAGGCGGTGCAGGCTACAGATGATCTCCCACAGTGGATCCGGCCGGGCCGCCAGCCGGGTGCGGCTGAGGTCCCCGGCCGTGAAGTGGATGCGTAGCGTCCCCATGACGCACAGTGTTCCGACGCGCGCCGCCGCGCTCAGTCTCGTCCACGACATTGACGTATATCGCTGGATTGGACGCGGCGGGGCGGCAGCCGCACGGCTGCCGCCCCGCCCTGTCCCAGCTCAGCCCGCGCTGCAGCTCGTACGCCACCGGTGGGAGGCGATGTTGTCGTTTGTGGTCTCCCCGTAGCCGCCCCGCGTGGAGCCCCAGTTGAAGGTGTGCTGGGTGAGGTTGTCCCACACCTCGCCGGCGCCGAGACACGCGTACGCGCCGGTGTAGTCGGGGTGGATGTAGAGGGCGACCGGCCGGCCGGTGTTGGAGTCGTTCCAGGCCGAGGACGCCAGGTTGCGCATGCTTGCCCGGTTGTTGTAGTCGCAGTTGGCGTTCTCCGCCGTGTTGATCGTGTCCCAGTTGTTGTCGGCGTTGTACCACCAGCACCACCGGCCGGCCCAGTTGGCGTCCTGGCTGACGTACAGGTAACCGCTGCCCGCGGCGGCACGCTGCGCCGTGTCCGCGTGCGGGGTCGGCCGGGGCGCGGCCTGGGCGGCGGTGGCGGTGAAGGCCAGCGCGGCTGCCGCCGCGACCACTGTGGCCAGCGCGGACCGTAGTGCTCTCATGGTGTTTCCCTTCAGTCGGGTCCTTCCGTGGCGGGCCGCCACGGACGTCGTGGGGGTGGGTCAGCCGGCGGCCAGCACGGCGCGTGCCAGCGGCAGCGCGGCGGCCTCCAGGCGGAGGCGTTCGGCGACCTCGGTGTGGAACCGCCTGTCGAGGGCGGCCCGATGCTCGGCGTCGAGCCGCCGGGCGAGCGGGCCGAGCCCGGTCCGGGCCGCACAGGTCGCCTCGGCCACCGCCAGCCTGATCTCGCCGGGCGTGGCGGAGCCGGCAGCCGGCTCGGGCACCGACGCGCGGGCCGATGCCGGGTCGGCCACGTCGTGCCCGTCGGCGTGCATGCACCGCCGCCACGCCCGTACGCCGTCGGCGTAGCGGGGGTCGGCGAGCACCCGGCCGACGCGCAGGCCGGCCAGGTTGTCCGTGACTTTCGTGGCGCGGTACCAGCCGGGCAGGTCGCGGTAGAGCTGCCGCTCCGCCTCGGACGTGCAGCTGTGGCTGCTGCGGCGCAGCACGCCGCCGGCCGGCAGCGTCGCGCGCAGGGCGTCGGGCTCGCCGGGGTCGCCGTTGACCGCGCGTACGGCGGCGGCGCCGCGTTCGGGGGGCAGCTCCCGGACGTACCGGGCGTTCGGGTCGGCCGCCATCGCCTCCTGGAGGCGGCGTTCCAGGGCGCCGCCGTATCCGTACCGGCGGGCGTAGGAGACGTCGTCGAGGCCGTACGGGAATTCTCGCAGCTCCGGCACCGGCTGCCGGGGAACCGGCCAGTAGCGGAAACCGCGACGCTGCATGCAGTCGCGGATCAGCACCTGCGTGGCGGCGTACCGCACGTCGGCGGCCGGGGCGGCGGCGGGCAGGACCGGTACGGCGGCGGCACTCACCGCGGGCGCGCGCTGACTCTCGGGCGGCGGCGCGACGTCCGGGCGCGCGCCCAGCGCCCCGGCCACCGCCGCCGCGAGGGCGGCGGGGACCGCGACGGCGTACCACCTCGACCGCGCTCGGCGCGACACCACCGCCATGACGTGCACCTCGGCTGTCCGGGGCGCCCGGTGCGCCCGTCAGAAGACAGCTTCGGTGCGGGGCGTGCGCCGGGACAGAGACCTTCGATCAGGCTCGAACGACAGGTCCCGGCGTACGGCGGATCAGGTCTGTGCGGCGCGGGCGATGCTCGCCCGGATGGGCGCGTAGTGCTCGGCGACGGCCGATCGCAGCGCCGCCGCGTCGGCGGCGGTGAGGGCGGCGACGATCGCCTGGTGCCGCTGGGCGGTGATGACCCGGTCCTCCGGCTCGGTCTGCAGCGTGGGCGCGACGATGGCCTGCACCTGCCAGAACGCCTCGGTGAGCTGGACCAGCAGGTCGTTGCCGAGGGGTTCCATCAGCTTCAGGTGGAAGGCGCGGTCGACGTCGAGGAAGTCCTCGCCCCGGGCGGCCCGGCTGTGCATCTCGTCGGCGAGCGCGGACAGCTCCGAACGGTGCCGCTCGTCCAGGGCGTCGATGACGGTGGCGGCCAGTCCCTGCTCCAGCGTCTGGCGGATGTCGACGACCTGGGCCAGTACGTGGTGGTCGTCCTCGCCGCTGAGCAGGCCGCGGAACGTCAGGCTCTCCACCAGGGCGTTGAGGGACATACGGCCGACGAACGTGCCGTGGCCGTGGCGCACCTCGACGATGTCGAGCGCGGAGAGGATCTTCACTGCCTCGCGGACGCTGGAGCGGCTGGCGCCGACGGCCTCGCACAGCTCCGTCTCGGTGGGCAGGAGGTTCCCCGGCTTGAGGCGGTTGCGCAGGATGTACTCCTTGATCCTGGTGGCGACCTCCTGCCGGCGAGGGCTGGGCCGCTCGGCGCCGCGTAGCGGACTGGCGTCAATGGTCGTCATCTGCCCCTTGCCCTTCGTTCCCGAATCTGACACCCTCACCCTACCGGCATCAGACGTCAGACGTCATACACCTTATGCTTCACATCCCCGAGCGCGAGCGGTCACGCGAGCGCATGAAGAGCCTATGGAGGCAGCTACGTGAGCACCACCGGTAAGCCGTCGAGGAGCCGGCGCGCCCTGCGCGGCCGCGTCCGCTCCCTGACCGTCGCCTCCCTCGCGGGCGGCCTCGCGGTCGCGCTGGCGGCCTGCAGTGGCGGTCCCGCCTCGACAAACGCCGTGGGCGACGGGAAGGGGGGCACGTCCATCGAGGCGACGCTGGCCTTCACGCTCTCCAGCGGTTTCGATCCCAGCAACGCCTCCTCGGCCGTGGCGACAGCGGTCAACCAGCACGTCTTCGAGGGCCTCGTCGACCTCGACCCGATCACGCGGGAACCCTACAACGCCCTGGCCAAGAGCGACCCGACCCCCGGGGCCGACGGCCGGACGTACACCGTGACGCTGCGTGACGGGGCGAAGTTCTCCGACGGCACCCCGGTCACCGCCGAGGACGTGGCCTGGTCCTTCACCCGCGTGCTCAAGCCCGCGGACCCGAAGGCGCCGCCGCTGATGCAGGGCTTCGTGTCGTTCCTGGACACCGTCACCGCCAAGGACGTGACGACCGTCGAGTTCACGCTGAAGTACCCGTTCGCGCTGTTCAGCGAGCGGATCTCGGTCATCAAGGTCGTCCCCAAGGCCAAGACCGGTGACCCGGCCGCGGCCAAGGCGTTCGACACCGCCCCGATCGGCTCCGGCCCGTTCAAGGTGGACAGCGCGTCCAAGGAATCCGGCATCAAGCTGAGCAAGAACGCGAACTACAACGGCCCGCGCGCCGCCAAGGTCGAGACGATGACGTGGAACACCACCACCGAGGCGTCGGCCCGTGTGTCGGACCTGCAGGGCGGCCGGGTGCAGGCCATCGAGGCCGTGCCGTACCTGAACGTGGACTCGCTCAAGGACAAGTACACGATCGACGTGAAGCAGGCCTTCAACCAGGTCTTCCTCATGTTCAACAACTCCGCCGCGCCGTTCAGCGACAAGCGGGTGCGCCAAGCCCTGCACTACGCCATCGACAAGGAGGCGGTCATCAAGACCGCGCTCAACGGCTACGGCAGCCCGGCGACGAGCTACCTCGACGAGGGCAACAAGGCCTACCAGAAGGCCGCCACCGTCTACGACTACAACCCGGACAAGGCCAAGGCCCTGCTCCAGGAGGCCGGCGTCACCAACCTGTCGTTCCGGCTCGACACCACCGACAGTTCGGTGGTCAAGGACGTCGCCCCGCTGGTCATCGAGCAGTGGAAGAAGATCGGCGTCAACGCCACGCTCAACACCGTGCCGTCCTCGGCCATCTACGGCGACATCGTCCCCAAGGACACCTTCCGGGTGCTCATGGCCACCGGTGACCCGAGCGTCTTCGGCGTCGACACCGACCTGCTGATGCGCTGGTACTACTTCGGCGAGACCTGGCCGGGCCAGCGCTACCGCTGGAGCGACGCCGACCGCAAGGCCATGAGCGACCTGCTCGACAAGGCCGCGCAGACCTCCGACGAGACGGCCCGCAAGGCGCTGTGGAAGCAGGCCCTGGACATGGCGGCGGACCAGGTGCCGCTGTACCCGATCCTGCACACCAAGGTCGTCACCGCGTACGACCCGGCCAAGGTGGACGGCTTCTCCGGCGCTTCCACCACCGGCCTGTACTTCCTGGGCACCGGCCGGACCGGCTGAGCCCGCGCTCGGGGTTCCGGCCCCGCAGGCGTCCCGCCCGGCCCCACGTGACCCGTGCGGCCGGGCGGGGCGTCCCGGCGCCCCGCCACGAGAAAGAGAATCCATGCTGACCGTCCTGAACCTGGTCGCACGACGATTCCTGACGCTGATCCCCCTGGTGCTGGGCATCACGCTCTTCGTCTTCGTGATCATGCAGTTCTCCCCGATCGACCCGGCGTTGTCCGTCCTCGGTGACCAGGCCACGCCGGCGCAGGTCGAGGCGTTCCGCGCCGCCAACGGCCTGAACGACCCGCTGCCGCTGCGCTACCTGCACTTCCTCGGCGACCTCGTCCGCGGCGACCTCGGCATGACGTTCCCGCCGTCGGTCCCGGTCGCCGAGAAGATCGCCATGGCGCTGCCGCTGACCATCCAGCTCACCGCGCTCGGCGTCGTCGGCGCGCTCGTCATCGCGCTGGCGCTCGGCATCCCGGCCGCCCTGTACCGGGACCGCTGGCCCGACCAGGTCATCCGGATCGTCTCCATGGCCGGCATCGCCACGCCCTCGTTCTGGCTGGCCCTGCTGTTCATCCAGGAGTTCTCGGTCCGCCGGCCGATCTTCCCGACCGGCGGCTACGTCAACCCCGCCGACTCGGTCGGTCTGTGGTTGCAGTCGCTGGCCATGCCCGCGCTGGCGCTTGCCGTACCGGTCGGCTGCTCGCTGGCCCGGATCGTCCGGACGTCGATGGTCGAGGAACTCGACAAGGACTACGTCCGCACCGCGATCGGCGCCGGACTGCCGCCGCGCGTGGTGATCGGCCGCAACGTGCTGCGCAACGCGCTGGTCAACCCGCTCACCGCGCTCGGCCTGCGGATCGGCTACCTGATCGGCGGCACCGTCGTCATCGAGGCGATCTTCTCGCTGCCCGGCATGGGCACCCAGATCATGAGCGCCGTCCAGCAGAACGACACCGCGCTGGCCCAGGGCACCGTGCTGACCATCGCGCTGTGCTTCGTCCTGGTGAACCTGGTCGTCGACATCCTCTACCTCTTCGCCAACCCCCGACTGCGCGGAGGCCACTGATGCGCCGGTCCCTCACCACGCGGCTGTCCCGCCCCGGCATGGCCTTCGCCCGGCTCGGTCTCGCGGCCCGGTTCGCGCTCGGCTTCGTCGCGCTCATCGTCGTCGTCGGCGTGCTCGCCCCGCTGCTGCTGCGTCACGACCCCACCCAGACCGGGCTCGGACCGGCGCTGACCGGCCCGAACGGTGACTTCTGGTTCGGTCTGGACAAGCTCGGCCGGGACGTCTTCTCCCGGCTGGTCGCCGGCACCCGGCGCTCCCTGATCGTCGGGTTCGGCGCGGCCGGCATCGCGCTGGTGCTCGGCGCGATCCTCGGCGCGATCGCCGGCAGTAGCCGGACCGTCGTCGACGAGATCATCATGCGCTGCCTCGACGTGGTGATGGCCTTCCCCACGATCGTGCTCTCCGCGCTGCTGATCATCTCGTTCGGCAAGAACAGCCTGCTGGTCCTCGTCATCGCGATCGGCTTCGTGTTCACCCCGTCGGTCGCGCGCATCGTCCGCGCCAACGTGCTGTCCCAGTACGGCGAGGACTACGTGGCCGCCGAGCGGATCATCGGCGCCCGGCGGCCGCACATCCTCTGGCGGCACGTCCTGCGCAACTGCGCCGCCCCGATCCTGGTCTTCGTCACCGTCATGGTGGCCGACGCGATCGTCTTCGAGGCGTCGCTGTCCTTCATCGGCGGCGGCCTCGCCCCGCAGGAGGCGGCCTCCTCGTGGGGCTCGGTGATCGCGTTCGGCAAGGAGATGGTGCAGATCGGCGGCTGGTGGGCCACGTTCTTCCCCGGCCTGCTGATCCTGCTCACCGTGCTGGCGCTCAACGTGCTCTCCGAGGGCATGTCCGACGCGTGGGCCGCCCCGGCCGCGCGCCGTGCCACGTCCACCACCAGCGGCGACGCGCTGGAGCAGGCGAAGCCCGGCACCGGCGAGGTGGTCGAGCTGCCGGGCCTCGCCGAGGCGGCGCGGCGGCTGCGCGAACGCGCCCGCCCGCTGCCGCAGGGCAAGCCGGTCCTTCAGGTCAGCGACCTGTCCATCGGCTTCGAGGGCCGCCACCGCGGCGTGGACATCGTCGACGGGCTCTCCTTCGACGTCCGCCCCGGCGAGGTCGTCGGCCTGGTGGGGGAGTCCGGCTCGGGCAAGTCGCTCAGCGTCCTGGCGGTGATGGGCCTGCTGCCGCAGGGCGCCCGGGTACGTGGCGAGATCCGCTTCCAGGACACGAACCTGCTGAAGCTGAACGCCAAGGGCCGCCGTGCCCTGATGGGGCGCGAGATCGCCATGGTCTACCAGGACGCGCTGTCGGCGCTGAACCCGGCGCTGCGCGTCGGCGCCCAGCTCGCCCAGATGATCCGCCGCGGCGGCACCCGCTCGGCCGAGGAGCTCATGCGGCTGGTCGGGCTGGACCCGCAGCGCACGCTCGCCGCGTACCCGCACGAGCTGTCCGGCGGGCAGCGGCAGCGCGTGGTGATCGCCATGGCGCTGTCCCGCGATCCGAAGCTGATCATCGCGGACGAGCCGACCACCGCGCTCGACGTCACGGTGCAGGCCCAGGTGATGAAGCTGCTGCTGGACCTGCGCGAGCGGCTCGGCTTCGCCCTCATCCTGGTCAGCCACGACCTCGCCCTGGTCAGCGACGTCTGCGACCGGGTCGTGGTGATGTACGGCGGCCAGATCGTGGAGACCGGCGTGACCGCCGACGTGATGGAGGCGCCCGCCCACCACTACGCCCGCGGCCTGCTCGGTTCCGTCCTGTCCCTGGAGACCGGCGCGGAACGGCTCACCCAGATCCGCGGCGTGGTGCCGTCACCGGCCGACTTCCCGAAGGGCTGCCGGTTCTCCGACCGCTGCCCGATGGCGACCGAGATCTGCCGGGGCACCGCGCCCGCCCTGGAGGGCACGGACGGCCACGGGTACGCCTGCCACCACCCCGCCGTCACCGTCAGCGAGAAGGAGCCGGCCCGATGAGCGCCACCGCCGAGCACCGGCCGATCGCCGAGCTGAGCGACGTGCACGTGGTGCACGCCGCGCGCGGCGGCGGCATGTTCAGCCGGGAGAAGGTCTACGCGCTCACCGGCGCCGACCTGGTCATCCGGGCCGGCGAGACGGTCGGCATCGTGGGCGAGTCCGGCTGCGGCAAGTCGACGCTGGCAAAGGTGCTCGTCGGCCTGCAACGACCGACCGCCGGCACGGTGTCGTTCGCCGGCAAGGACGTGTGGTCGATGAGCACGGCCGAGCGGCGCGAGCACATCGGCGCGGGCGTCGGCATGATCTTCCAGGACCCGGCCACCTCGCTGAACCGCCGGATGCCGGTACGCGACATCCTGCGCGACCCGCTCGACGTGCACCGCCGGGGCACCCGGCAGCAGCGCGAGCAGCGGGTGACCGAGCTGATGGCCCTGGTGGGCCTGCCCCGCTCGGTCGCCGACGTGCTGCCCAGCCAGCTCTCCGGCGGGCAGCGCCAGCGGGTGTCCATCGCCCGCGCGCTGGCCCTGGAACCGGGACTGGTCATCGCCGACGAGCCGACGAGCGCGCTCGACGTGTCGGTCCGGGCCCAGATCCTCAACCTGCTGCTGGACCTCAAGGACCGGCTCGGGCTGGCGATGGTGCTGGTGTCGCACGACATCCAGACCGTCAAGCGGGTCAGCGACCGGGTCGTCACCATGTACCTGGGCCGCATCGTCGAGCAGACGCCCGCCGCCCTGCTGCCCGAGGGCGGCCGGCACCCGTACACCAGGGCCTTGTTCTCGGCCACGCCGGGCCTGCTGTCACCGATCGAGCCCATCCCGCTGGTCGGTCCGGTCCCGTCGGCCACCCGGCCGCCGAGCGGCTGCCCGTTCCGGACCCGCTGCTGGGCCGCCACCGACGGCTGCGCCGTGGACATGCCGGCGCCGCGCCCCGCCGAGGGTGAGGGCCACGAGTTCCGCTGCCACCACCCGGTGCCCGCCGGAACCGCGAACACCGAACTGGTCGCGCTCGCCACCTCGGCGACCGGCCGCACCACATCTGAGTCTGTCGAGGAGAACCTGTGACCACCCCAGCCCCGCGGTTCGCCGGAGTCGTGCCGCCGGCCGTGACCCCCCTGACCGATGAGGGCGAGGTCGACGTCCACTCGCTGGAACGGCTGGTCGAGTGGCTGCTCGACGCCGGCGTCGACGGCATCTTCGCCCTCGGCAGCTCCGGCGAGACGGTCTTCCTCACCGACCGGCAGCGGGACCTGGCCCTGGAGACCATCGTGAAGACCGCCGGCGGCGCCGTGCCGGTCATCGCCGGCTGTATCGAACCCACCACCCGCCGGGTCGTGGAGCGCGCCGAGGCGTCCACCCGGCTGGGCGCGGACGGCCTGGTCGTGACCGCGCCGTTCTACGCCATCGTCGGCCCGCACGAGATCGAGCGGCACTTCCGGGCCGTCGCCGCGGCGGTCGAGCTTCCGCTGCTGGCGTACGACATCCCGGTCTGCGTGCACAGCAAGCTCTCCGTCGACCTGCTGACCCGGCTCGCCGCCGACGGCGTGCTGGCGGGCGTCAAGGACTCCAGCGGCGACGACGTCGCGTTCCGCCAGCTCGCGCTGGCCGTCGCCGAGCACGCGCCGGAGCGCGACTTCAGCCTGCTCACCGGCCACGAGGTGGTGGTCGACGCGATGATGCTCGCCGGTGGCTCCGGCTCGGTGCCCGGACTGGGCAACGTGGACCCGGCCGGGTACGTGCGGCTGCACCGCGCCTGCGTGGCGGGCGACTGGACCGCCGCCCGCCGGGAGCAGGACCGCCTGACCCGGCTGTTCCGCATCGTCGACGCGGCCGACCCGGCCACCTCGGCGGGCGCCACCCGGGGCGTCGGCGCGTTCAAGACCGCACTGTCCCTGCTCGGCGTCATCGCCGGCAACGCGGTGTCGCTGCCGCTGCGGCCGCTGGACGCGGCCGAGACGGGCCGCGTGCGTACCCAGCTGGAACTGGCCGGGCTGCTCTGACCATGCCCGACGTGAGCACCACCGGTCTGGTCGCCGCGCTCGACATCGGCGGCACCAAGACCACCGCCGCCCTGGTCACCGCCGCCGGAGAGGTCGTGGGCCGGCGCACCGCGCCGACACCTGGTCGCTCCGGTGCTGCCGCGGTGCTCGACACCGCGGCCGGCCTGGTGGAGAAGCTGCGGGCGGACGCGCCGGGCGTCGTACGGGCGCTCGGCGTCGGTAGCGCCGGAGTCATCGACAGCGGCTCCGGCCTGGTGCTGTCCGCCACCGACGTGCTGACCGGGTGGACCGGCACGGACCTGCGCGGCGACCTGAGCCGGCGCCTGGGCGTACCGGTCACCGTGATCAACGACGTGCACGCCCACGCGCTGGGCGAGGCGCGTCACGGCGTCGCGGCCGGCTACGACACGGTGCTCTACGTCGCCGTGGGCACCGGCGTCGGCGCGTCGTTCGTCCTCGGCGACACTGTGCTCACCGGTGCGCACAGCGCGGCCGGGCACGCCGGGCACCAGCCGTCGGCGTACGCCGGAACGCTCGCCTGCACCTGCGGCGGGCGCGGGCACCTGGAGGCGATCGCCGCCGGGCCCGCGCTCACCGCCGAGTACGTCCGGCGTACCGGCCGGGCGGTGGCCGACCTGCGGGCCGTCGCCGCGCTCGCCGCGGACGGCGACGAGACGGCCCGGGATGTCGTCCGGCTGGGCGGCGCGGCTGTCGGTTCCGCCGTCGGCGGCCTGGTCAACGTGCTCGACCCCGCCGCCGTGGTGATCGGCGGCGGCGTCACCGGTCTCGGCGAGCCGTGGTGGCGGGCGCTGCGCGACGCGGTGCCCGCCGAGACACTGCCCGCCCTGGCCGCAGTGCCGGTCCTCGCCTCCACCCTCGGACCCGACGCGCCACTGCTCGGCGCCGCCTCGCTCGCCTGGAAGGTCTCATGAACGCGCTCGTCGACCAGCTCCGTGACCGCCTGGTGGTCTCCTGCCAGGCGTACCCGGGTGAGCCGATGCGCGACCCGGACACCATGCGCCGGGTCGCGCTCGCCACCGCACGCGGCGGCGCCGCCGGCATCCGCGCCCAGGGGCTGGCGGACATCGCGGCGATCCGCGCGGCGGTGGACCTGCCGCTGATCGGGCTCTGGAAGGACGGCGACGACGACATCTTCATCACCCCGACCCTCGAACACGCGCTCGCCGTCGCCGACGCCGGGGCGCACGTCGTCGCGCTCGACGGCACGTCCCGGCCCCGGCCCGACGGCCGTACGCTCGCCGAGACGATCGCCGCCGTGCACGAGCGCACCGGCGCGCTCGTGATGGCCGACTGCTCCACCTTCGACGAGGGCGTGGCCGCCGCCGCTGCCGGCGCCGACCTGGTCGGTACCACGCTCGCTGGCTACACCGCGTACACCACGAAGGGCGACGGGCCGGACCTGGACCTGGTCGCCCGGCTCGCCGCCGCGATCGAGGTCCCGGTGGTCGCCGAGGGACGCATCCACACCCCGGAGCAGGCCGCGCAGGCGCTGCGGGCGGGCGCGTGGACGGTCGTGGTGGGCACTGCCATCACCCACCCGAGCACGATCACCGGCTGGTTCGCCTCGGCCGTGCGGGAGGCCGCGTCGTGCCGCTGACCGACCTCGACCTGGCCGGCTGTCTGGCGTACCGGCCGGAGCTTCACGTGCCGGCGGACCTGGACGCGTTCTGGGCGCGCACGCTCGGCGGCGGCGGCGACCCGGAGCGTGCGGTCTACGAGCCGGTCGACACCGGGCTGACCCAGATCCGGACGTACGCCGCCACGATCCCCGGTTTCGGCGGTGAGCCGGTACGCGGATGGCTGCACCTGCCGGCCGGTGCCGACGGGCCGCTGCCCTGCGTGGTCGAGTACCTCGGCTACGGCCGGGGCCGCGGCCTGGCGCACGAGAAGCTGTTCTGGGCCGCGGCGGGGTTCGCGCACCTGATCATGGACAGCCGGGGCCAAGGCTGGAGCGCCGCCACCGGCGGCACGCCCGACCCGCACCCCTACCCGGCCGGCACCGTGCCCGGCTTCCTCACCCGGGGCGTCGACGACCCGGCCGAGCACTACTACCGGCGGCTGATCACCGACGCGGTGCGCTTCGCCGAGGCGGCCCGGCGGCACCCGGCCGTCGACCCCGCCCGGGTAGCGGTGACCGGCTTCAGCCAGGGCGGCGGCCTGGCCCTGGCCGCCGCAGCGCTGTGCCCGGACGTCGTGGCGGTCATGCCGGACGTGCCGTTCCTCTGCGACATCCGCCGGGGCGTGCGCGTCGCCGGCCCGGACAGCCCGTACGCCGAGGTCGTCGAGTACCTCGCGCTGCACCGCGACCGCGCCGACCGGGTGTTCCGCACGCTGTCCTACCTGGACGCCGCCGTGCTCGCGCCGCGCGCGACAGCGCCGGCGCTGTTCTCGATCGCGCTGCGGGACCAGGTCTGCCCGCCGTCGACCTGCTTCGCCGCCTACCACCGCTACGGCGGCGACAAGGACGTGCGGGTGTACGAGTTCAACGACCACGAGGGCGGCGAGGCGGCACACCAGCGCGAACAGCTCACCTGGCTGCGCGCGATCCTGGGCGCCTAACGCGCGCGTTCCACCACGTAGTCGGTCAGCTCCAGCAGGAAACGGCCGTCCTCGCTGTCGGCGGCGGCGCCGAGCGCCCGCTCACCCTCGCGGCGGGCGGCCAGCGCGAGGTCCCGGGCGCTGCGCCGCGCCGACTCCACACAGTCGTACGCGAGCAGTCGCCCGTGCAGCCAGCGCACCTCGGCGTCGGTGCGCTCCGCGCGGGTACGGCTCAGCAGCCGCACGAGCCGTTCGCGTTCCTCCGGTGTGCACCGCCGCATGAAGTCGATCAGGATCAGCGTGCGTTTGCCCTCCCACAGGTCACCGGCGATCTCCTTGCCGTACCGGGCGTAGTCGCCGGTGAGGTTGAGCGCGTCGTCCTGGATCTGGAACGCCGCGCCCAGATACCAGCCGTAGCGGTCGAGCACGTCGACGGCGTTCTCCCGGCCGGTCGCCACGAGGACGCCGGTGCGGCACGGGTAGATGCACGTGTACCAGGACGTCTTCTTCAGGCACATCCGGTAGTAGTCGTCGGCGTCGAGGTCGCACACGTTGTCGCGGATCCAGCCGATCTCGATGGCCTGCCCCTCCAGCGAGTGGCGCATCATCAGCTCGGTCTCGGTGAACAGCCGCCAGGCGATCCCGGAGCCGAGGGCCGCCCGGTTCGCCGCCAGCCGCCGCAACGCCAGCAGGTTCGTCATGTTGCCGACGTTCAGCGCCACGCCCACGCCGTACTCGGCGTGCAGCGTCCGCCCGCCGCGTCGCTGCTCGCTGGAATCCTGGATGTCGTCGTGGATGAGGAAGGCGTTGTGGAACAGCTCCACCGTCACTGCGGCGTTGAGGCCCACCGCGTCGCCGCCGCCGAACGCCCGGCACGTGGCCAGGCACAGCGCGGCGCGCAGCCCCTTGCCCCACCGGCGCGGATACTCCGCGACCAGGTCGTAGAGGTAGCGCGGGCCGCCGTCGGGCACGTCGTCGAGCAGCGCGCCGAGGGCGAGCCCGCGATAGCGCTCCAGCATCCGTTCCACGTGCCCGCCGGCCACCCCGGTGGGCGGCGCCATCGCGCGGCTACCGGTCCGTCGGCCGCTTCGGGGCCGGCGACGCCAGCCGGTCCGCGAGGCCGTTTGCCACCTCGGGCGCCAGCCGCGCCAGATTGAGTACGGTGTCCAGCGCGTCGTGCGCGTCCGACGTGTACCGCCGGATCACCTCGCCGCGCTGGTCGTCGGCCATCTTCAGTTGCCCGACCACGGTGTCGATCAGGGCGTGCCCGTCGGTGCGGACCCGGGCGACGAGTTCGTCGAACGCCTCCGGGTCCACGCGCCGGCTCTCGGTCAGCTTCTCCTCGAGCCGCCGGGCGCCGGCCAGCCCCGCCGCGAGTTCCTCCTCCAGCACCGTGGCCGCGTGGGTCACGGTCTCCGAGGTCTCCTCGGCCACCTTCTCGAAGCGCTCGTTCGTGCGCTCACGCTCCACGTTCTCCATGCGGCGGAGTCTCCACCCGGCTCCGGGCGCCGGGCTAGGCATGTGTCGCGATGGTGACTGACGGTAATGACCGCAGGTGGTGGTCAGGGGTGTCGGCGCGAGCGCCGGGTCAGGACCAGACCGGCGACCAGGAGCACGCCGAGGGTCACGGCGGCGAGCCCGATCGAGGTGATGGTGACCATGCCACTGCCGGTCACCGGCAACGGTGGGATCGGCTTGGGCGGCCCCGGCTTGGGTGGCTTCGGTGTGGGCGGTTCCGGTGTCGGCGGTGTCGGGGTGGGCTGCACCGGCCCGGCGACGACGACTGTGGCCGAGCAGCTCGGGGTGCAGCCCGGGTCGGTGGCGCCTTCGGGTGGTGTGACTGTGGTGGTGTTCGTGAGGTCTCCGGTGGTGTCGGCGGGCACGGTTCCGGTGATCGTGTAGGTGAGCGTGCCGCCCGCGAGGACGGTCACCGTGTCGGCGATGTTGCCGGTGCCGGAGGTGGTGCAGGTGCTGCCGGTGGACGCCGCACACGTCCAGGTGAAGCCGGGCAGCGGCAGGGTATCGGTGACCGTGGTGCCGACGGCGTCGGACGGGCCGCCGTTGGTGACGGTGACCGTGTAGGTCAGGGGAGTACCCGGCACGTACGGGCTGGGTGCCGCCGCCTTGGTCACCGCCAGGTCGACGGTCGGCCGGCCCGGGGTCACGACCGTCGCCGTGCAGTTCGGCGTGCAGCCGGGATCGGAGACACCCTCGGGCGGGGTCACGGTGGTGGTGTTGGTGAGGTCGCCGGTGGTGCCTGCGGGTACGGTCCCGCTGATCGTGTAGGTGAGCGTGCCGCCGGCGAGCACGGTGACGGTGTCGGCGAGTTCCCCGCTGCCGGAGGCGGTGCACGTGCTGCCGGTGGACGCCGCGCAGGTCCAGGTGAAGCCGGGCAGCGGGAGCGTGTCCGTGACTGTGGCGCCGACGGCGTCGGACGGCCCGCCGTTGGTGACGGTGACCGTGTACGTCAGCGACGCCCCCGGCACGTACGGGTCAGGGGTTGCCGTCTTGGTGACGGCCAGGTCGACGGCGGGTGCCGCCGGGGTCACCACCGTCGCGGTGCAGGTGGGCGTGCAGCCGGGGTCGGAGACCCCGTCGGGTGGGGTGACCGTCGCGGTGTTCGTGAGGTCGCCGGTGGTGCTCGACGGCACGGTCCCGCTGACCGTGTACGTGAGCGTCCCGCCCGCGAGCACGGTCACGGTGTCGCTGATGTCCCCGGTGCCGGAGGCGGTGCACGTGCTGCCGGTGGACGCCGCGCAGGTCCAGGTGAACCCGGGCGCCGGCAGGGGATCGGTGACGGTGGCGCCGACGGCGTCGGACGGCCCGCCGTTGGTGACCGTGACGGTGTACGTCAGCGGTGCGCCCGGCACGTACGGGTTCGGGCTCGCCGTCTTCGTCACGGCCAGGTCGACGGTGGGGATGACCTGGAGCGTGGCGGAGCCGGGCGGGTTGATCCCGAGGATCGTCGGGAAGTTGCTCTCACAGCCGGGGATCGGCGTGCCGTCCGGCCCGGCGCATCCGGTGTTCGTGTACGAGCCGACCACGTCCGCGGTCACCTCGACGGAGACGGTGCAGGACGCGACGCCCAGGCCGATGTCGCCGTCGAAGACCACGGAGGTCGCGCCGGCTGCCGCGGTCACCGTGGCGTCCGAGCAGGTGGTGTTGTTCACCCCGGTCGCGGTCACGCCTGCGGGAAGCTCGTCGGTGAAGCTCATCCCGTTCTTGGCCTGCAGGTCGTCGGTGTTGGTGACGGTGAACGTCAGGGTGGACGTCTGCCCCTGCCCGATGGTGGCCGGGCCGAACGCCTTGTCCAGTTGCGGGGTCACGTCGACGATCTGGGGGAGGTCGAACGCCACGTCGTTGCCGACGCCCGTGGCGGTGGCGTTGTAGAGACGCAGGCCCAGCGTCGGGGTGTCGTCGACCGGGAGTTGGATCGCCGTGGACTGGAGCTTCGCGATGTAGGTGCCGTTGATCACCACCGCGCTGGGATCCGTGCAGGGGTTGAGACCCTCGGCGAGGACCGTCGGCACCTCGTTGAGCATCAGCTCGAACCGCTCGCTGGCCCGCGCGGTACCCGGGACCTGGCAGTTCGTCTCCGCGAAGATCGCCGAGACGGCGTAGAAGTGGCCGCCGACCGCCGGGATGGTGTTGCTGTCGGTGTCGAACTGGTAGCCGGCGGCCTGCACTCCGCCGATCCCGTTGGAGAACTCGGTGAGGGCCTGGTTCGTCGTCGCCTCCTCGTCATTCTGGCCCTGGAAGACCCCCATGTCGTGGACCATCTGGCCGATCGTGGTCCAGGCGCGGCTGCGGGCGCACTGGTCGTTGTCGGTCACGGGCGGGTCGCCGCCGTTGGGCGGGAGCGGTGACGTCTGCCGCATGATCCAGCCGTTGCAGGCTCCGGCGCCGGGGCTCCACGCCGGGTCCGCCGTGTACGTCTCGCTGTCCGCGCCGCTGCCTCCCGGCCCCGGCACGTACACCGAACCGGGTGATCCGGTGTAGGAACCGATGCGGATCGGCGCGTCGACCGCGCTCTCGTTGGAGAAGTCCTCGGTGAAGATGGGAGTGCCGGGCTGGGGCACTCCTGGCTGGCCGGGAACGGTGGCCGAGGCGGGCGGGGGCGAGACCACCACCGCGAACGTCGACGACGACGCCAGCACGGCGAGCACCGCCAGCGCCGACGCAGGTCGCCACCATCCCTTGTGAACCATCTTCCTCTTCCCCCGTTGTGGCTGGTCGGAGCCGGAAGGCCTCGACGCTCACAGCGGTAAAGGTGCCAGGTCATTGCCCCTTAAGTCCGTCTTTTCATGATTCCTGCGTCCGCTCACGGCGGTCGGCCGGCTGGGTACGGGTACTCAGCGCAGTACCGTCCCGTCGCTCATGTGTCCGCGTCGCGGCGTCGACAGGATGCTTCTCATGGCCGAGACGCTGCACCGACACGCCGCTGCACGTACCGTCGACACGCCGTTGCCCGCCGAGGCCGCGCTGGCCCCCGCCGGCCGCGCGGTCGCCGCGCTGGCCCGGCTCGTCGCCCACCACCCCGCCGGCTGGCGCTGGCTGGCCCGGCGCCACCACCCGGTCCTCGACCGCCTCGCCGCCGCGAACGCGCGGTCGACCTGCGTGCGGGCGGCCCGGCGGGTGCCCGCCTACCAGGCGTTCCTGCGGGCCCGCCCGGGCGGCCTGCGCCGCCGGCTGCGGGACTTCCCGGAGACCGACAAGCGCGGGTACGTCATGGCGTACGACGCCTCGGCCCGGTGCCGGAACGGGCGGATGCCGGAGCGCGGCGTGGTGGTCGACGAGTCGGCCGGATCGTCCGGGCGGCCCTTCAACTGGCCCCGCGGCGAGCGGGAGCTGCGGGCGGTGCACCGCGACATCGCCGGCTACACCGGACTGGCGTTCCCGATGCGCCGCCCGTTCGTCATCAACGCGTACTCGATGGGCGCCTGGGCGACCGGCACCACCACCGGCGCGGCGATGGCCCGGATCGCCACGGTGAAGAACACCGGCCCGGACCTCGGGAAGATCGTCGACACGCTGCGCGAGTTCGGTCCCGGCCACGACTACCTGGTGACCGCGTACCCACCGTTCCTCAAGCACCTGCGGGACCGGCTCGACGCCGAGGACTTTCCGTGGTCGCGGTACCGGATCTTCGCCAGCTGCGGCGGCGAGGGCATGACCGAGGCGCTGCGCGACTACCTGGAACAGCGGTTCGTGCGGGTGCGGTCGGCGTACGGGGCGTCGGACCTGACCATCGGCATCGGTGCGGAGACCCGGTTCACGGTGTGGCTGCGGCGACGGCTGCGTACCGACGCGGGACTGCGCGCGGAACTGCTTGGCCGCGGCGAGCAGCGGCTGCCGATGGTGTTCCAGTACAACCCGTTCGCCACCTACCTGGAGACGAACGAGCGGCGGGAACTGCTCTGCACCGTGACGAGCCCGCACGTGCTCCAGCCCCGGCTGCGCTACAACGTGGGCGACGAGGCGCTGCTGGTGCCGTACCGGCGGATCGTCGAGCTGGCCCACGCCGACCCGGTACGCCGCGCCGAGTTCCGTACCGCGGTGGCCGAGGAGCGGATGACGCTGCCGTTGCTGCTGCTGTTCGGCCGCAGCGACTCCACGGTGTCCTACCTGGGCGCGAACCTCTACCCGCAGGACGTCGAGTACGGCCTCTACACCGGGAACCCGTACGCCCCCGAGATCAACAGGTTCTGTCTCTCACTGCACGAGGACGCGGCGCTGGAGACCCGGCCGGTGATCCACGTCGAGCTGCGCCGCCCGCTGGACGGCGCGGCCCGCGCCGCGCTCGCCGACGCGTGCCGCGACGGGGTACGCGCGCACCTGACCTCGGTGTCGCGGGACTTCGCGCAGTCCCTGGTGGAGGACCCGACCGCCGGTGACCTGCGGGTGGAGCTGCACGAACCGGACGGCGGCCCGTTCGCCGGCATGCAGAAGATCAAGAACGTCTACCTGGTGAGGTGAACGATGCGTACCCGTGACTTCTCCCGCGCCCCGGCCCAGGCCCGCGCCGGCGCCATGTTCATCGGCGGCACCCGGTACGCGAACCCGCTGGTGCTGCTGCGCCTGGCCCCCGACTGGATCCGGATGGTGCGCGACATGCGCCGGATGTCCGGCTACTGCTGGCACACCGTCTACTGGCAGTTCCCGCTGACGCTCGGCACCATCGCGTTCTTCACCGACCGGGACGCGCTGCTGCGCTTCGCCCGGACCCGGCACCACCGCAGGCTGATGATGTGGCTGACCGACGGCAACCGCAACGCCACCGCCGGGTTCATCCGGCTCTACACCGCCTCCCCGGACGGCTACTCAAACGGCGCGTGGCGGGCCGAGGACGGCGCGATGGGCCACATCGAGCGGTTCACGCCGCTGGGCGCGGAGACGACCGGACCGGCGGTGCGCCGGTGACCGGCCACCGGTTCGAGCGCGTCACCGGCCGGCGCGGCCTGCGCGACTTCCTCACCCTCACCGACCGGCTGTACGCGGACGAGCCCCGGTACGTGCCGACGCCCCGGCAGCAGATCCGCCGCTGGTGGCGCGACGGCGTGCCGATGTACGTGCTGCGTGACACCACCGGCACCGTGGCCGGGCGGACCACGCTGCACACCGACGCGGACCTCGACGCGAAGCTGGGCCGCCGGTGCCAGCTGTTCGGGCTCACCGAGTTCACCGCGTCCGCCGCCGGGCCGCTGTTCGACGCGATCACCACGCACGCCACACCCGGCCGGGACCTGCTGCTCGGGCCGGTGGCGCTGCTGCCCAACCAGGCCGGCGGCGTGATCACCTCCGGGTACGCCGACCGGGGTTTCGTGGACAGCGCGTGGAACCCGTCGTACTACCCGGACGCGTACGAGGAGAACGGGTTCACCGGGCGGTTCGTCTCCGACACCTGGATCTGCCCGGTGCCGCCACCGACCGGACCGCCGCCCGCGCTGGGCGTCCAGCCCGACGGCGCGCGGCTGGACCTGCACCACGGGGACACCCGGCGGCTCGACGAACAGCTCGACCTGCTGCGCGGGATGCTCAACGACTCCTTCGCCCAGCTCGGCTACTACACGCCGATCTCGGCGGCGCAGCTGCGGCGGCAGACCGACGGGCTGGCGTACCTGCTGGACGAGTCGCTGCTGCTCTACCTGACCCGCGACGGGCGGCCGGTGGCGTTCGTGCTCTGCGTGCCGGACATCAGCGACTTCCTGGTTGCTGTGCGCGGCGACCTGAACCCGGTCAACCAGTTCCTGCTGCTGGCGACCCGCCGCCGGTACCGCCGGGAGGCGGTGCTGATCGTCAAGGGCGTGGTGCCGGAGTTCCAGGGGCGCGGCTACCAGCGGTTGCTCTCCGCGCACCTGCACCGCAACCTGCACGACGGCGGCTACACGGCGCTGCGCAGCACGTACGTCGGGCGGGACAACCCGGCGTCGGCGGCCCAGTACCGGCGCCTCGGCGGACGCCCGCTGCACGGCTACACGTTCTATGCCAGGGAGCGGTGAGCATGGACCTCGCCGCGTTCCACGCGCTGGAGCCGCTGTGCTGGCGGGCCCCGAGCGCGCACAACACCCAGCCGTGGCGGCTGCGCTACGAGCGTTGGGCGATCACCGTCGGCTGGGACCCGGCCGACGCGCTGCCGGCGGGTGACCCGACCGGCCGGGACCTGCGGCTGTCGCTGGGCGCGTTCGTGGAGACCTGCCTGATCGTCGCGGCCGACGCGGGGCTGCGGCTGGACTGGGCCGCCGACCACGACGAGTCCGACCGTCGGGTGGGGCGGCTGCGTCCGGCACGGCAGCCGTACCGGACGCCGTTCCGCACCGCCGACGTGTGGGACCGGCGTACCCACCGGGGCCGGTTCACCGGCGGCCCGGACGCCGACGTGGTCGCGGCCGTGGACGCGGTTGCCCGCCGGGCCGGTGGCGCGGTCCGCGCGGTGCCGGCGGCCGGGCGGCTGCGCGCGCTGCTGCGCACTGCCGACCGGCACGTGTACGCCGACCCGGCGGTGGTCGCGGAGCTGCGCCGCTGGCTGCGCCTGGACCGGTCGGGCCCGCGCTACCGGACCGACGGGCTCAGTGACAGGTGCCTCGGGCTGGGCCGGGCCACGGCCACCGGGCTGCGGGCGGCGCTGGCGGCGTACCCGGCGTTGCGCCCGCTGGGGCTGCCCCGGCTGCTCGCCGCCGCGGGCGGTGATCCGCTGGCGCAGGGCGGCGGGGTGCTGGCGCTCGTCGCGCCGCCCGGTCTGGACGCGGCCGGGCAGGTCGAGTTCGGACGCGTGCTGATGCGGATGTGGCTGACGTTGCACACGGCCGGGCTGGCCGCGCACCCGCTCAGTCAGCTCGTCGACGTCGCAGCCACCCGGGACGCGCTCGGCGCGCTGCTGGACGTGGCGCCGGAGCGGATCGTGCACGTGGCCCGGGTGGGCCGGCCGGCCGTCCCCGCGCCCCGTTCGGCCCGGCGAGTGCGCCACGGATCGGATCTGTTAGCGGTAACACCCCTTGACGCAGTGTCACTTCATCCATGAGAGTCCATGTTGGCTGATGTGTCGCCCGGTCGGGAGCCCTGGGCGCGTAGTGGCAGGAATGCGGCGTCCGGGTGCGCGAGCGATGTCTGTTAGCGATAACAGCATCGGCGTGCACTCGGGCCCCGCCCGCTGATCTGCGCGGTTGGGAGCAACCATGTCCGAAGTGACACGACGAAACATCATCAAGGCCACGGCGGCGGGCGCCGGTGCCGCGCTGGTGCCGGCCGCCTGGAGCGCCGCCGCGCGCGCCGGCTCGGCGGCGCCACCACAGGTGCTGGCCGCGAACGACCTTGCCCTCTGGTACGACGAACCGGCCGGCACCGACTGGCTGCGCGCCCTGCCGATCGGCAACGGACGGCTCGGCGCGATGGTGTTCGGCAACGTCGACACCGAGCGGCTCCAGCTCAACGAGGACACCGTCTGGGCCGGCGGCCCGTACGACTCGGCGAACACCAGGGGCGCGGCCAACCTGGCCGAGATCCGGCGTCGCGTCTTCGCCGACCAGTGGACCTCGGCCCAGGACCTGATCAACCAGACCATGATGGGCAGCCCGGGTGGGCAGCTCGCCTACCAGACCGTCGGCGACCTCCGGCTCTCCTTCGGGTCGGCGAGCGGGGCGACCCAGTACAACCGGACGCTCGACCTGACCACCGCCACCGTCACCACCACGTACGTGCTCAATGGTGTGCGGCACCAGCGGGAAGTGTTCGCCAGCGCGCCCGACCAGGTCATAGTGCTCCGGCTGACCGCCGACCGGGCGAACGCGATCACGTTCTCCGCCGCGTTCGACAGCCCGCAGCGGACCACCGTGTCCAGCCCGGACGGCGCGACAGTCGCGCTCGACGGCATCTCCGGCTCGATGGAGGGAGTGAACGGCTCGGTGCGGTTCCTCGCGCTGGCCAACGCCGCCGTCACCGGCGGCACGGTCAGCAGCTCCGGCGGCACGCTGCGGGTGTCCGGCGCCACCAGCGTGACGGTCCTGATCTCGATCGGCACCAGCTACGTCAACTACCGCACCGTCAACGGCGACTACCAGGGCATCGCCCGCAACCGGCTGAACGCCGCCCGGAGCGTCTCCGTCGACCAGCTCCGTTCCCGCCACCGCACCGACTACCAGGCGCTGTTCAACCGGGTCACGATCGACCTGGGCCGTACCGCCGCCGCCGACCAGCCCACCGACGTACGGATCGCGCAGCACGCGAGCACGAACGACCCGCAGTTCGCCGCGCTGCTGTTCCAGTTCGGGCGGTACCTGCTGATCTCCTCGTCGCGGCCGGGCACCCAGCCGGCGAACCTCCAGGGCATCTGGAACGACTCGCTGACGCCGTCCTGGGACTCGAAGTACACGGTGAACGCCAACCTGCCGATGAACTACTGGCCGGCCGACACCACGAACCTGTCCGAATGCTTCCTGCCGGTCTTCGACATGGTCAAGGACCTCACCGTGACCGGCGCGCGGGTCGCCCAGGCGCAGTACGGAGCCGGCGGCTGGGCCACCCACCACAACACCGACGCCTGGCGGGGCGCATCCGTCGTGGACGGCGCGTTCTGGGGCATGTGGCAGACCGGCGGGGCCTGGCTGAGCACGCTCATCTGGGACCACTACCTGTTCACCGGCGACAGCGGATTCCTCCAGGCCAACTACCCGGCGCTCAAGGGCGCCGCCCAGTTCTTCCTCGACACGCTGGTCGCCCACCCGACGCTCGGCTACCTGGTGACGAACCCGTCGAACTCGCCGGAGCTGGCGCACCACGCCAACGCCAGCGTCTGCGCCGGCCCGACGATGGACAACCAGATCCTGCGCGACCTGTTCGACGCCGCGGCCCGGGCCAGCGAGGTGCTCGGCGTCGACGCCACGTTCCGGTCCCAGGTGCGCACCGCCAAGGACCGGCTGCCGCCGAGCCGCGTCGGTTCCCGGGGCAACGTGCAGGAGTGGCTGGCCGACTGGGTGGAGACCGAACGGACCCACAGGCACGTCTCCCACCTGTACGGGCTGCACCCCGGCAACCAGATCACCAGGCGCGGCACCCCGGCGCTGTACGAGGCCGCCCGCAGGACGCTGGAGCTGCGGGGCGACGACGGGACGGGCTGGTCCCTCGCCTGGAAGATCAATTTCTGGGCCCGGCTGGAGGACGGCGCCCGCGCCCACAAGCTCCTGCGCGACCTGGTCCGCACCGACCGGCTCGCGCCGAACATGTTCGACCTGCACCCGCCGTTCCAGATCGACGGCAACTTCGGCGCCACCTCCGGCATCGCCGAGATGCTGCTGCACAGCCACACCGGCGAGCTGCACCTGCTGCCCGCGCTGCCGAGTGCCTGGCCCGCCGGGCAGGTCGCGGGCCTGCGCGGCCGGGGTGGCTACACGGTGGCGCTGACCTGGAGCAGCGGCCAGGCGGACGAGATCACCGTCCGCGCCGACCACGACGGCACGCTGCGCCTGCGGTCCCGCCTGTTCACCGGGAGCTTCACAGTCGCCGACGTCACCGACGGCAGCACACCCGCCACCACCCGGCCGGAGTCCGACGTCGTCGCGCTCACCGTCCGTGCCGGGCACACCTACCGGGCGGCCCGGCCCGGCGTGACGCCGTCGCCGACTGCGACTCCGACGTCCACGCCGTCACCGACTCCGACCCCTACCCCTACCCCTACCCCTACCACCAGCTCGCCGGCGCCGTCCGGCGCGCGTGCCACGTACGCGATCACCGGCTCCTGGTCGGGCGGCTTCCAGGCCGAGGTCACGGTGACCGCCGGCGCCACCGCGATCCGCGGCTGGACGGTCTCCTGGACGTTCCCGAACGGTCAGGTGATCAACCAGATCTGGAGCGGTACGCACACCCAGAACGGCGCGAACGTGACGGTGCGCAACGTCGACTACAACGGCTCGGTGCCGGCCGGCGGTTCCACCACGTTCGGCTTCATCGGCTCGGCGGGCGGCACCAACAACCCGCCGGCGAACCTCACCTGCACGACCAGCTGAGCATCCACGCGCCCCGCCGCGGCCACCCGGCCGGGGCGGGGCGTGCCGCCGGTCAGGCCAGCAGCGTCTCGCGCAGCCGCGCGCCCAGGTTCAGCTCGCCGACCACGCGGGGACCGGCCGGGTCGTACACGGCGATGCGGTGGTTGCGGCGCATCATCTCCCGCACCGCGGGAGGCAGCCGGGGCGGATCGTCCATCGTCGCGAGCACCCGCGCGCCGGTGCCCATCAGCCGCTCCACGAGCGTCGCGCTGTCGGTGTCCACACGCACCCGGCCGAACTCCCAGCCGGCCGTGGTCAGGTCGAGCACCTCGAACAGACGCGTCACGAACGGCTGCGGGTCGGTCACCCGGTCCAGCCGGTCGGCCCGCCCGCCGACCACCGCCACGGCGGCGCTGACCTGCGCGTACGGGTGCAGCCCGCTGGGCAGCGCGCCGAGCGGCCAGCGCAGCGCGGGCCCGGCCTCCTTCCACAGGGGCCGGTAGTTGCGGCGGTGCACCAACAGCCGCCGCCCGGTGCGCCGGAACACCTCCTGCGCCTGGGCCAGCAGGTCGGCGTGGGCCTGATCGGCGGCCTCGCAGACGATCCCGGCGGCCACCACGAGACCGTCGTCATCGGACAGCAGCCGGGTGATCGCGTCAGCCTGCTCCGGGAACCGGAGGCGGGCGTGCGCGCCGTAGGACCGCCGGACGTCCCGCAGCAGCTCCTGCTGACGTGCGGGGTCCAGTTCGACCCGTCCGCCACCGAGCAACCGCTGGAGCCAACCCATCGCGCCTCGCTTCCGTCGCCGTCTGCGGACCGGGCAATGCTAGTTCGTCGGCCGATGCTCGTATGGTGACGGGGTGACCGATCGATCCCTGACCCTGATGGCGGTGCACGCGCACCCCGACGACGAGGCGACCAGCACCGGCGGCGTCCTGGCGCGCTACGCGGCCGAGGGCGTCACCACGGTGCTCGTGACGTGCACCGACGGGGGGTGCGGCGACGGTCCCGGCGGGATCAAGCCGGGCGACCCCGGGCACGACCCGAAGGCCGTGGTCGAGATGCGCCGCGCCGAGCTGGCCGTGAGCTGCGAGGCGCTGAAGGTCACCCACCTGGAGACGCTCGGCTACGGCGACTCCGGGATGATGGGCTGGGCGACGAACGACGCGCCCGGCGCGTTCTGGAACACGCCGGTGTCCGAGGCGGCCGACCGGCTGGCCGAGCTGATCCGGCGCTACCGCCCCGACGTGGTGGTCACCTACGACGAGAACGGCTTCTACGGCCACCCGGACCACATCCAGGCCCACCGCATCACGATGGCCGCCGTCGAGCAGACCGCTATCCCGGCCAAGGTCTACTGGACCACCGTGCCGCGCAGCGCGTTCCAGCAGTTCGGCACCGTCATGCGGGAGATCGGGGTGGAGTTCCCCGAGCCGGAGGCGACCGACGAGATGCCGGCGCTGGGCCTGCCGGACGACGAGATCACCACCTGGGTCGACACCAGCGGATACGGCGGGCAGAAGTTCGCCTCGCTCGCCGCGCACGCCAGCCAGGCGGAGAACATCTTCTTCCTGCGGCTGGGGCAGGAGCGGTTCACCGAGCTGATGGGCATGGAGACGTTCGTGCGGGTGCGGGACACCACCGGCGCCGCCACCCCCGAGGACGACCTGTTCGCCGGGTTGCGCTGACCGGTCGCCGGTCCGGTCCGGGGAGGTCATCGACTCACGTCGAGACGGTCTGCGCGGCCAGGTGCGCGAGCACCACGCGGATGTCGCCGCCGGTGTCAGCCATGACCTGACGTTGCCGGGTGGCGCCGGTGCCGTCCCGGCGCACCCGGTCCAGCTCGCGCCGGACCAGGTCCAGGTCGCCGTGGCGGGTCAGCGCGGGCGTGACGGTGACGAACAGGTCGTCGACGAGGTCCCAGGCGGGCCGGGGCCGCCCGGTGCGCAGGTCGACCAGCTCGCCGTCGACGCCGTCGTGGGCGGCCCGCCAGTGCGCGGCGGCGACCAGGCAGTCCCGGATGCGGGGTGCGGGTACGCCGGCGCGGACGTCGTCGATCAGGGTGGCCACGAGCGCCCGGACCAGCCCGGCGACCAGCACCGTGTCGTCGACGGTGGGACACACGTCGCCGACCCGGACCTCCACCGTCGGGTACGACGCGGACGGGCGGGCGTACCAGTAGACCATCGCGGCGTCGAGCATGATCCCGGCGGTGATCAGGTCCGCCACCGTGGCGTCGTAGTCGGCGGCGGAGTCGAAGTGCGGTGTCGGTCCGATGCTCGGCCACCGTTCCAGCTGCATCGAGCGCCAGCTCGCGTGGCCGGTGTCCCGCCCGTCGTGCAGCGGCGAGTTGGTGGTGAGCGCCTGCACCACCGGCAGCCACTGGCGCAGGTGGTTGCAGACCTGCACGGCGAGTTCCCGGTCCGGGACGCCGACGTGGACGTGGCAGCCGCAGACCGCCGGGTCGTGGGCCACCGGGCCGAACCGGCGGGACATGTCGTGGTAGCGCTGCTCGTCGGGCACCGTGCGGTGGGCCTCGCAGACCGGGGTGGCGCCGACGGCGACCAGCTGCGCCCCGGCCGCGTCGGCCGCCCGCGCGGCCGCCCGGCGCAGCGTGACCAGGTGCTCCCGCAGCTCTCCGAGATCGGGGCTGACCGGCGTCACCATCTCGACCATGCTGTGCCGGAACTCCTGCCGGCTCTGCTCGCGGGCGGTGCCGGAGAGCGCGCCGCGTACCCGGTCGGCGACCGGCATGCTCTCGCCGGTGGCCGGGTCCAGCAGCAGGAACTCCTCTTCCACCCCGAGGGTCAGGACGTGAGGCGGAGTCATGTCCCGACGGTACGAGGGCGGGGGCCGGCCCGAGGCCGTTTCCGCCGACCACCGCCCCCGCGGGTGGCGGCACGCAGAGCGGCAGAATGACGAGGTGACCTCACCTGGTGTCTCCTACGGCGACCTCGACCTGCTTGCCGACGCTGGACGCTGGCACGACCTGCTGAGGTTCGCTGCCACAGTCGAGGCGGGGCCGGTCGACCAGCGGCGGGAGACGGCGCACGTCGTGGCATTGGAAGCGCCGGCCGGGATCGCCGCCGCCGCAGCCGAACTGTTTCCCGGCGATGACAAGGGCTCCCCGGGGCCCCTGTGGGAGGTGGTAGCCCAAAACCACACGTGGCGAGAACTGACCCCCCATCTGGCCGACCCACGCACGCGGCATCTGACAGCCCACACTCGCGTGCTGCACGGCGAGGATCTCCGTGCGGCCGCCGACCTCGATCCACAGCTGCTCGATGCCCCGCTGTGCCTTCTGCCGTGGGAAGCCGCCAACTGGTACAGCACCTTGGACATCCCCGAGTACGACCGGTCCGGCAGTTCGGGATGCACCATCTGGGCCTGTCCGAGCCAGTTGGCCGACCCGAAGCCGCTACCCGTGACCACCGTACGGCCGGCACAGCACGCCGCGGTGGCACTCCTCGGCCGCTTGTCACCGGCTACCCAGGCGTACGCGTTCCACGGAACCGCATGGGAGGCGGCCTCGGTGGTGGCCACCGACCAGGCCAGGATGCCCAGGGGCCAGCGGTGGCAGGGCCTGCGGGGCCGCCAGGGATCACAGGTTCCCTTCGCCGATGTCTACCCCAGCCTGGTGCACCTGGCCACCGGTGAAGGGCCTTACGCGCGTCGGACCGGACAGGCGCTCGGACGGACGGCTCTCTGGAAGGCACTCGCCGTCATGGCTGACGTGACCCCTGCCGCAGGGGCGGGCAGCGTCAGCGCGTTTGTCGAACGCCTGCACTGCGTCGTCTGGCAGGAGCCCGACGACGAGATCTGGTACCTGCACCTGGCGATGGAAGACCCGGCGCAGGGCATCGCCTGGGTCCTCACCGGCAACGACTTCGACTGACCGGACAGCGACCGTCAGCGCATCGGAGCGGCGGCCATGCCCGCTGTGAGCCGAGCATGACCGCCGTCCGCGAGGTCGTGCAGTGCTTCTGTTGATCCGGGTCAGCGCCGTGATCGGTCTCAGCAGTCGAAGTAGAGCGCGAACTCGTGCGGAGTGGGCCGCAGCCGGACCGGGTCGACCTCGTTGGCGTTCTTCCAGTCGACCCAGGTGGAGATCAGGTCGGCGGTGAAGACGTCGCCGTCGAGCAGGTAGTCGTGGTCGGTCTCCAGCGCCGCCAGTGCCTCAGGCAGCGAGCCGGGTACCTGCTTGACGTCGCCCCACTCCTCCGGCGGCAGGTCGTACAGGTCCTTGTCGATCGGCGCCGGCGGCTCGATCTTGTTCTTGATGCCGTCGAGACCGGCCATGAGCATGGCCGAGAAGGCCAGGTAGGGGTTGCTGGACGGGTCCGGCACCCGGAACTCGACGCGCTTGGCCTTGGGGTTGCTGCCGGTGACCGGGATGCGGGTGCAGGCGGAGCGGTTGCGCTGCGAGTAGACCAGGTTGACCGGCGCCTCGAAGCCGGGGACGAGACGGCGGTAGGAGTTGACGGTCGGGTTGGTGAAGGCGAGCAGCGAGGGTGCGTGGTGCAGCAGGCCGCCGATGTACCAGCGGGCGGTGTCGGACAGGCCGGCGTAGCCGGTCTCGTCGTAGAACAGCGGTTCGCCGCCGCGCCAGAGGCTCTGGTGGGTGTGCATGCCGGAGCCGTTGTCACCGAACACCGGCTTGGGCATGAACGTCGCGGTCTTGCCGTGCGCCCACGCCTCGTTCTTGATCAGGTACTTGAAGAGCTGAAGCTCGTCGGCGGAGTGCAGCAGCGTCGAGAACTTGTAGTTGATCTCGGACTGCCCGCCGGTGCCCACCTCGTGGTGCGAACGCTCCACTGTGAAACCGGCGTCCACCATCCGGCGGACCATGCTGTCGCGCAGGTCGGCGTAGTGGTCGACAGGCGGCACCGGGAAGTAGCCGCCCTTGTAGGCGGTCTTGTAGCCGCGGTTGCCGCCCTCCTCGACCCGCCCGGTGTTCCAGGCGCCCTCGATCGAGTCGATGTAGTAGAACGACTGGTGCGCCGAGGTCTCGTGGCGGATCGAGTCGAAGATGTAGAACTCCGCCTCGGCGCCGAAGTACGCGGTGTCGGCGATGCCGCTCGCCGCCAGGTACGCCTCCGCCTTCTTCGCCACGTTGCGCGGGTCGCGGGAGTACGCCTCCCGGGTGAACGGGTCGTGGACGAAGAAGTTCAACGCGACGGTCTTCTGCGTGCGGAACGGGTCCACGAACGCGGTCGCCACGTCCGGCAGCAGGAGCATGTCCGACTCGTGGATCGACTGGAAACCGCGGATCGACGAGCCGTCGAAGGCGAGACCGTCGGTGAAGACGCTGTCGTCGAACGACTCGACCGGCAGGTTGAAGTGCTGCATCACGCCGGGCAGGTCACAGAAACGTACGTCGACGAACTTCACGTCCTCGTCGGTGAGGTATCGCAGGAGTTCCTCGGAATTGGCGAACACACGTCCTCCTGGCAGGCGTCGTTGATCCTGGCCACGTCCCGTGGCCGGACCGCCCGGGGACATGGCCCGTACCGCCACCGTACGACGGCTCGCCGTGCCCGGCTCGCCAACCGCCCATCAGGGTTTCCTTCGCCACAGGCCGGGTAGTCGCCGTACCCGGCGGACCGCCCGGGAGACGACGTGGCGGGAGGTTGGCGTGGTGGGTGCTGCTCGACTGACCGGCGGACGCTGAGATGTGCGGGATCAGCGGTGAGGCCAGACTCGACGGGGCCACCCCCGACGCGGCCGCGGTGACCCGGATGACCGCCGCCATGCGCTCCCGCGGGCCGGACGGCGAGGGCGCGTGGAGTGACGGCTGGATCACCCTCGGGCACCGCCGGCTGACAGTGATCGACCTGTCCGAGGCCGGCGCCCAGCCGATGGTCCGTGACGACCTCGGCCTGGCCCTGGTCTTCAACGGCTGCGTCTACAACTACCCGGAGCTGCGCGACGAACTGCGCGCGGCCGGGCACACCTTCCACAGCACCAGCGACACCGAGGTGATCCTGGTGGCGTACGCGCAGTGGGGGGAGCGATTCGTCGACCGCCTGGTCGGCATGTTCGCGGTGGCGCTGGTGGACCGGCGGCGGCGATGCCTCGTGCTGGCCCGCGACCGGCTCGGCATCAAGCCGCTCTACCTCGCCGAGTCGCCCGGCCGGCTCCGGTTCGCCTCCACGCTGCCGGCGCTGCTGGCCGGCGGGAACGTCGACACCGGCATCGACCCGGTCGCGCTGCACCACTACCTGTCCTGGCACTCGATCGTGCCGGCGCCGCGCACGATCCTGCGCGGCATCCGCAAGCTGCCCCCGGCCACCGTCCGGGTGGTCGAGGCCGACGGGCGCAGCCGCGAGCGCGTCTACTGGCGGCCCGAGTACCGGCGCGACCCGGCCCACGAGGGCATGGACGCCGCCGACTGGCGGGCCGCCGTCGGGGACGCGCTGCGCACCGCCGTACGCCGCCGGCTGGTCGCGGACGTGCCGGTCGGGGTGCTGCTCTCCGGTGGCCTGGACTCCAGCATGATCGTGGCGCTGCTGGACGGCGCCGGACAGCACCACCTCCAGACGTTCAGCATCGGGTTCGACAGCCGCGGCGACGAGAGCGGCGACGAGTTCCACTACTCCGACCTGGTGGCCCGCGCGTTCGGCACCGACCACCACCGCATCCGGCTCGCCGACGGCGACCTCGGCCCGGCCGTGCGCGCCACCGTGGCGGCCATGACCGAACCGATGGGCAGCCACGACGTGGTGGCGTTCTACCTGCTCTCCGAGCAGGTCGCCCGGCACGTGAAGGTGGCGCAGTCCGGCCAGGGCGCCGACGAGGTGTTCGCCGGCTACGGCTACCACCACCGGCTGGCCGACGCGGCCCGCGACGACGCGACGGCCGGGTTCACCGCCGCGTTCTTCGACCGCGACCACGCCGAGCTGACCGAGGTGGTCGAACCGGCGTACGCCTGCGACGGTGACGCCAGCGGCGAGCTGGTCGCCGCCGACCTGGCCGCGCCGGGCGCGCAGACCGCCGTGGACGCCGTGCTGCGCCTGGACACCCACCTGATGCTGCCCGACGACCCGGTCAAGCGGGTGGACAGCATGAGCATGGCGTGGGGGCTGGAGGTGCGTACGCCCTTCCTCGACCAGGACCTGGTCACGCTCGCCGCGGCGTGCCCGCCTGAGCACAAGCTGGCCCAGGGCGGCAAGGGCGTGCTCAAGGAGGCGGCCCGCGAGGTGCTGCCGGCCGAGGTCATCGACCGGCCCAAGGGTTACTTCCCGGTGCCGGCGCTGCGCAACGTCGACGGTCCCGTGCGAGAGTTGGTGGTCGAGGCGCTGGGTGCGCCCGAGGCGCGCCGGCGCGGGCTGTTCCGCCGGGCGTACGTCGACGAGCTGCTGGCCGAGCCGGACCGGGCCCAGGCCGCCGCCGGCAGCAACAAGCTGTGGCAACTGGGCCTGCTGGAGCTGTGGTTGCAGACGCACGGCGTGAGCTGAGCGGGGCGGGAGGAGCACTGTGAAGTTCGTCATCGAGAGCGAGGCCGACGGCAGTGTGGGGTTCACCGTCGTCGGTGGCGACGGTCAGCTGCTCGCCACCGGGGCGCCCTGCCCGGACAAGGGCTCGGCGCTCGCCGTGGTGGGGGAGCTCATGCACGGTCTGGGCGACGCCTGCGTCGAGGACCGCACCGAGGCCGGCGCCGGGCCGGTGGCCGGCACCCGCACCGAGATCGGCGACGACATGTCGGACATCGGCCGCTCCGGCATCCCGCCGGTCTGACCGCGGCACGTCCCGCCCGGCCGGAGGGCCGGGCGGGGCGGTGTGCTCACCGCTCGTCGTCGAGCACGTCCGTGTGGCCGTCGCGGGTGACCGTGGGCGGCAGGTGTTCGTCCGGCTGGGGCGCCTCGGCGAGCGTGTGGTGCGGGTCGCCGTCGGGCGAGAACAGCACCCGATCGGTCTTGCGGGTCTTCTCCTGCTCCTCCTCCGGCTCCGTCACCGCGTTCTCCCTCCGCTCACCGGCGCCTCCGGCAGGCCGCCCCTCGTCCCACGCTAAGCGCCGGACGAGCGCCGGGAGCGGGTTTCCGCGCGACGGCCCCGACGCTCGACGGACGGGGAGCGCACGGACCGATCCGACTCTCATCATCCGCGGAGCGCCGCGGCGGGACAACGTGCACGCTGCCCACCCCGCACACCCGCGGATACGCTGCCAGCCGCAGGCACCAGCGACGGAGGGGCAGCCGTGGCGCTGACGATGACCGTCGACGGCCGCCCGGCCGCCGGCGCCGGAACCTTCGACGTCGTCGACCCGGCCACCGGCGCGGTGTTCGCCACCGCCCCGGCCTGCCCGCCCGAACTGCTCGACCGGGCGATGGCCGCGGCGACCGCCGCGTACCCGCAGTGGGCTCACGACGACGAGGCGCGGCGCGGCGTGCTGCGCGCCGCGGCCCGGGCGGTCCTCGGCGCCGTCGCCGACCTCGCCGCGCTGGTCACCGCCGAGCAGGGCAAGCCGCTGGCCGAGGCGACCACCGAGGTACGCGCCGCCGCCGCGTGGCTGCACTACTTCGCGGGCATCGAGACCGGACCACAGATCGTCGACGGGCGACGCGACACCGCGATCGTCACCGCGCGGCCCCTCGGCGTCGTCGCCGCCGTCACCCCGTGGAACTATCCGCTCGCGCTCGCCGCCTGGAAGATCGCTCCGGCGTTGCGGGCGGGCAACACCGTGGTGCTGAAGCCCTCCCCGCACACCCCGCTCGCCACGCTCGCCCTCGGCGAACTGCTGCGGGACCTGCTCCCACCCGGCGTCCTGAACGTGGTGACCGGGCCGGACCCGCTCGGGGCGCGGCTGTGCGCCCACCCCGTACCCAGGAAGATCACCTTCACCGGGTCGACAGCGACCGGCCGGCGAGTAGCGGCGGAGGCCGCCGCCCGGCTCCGGCGGGTCACGCTCGAACTCGGCGGCAACGACGCCGCGGTGGTGCTCGACGACGCCGACCCGGCGCGGATCGCCGATGACCTGTTCTGGGCGGCCTTCACCAACAGCGGCCAGATGTGCATGGCGGTCAAGCGGGTGTACGTGGCCCGGCCGGTGCACGACGCGCTCGTCGAGGCGCTCGCCGACCGCGCCGCCACCGTCCCGATGGGCCCCGGCGCCGACCCCGGTGTCCGGCTCGGCCCGGTGACCACCCGGGCCCAGCGGGAGTACGTGGCAGGGCTCGTCCGCGCGGCCGTCGCCGGCGGCGCGACGGTGGCCGCCGGTGGTCGAGCCGCCGGCGGGCCCGGTCACTTCCATCCGCCCACCGTCCTGTCCGGGGTGTCCGACACCGACCGGGTCGTCACCGAGGAGCAGTTCGGGCCGGTGCTGCCGGTGCTGGCGTTCGACGACGTCGAGGAGGCGCTCACCCGGGCCGACGCGACACCGTTCGGCCTGACCGCCTCGGTCTGGTCGGCGGACCCGGACCGGGCCGCCGCGGTGGCCGCCCGCCTGGACGTGGGCCAGGTGTCGGTGAACGCGCACGCCGCCGGGGTCCGGCCGGACCTGCCGTTCGGCGGGCGGAAGGACAGCGGCCCCGGGGTCGAGAACGGACACTGGGGACTGGCCGGGTACACCCAGCCGCACGTCCTGGTCCGGCCGCCCTCGGATGACCAGCCCTAGTCGAGCAGGTCCGGCTCGGCGTGCACGACGTCCTCGTACATCGGGCGGAAGTTCAGCCGGCCCAGCCCCGGCGTGCCGATGGTGGCCCGGGTGAGACGGGCCTCGGCGGGCGCGATCGGCACCGGCGTGCCGGCCGCCTCCGCCGCGAGCTGGATCCGGCAGCAGCGGTCCATGCTGAAGAACCACCAGGCCGCCTCGTCCACGCTGCCGCCCACGGTCAGCAGGCCGTGGTTACGCAGGATGACCGCCTTGCCGGGGCCGAGCGCCGTGGCGATCCGGTCCGCCTCGTCGCGGTCGAGGACCACCCCGGAGTAGCCGTCGTGCAGGCCGTGGTCCTCGTAGAACGCGCACGCGTCCTGGGTCAGCGGGTCGAGCAGCCGGCCCAGCGTGGCGAACGCGCGCCCGAACACGCTGTGGCTGTGCGCGGCCGCCACGACGTCCGGGCGGACCGCGTGGATGCGGCTGTGGATGGCGTAGCCGGCCGGGTTGATCGTGCCCTCGCCGTCCACGACGGTGCCGTCGGAGTCCACCAGCAGCAGGTCGCTCACCCGCAACCGGCCGAACGAACGGCCGAACGGGTTGATCCAGAACCGGTGCGGCTCGCCCGGGTCGCGGACGGTGAGGTGACCGCCGGCGCCCTCGTCGAAGCCGTACCTGTGGAACAGCCGCAACGCCGCCGCGAGGCGCTGCTTGCGGCGCAGCCGCTCCTCCGCGACGCTCCGGGCCCCCATCACGCCCTCCCGAGCAGCGCGGCGACGACCTCGTCGTCGAACTCGGCCAGCCGTCCCGCGTCCGGGCCGCGGCTGATCGCGTACCCGTGCAGGATGCGGGCGTGGGCCACCGGCACGCGCTCGCCGTCACGCCGCACGGCGAAGCGGACGTCGGCGTCGAACATGGTCCCGCGCAGCACGTCGGTGACGGTGAACGTGGTCTCGATCTCCTCCTCCATCCGTGCGGCGGCGAGGACCCGCACGGACGCGCGGGACACGACCGGGATCCAGCCGCGCACGTCGAGCATCCGGCCGACCGAGATGCCGCGGGCCGCCAGGAACCGGTCCACCACCTCCTCGACCGCGCGCACGTAGCCGGAGTGCTGCACCGGCTGCGAGTACTGGCAGTAGAAGTACGGTGCCCGCCACCGCCACTCGAACGGCGTACCGGCCGCGTCGCCGGCGGGTGCGGGAGCGTCCGCCCGGACCTCGGCCACGACCGGCACGTCACCGGGGACCGCGACGTCGACGGCCGGGCCGGTCCGGACCAGCGCCGCGCGGACCCGGCCGCGCAGCACCGGCACGCCGCGCGCGGTCAGCCGTACCGCGAACTCGCCGCCGCCGCGGTGCCGCGCCTCGGCGGTCACCTCGTCGTCCACGTCGAGCACCGCCGGTAACTGCACCGAGGCGTCGGCGATCACCAGGCCGAGGCCGTGCTCGTGGTACAGCCGCGAGGGCCCGGCGCCGCGCTCGCGGAACCAGGCGAGCACCGCCTCCTCGGCCAGGTACATGAAGTGTTTGAACCCCACCCAGGTACGGATGTTGGCGCCCTCGAAGCGGGGGCGCAGCGCCACGGTGGTGGTCTCGTCCGGCAGGACCGCTGTCACCGGGTCTCCTCTCGACTGTCGGATCGGGGCGCGGGCCCGGGGTCCGGCGCGGCGCGTACCGTGACCGCGCGGAACCCGTCCTCGTCGTCGCCGCAGCGGACCTCCACGACCGCCGGCCCGCCGGGCGCGCGCAGGGCGTCCGCCGCCAGCGCGACCGGGACCAGGCCGTCGGCGCCGTAGTGGCCGCCCCCGCCGCCGGTGCCGTGGCCGTCCGGCGGGTCACCGGGCACCGTCCGCACCGGACCGACCACCAGGTGCGGCGCGGGCACCCGGTCGAGCGGCTCCAGCACCAGGCAGGCGGCGCCGGCACGCAGCGGACCCGGGCGGCCCGGGCGGGTCGCGTGCAGCGCGACGGCGATGTCGTCGTCCGGCTCGGCGCCGACCACCACCACCCGGCCGGCCCGGCCCGCCGCCAGCAGCCGCAGCCCGGCGGCGAGCGCGTCCAGGCCGGAGGTGGCGCCGGAGCAGCACATCAGGTTCGGGCCGCCGAAGCCGAACCAGATCGCCACCGAGCTGGCCACCACGTTGGGGGAGGCGTTCGGCGCGGACAGCGGGGACACCGCCCGCCAGCCGTCGGCGCGGGCGGTGGTGACGATCCCGGCGACGGTGCCGACGTTGCCCAGGTTGCTGCTGGCCACCACCGCCGTGTGCGGGTCGACCCGATCCGGCGGGGTGCCGTCGCCGTCGGCGCGGCCGAGCGCCCGGTGCACCGCGCACAGGGCCAGCCGGGTCGCCGTCTCCTTGTACAGCAGTCCCTTGCGCCCGAGGACGGTCCGGGCCCGCTCCGCCGGTGGCGCGTCCGGCCCGGGCAGGTACGCGTACCAGGCGGTGAGTGCCGCCGCCGGCCCGGAGGCGGTCATCGGGCGGCCTCGACGAGCGTCACCGCGTTGACCCCGCCGAAGCCGAACGCGTTCACCTGCGCCAGCGTCGCCCGAGTCCGGGCCGGACGGTCGCGGACCAGGTCGAGGCCCTCGGCCTCGGGCAGCGGCGTGCGCAACCCGGCGATCGGTGGCACCACCCCGGCGCGCAGGCAGCGGACGGCGACGTCGAGACCGTGCAGCGCGGCGGTGCCGGAGGTGTGCCCGATCGCGCCCTTGAGGCCGGTGACGGTGGTGGGGCCGCCCAGCGCCACGAGCGCCGCCGCCTCCGTCGGGTCGTTGAGTGCAGTGCCCGTGCCGTGCGCCACCACCAGGCTTGCGTCGGCCGGCTCCCGGGCACCTCGGGCGTACGCGTCGTCCATCGCCCGGCGCACACCCTCGGCCGACGGCGCGGTCTCGTGGTACGCGTCGCAGGACAGTCCGGTGGCGACCACCCGGGCCAGCACGCGTGGCGCCAGCCCGGCCCGGGTCACCACGAGCGCGGCGGCCCCCTCGCCCAGCAGGACGCCGGCCCGGTCCCGGTCGAAGGGGCGTACCCGGTCGGCGGGCTCGTCGGCGACCCGGCCGATCATCGCGAGCATCGACTCGGTCATCGCGTCGGTGGCCGCGACGACGACGGCGTCGGCCTCACCGAGTTCGATCATGTCCTGCGCGAGGGCGAGGACGTGCCCGCCCGCGCTGCACGCGTTCGCGACGGTGACCGCGCCGGGCACGCCGGCGTCCGCGACGGCGGACCGGAAGTGCAGCCCGCCCGCGCGGAACGGCGCCCGGTCGGCCACCGCCCGCTCGACCGCGCGCAGCTCGCGCAGCCCGGTGCCGACAAGCGCCGCGACGCGGTGCCGGGCCGGGTCGAGCGCCGCGTCGGCGAGCGCCCGCCGGACGCAGTCGCGCAGCCAGCCGGCGGCGGGCCACAACTCGCCGCCGGAGCCGTCCGGGATCGGATAGCCGTGCCGCACGTGCACGGCGGCCGGGTCGTAGCCGGACAGCGGCGCCACCCCGCACCGGCCGCCGAGCAGCGCGGCGAACGTGGCGTCGCCGTCGCCGAAGCAGGTCCGCACCGCGCTCGCCGCGATCTCCACCGGCATCGCGGCCTACCCCAGCTCCGCGAGCGCGGCGCCGGGCCGGACGGCGGCGATCAGCTCACCGATCACCGCAGTGGTCCGCCCGCCGACCGTGACGGTGCCCGACGCGACGGCCGCGCCGTCGACGACCTTGTCCAGCCGTACGTCGTGGCGCAGCACGTCTCCCGGGTACGCGGCGCCGGACAGCCGCAGTTCACGCACGCCGACGAACAACGGCAGCAGCCCGCTGCCCGGCCCCGGCACGCCGACGCCCGCGCGCAGGAACCAGGCGAGCGCGGCGGCCTGGCCGAACGACTCCAGCAGCAGCGCCACCGGATACGCGTACGCCTCGGGAGACGTGGTCTCGTCCAGGCCCGCGTAGCACCACTCGGCGGCGGTGACCGCCTTCTCGGCCACGATCCCGTCGGGCCGGACCTCCACCACCCGGTCCACGAGCAGCAGCGGGAACCGTTGCGGCAGCAGCCCGCGGATCGCCTCCTGCCCGACCGGCGCACTCACCGATACCGCCCGGCGTCGAACTGCGCCTCCAGGCGGGCGCACTGCTCCCCGTCGCCCCGGTGGCAGCGGGCGCGGGCGGTGAGCGGTCCGGTCGCCGGGTCACCTGTCACCTCGACGCGCATGGTGAACTCGCCCGGCGCCAGCACGGGCGCGGTGAACCGGGCCGAGCGCAGCACGGTCAGGCGCGCGCCGTCCACTCCGGCGCAGACGGCGCGCAGCAGCGTGTCGACAAGGAACACCCCGGGCAGGATCGGCCGGCCGGGGAAGTGACCGGACAGGTACGGGCCGTCCGGCTCGACGACGGTACGGGTGCGGATGCGCACCCCGTGACCGGAGCGTTCGATCTCGATGCTGTCGAAGGGGCTCAGTGGGGGCGGGTACACGCCGGGGCCTCCTGTCGGTCGGTGGCGCCGCACGCGCGCAGCCGCGCGAGCTCCGCCCGGTCGACGCCGGCCTCGGTGAGCAGCGCCTCGGTGTCCGCGCCGACGGCCGGCGCGCCGTGCCGCACCCGGGTCGGTGTCCGGGAGAACTTGGCAGCCGGGCCGGTCAGCGGGCCCGTGGTGCCGTTGCACAGCGGGACGGTCTGCACCATGTCGCGTTCCCGGACGTGCGGGTCGGCGGCGGCGTCGGCGAAGTCGCGTACCGGCTCGGCCGGGATGCCCGCGGCGGCGAGCCCGGCCGCCGCCCCGGCCACGGTCCGCGCCTCGCACCACGCGCCGACCAGCGCGTTGACCTCGTCGCGGCGGGCACGGCGCTCCTCGTTCGTGGCGAAGCCCGGGGCCCGGGCCAGCTCCGGCCGGTCCATCGCCGCGGCGAGCGAGCGCCAGTGCTTGTCGAGCGCGACCGCCAGGTAGAGCCAGCCGTCCCGGCAGCGGTACGTGCCGGCCGGTACGACGAAGTCGGCCTGGTCGCCCCAGCGGCGCAGCGGCACGCCGGTCGCGCCGAGCGTCAGGTAGCCGCCGCTGTTGGCGAGCAACGCGTCCAGCAGTGACACGTCGACGTGCTGGCCCTCGCCGGTGCGGTCGCGGTGGCGCAGCGCGGCCAGCGCGCCGATCGCGCCGTGCAGCCCGGCCAGATCGTCGGCGAGGAAGGACGGCGCCTTCATCGGTGTGCCGTCCGGCTCGCCGTTGAGGCCCATCCAGCCCGCCGCTGCCTGCGCAATCGGGTCGAAGCCGGCGTCGGTGGCGCGCGGGCCGTACTGGCCCCAGCCGGAGATGGAGACGAAGACGATGTCGGGATTGACGCGCCGGCACTGCGCGTAGCCGACGCCCCATCCGTCGAGCGTGCCCGGCCGGTAGTTCTCCACCACCACGTCGGCGGTGACCACCAGCCGCAGGAACGCCTCCCGGGCCGGTTCCCGGCGCAGGTCCAGCGACACGCTGCGCTTGTTGCGGTGCACCGTCTCCCGGAACCAGGACAGGCCGGTGCCGGGGATGTCCGGCGGCATCCGGCCCTCCCGGTTGCCGGGCATCTCGATCCGGATCACCTCGCAGCCCAGGTCGGCCAGGACCGCGCCGGTCATCGGCCCGGCCCACACCTTGCTGATCTCCAGCACCCGTACGCCGTGCAGCGGCCCGTCCACGTCGTGACGTGCCTCGCGGTAGAAACCGGCCTTGTCCATCTCACCGCCAGCTGTCTGGTATCTGCGATCGGTGTGCCGAACTGCGGTGCAGCACCTGCCGCCGCACCTTCCCGGAGTCCTCCCGGGGCAGCGCGGTGGACAACTCGTAGGAGCGCGGCACCTTGAACCCGGCCAGTTCGCGGCGGCAGTGCCGGTCCAGCGCGGTGGTCAGGTCGTCGGTGAGCGCGTGGGTGTCCACCTCGACCACGGCCCGGACCTGCTGCCCGAACTCCTCGTCCGGCACGCCGAAGACGACCGCGTCGCGGACCGCGGGGTGGCGCAGCAGGACGGCCTCGACCTCGGCCGGGTACACGTTCACCCCGCCGGACAGGATCATGTCGTCGGCGCGGCCGGTCAGGTAGAGGTAGCCGGCGGCGTCCAGGTAGCCGCGGTCGCCGTAGGTGAAGCTGCCGTCGGCGCGGTGCGCGGCCCGGGTCTTCTCCGGTGCGTCGCGATACTCGAAGCCGTCCGGGCGGCGCAGGTAGACCCGGCCCTCGTGCCCGGCCGGCAGCGGCATGTCGTCGGCGCCGACCACCACGATCTCGGTGCGCGGCAGCGGCCGGCCGACGCTGCCCGGGTGCGCCAGCCAGTCCTCGGCGTGGATGATCGTGGCGATACCCGCCTCGGTGGCCGCGTAGTACTCGCTCAGCACCGGGCCCCACCAGGCGATCATCTGCCGTTTCACGTCCACCGGGCAGGGCGCCGCCCCGTGCCAGACGCGCCGCAGCGTGGCGCCGCCGAACGCGGCCCGTACCGCGGGGTCCAGCCGCAGCAGCCGCACGAACTGGGTCGGCACCAGGTGCGTCATGGTGACGCCCTCGGCGTCGATCAGCCGCAGCGTCGCGGCCGGGTCGAACCGGGGCCGGGTGACCAGCCGGAACCCGCGGATCAGCGGCAGCAGCGAGAAGAACAGCTGGCCGGAGTGGTACCAGGGGCCGCACAGCAGGTTCACCCCGTCCGCCGGCATGCCCAGCACCGTGCACAGCCGGTTCAGGCGTCCGCGCAGCCGGGGGAGTGGCTCGCCCTGGCGGAACAGCCGGCTGACCACCGCCTTCGGCGCGCCGGTGGTGCCGGAGGTGTAGAGGCCGGTGGCGCCGCTGCCCGCCTCCGGCGGCTCGGCGGCGTCGGCGTGCGCGAGCAGCGGCTCGGCGGCGGCGAACCCGTTCACCGGCTCGTCGCCGAGCACGACGCGCAGTCCGGGGCGGCGGTCGTTGCGCTGCCACGCGTCCCGGGCCGCCGGGAGGCGCTCGGTGTCGGTGATCAGCGCCCGGCAGCCGGAGTCGGAGAGCAGATACGCGACCTCGGCGCCGGTGAGGTGCCAGTTCATCGGCACGATCACCAGACCGGCGTGCAGACAGGCGAGCAGCAGCTCGAACACCTCGTGCCGGTTGCCGGCGAGCACGCCCACCCGGTCGCCCGGGCGCAGCCCCTCCCGGCGCAGCAGGTCGCACCAGCGGTTCACCCGCTCGTCGAGGGCCCGCCAGCTCAGCGCGGCGTAGCCGTCGTCGAGCGCGACCGCGTCCGGCGCGGCGGCCACCATCGGGTGCAGCAGCTGCGCCATCGCGGATCCTCCTCGCCCGGGCGGTGCCACCCGGCCCGTCGGTGACCCCAGCAACGTAGGTTTCGGCGGCCTCCTTTGTCGACTCTCGTATGTGCGGAGTCGTAACGTGTGCCCGGCCCGGTGAAGGGACGATCGGATGACACTGCACCTGCACTGGTTCCTGCCGTCGCACAGCGACGGGCGGGACATCGGCTGGCGTCCGCGGGGTGCCGGCGCGCGGCGCACGGTACGCCGGGAGCCCGACCTCGCCTACCTCGCCCAGGTCGCGCTCGCGGCGGAGCGGCTCGGCTTCGAGGGCATGCTGATCCCGGTCGGGATGTTCTGCGAGGACCCCTGGCTGGTCTCGGCCGCGCTGGCCGGGCGCACCGAGCGGATCCGGTTCATGATCGCGCTGCGGCCCGGGCTGATGTCGCCGACCCTGGTGGCGCAGATGGTGGCCACGTTCCAGCGCCTGTCCGGGGACCGGCTCATGCTCAACGTGGTGGTCGGCGGCGACCCGGACGAGCAGCGCCGCTACGGCGACTGGCTGGACCACGACCGGCGCTACGAGCGCGCCGACGAGTTCCTCACCATCCTGCGCGGGGCGTGGACCGGCGAACCGGTGGACTTCGAGGGGGCGCACCACCGGGTCCGGGCTGCTCTGGTGACACGCCCGCCGCGGACCGCGCCGACGGTGTTCGTGGGCGGCTCGTCGGCCGGTGCGCAGGACACCGCGCTGCGCCACGGTGACGTCTATCTGGCCTGGGGGGAGTCGCCGCCGGAGCTGGGCGCGTTGCTCGGCGAGGTACGCGAACGCGCCGGCGGCAAGCTCTCCTGCGGCACCCGCTTCCACGTGATCACCCGGGACACGCCGGAGCAGGCGTGGGCCGAGGCGGACCGGCTGACCGCCGGGATGGACCCGAAGACGGTGGCCGCCGCCCAGGAGCGGTTCCGGCGCAGCGAGTCCGAGGGACAGCGCCGGATGGCCCGGATGAGCGCCGGCGCCGAGGGCCGGCTGGAGGTGTACCCGAACGTCTGGGCCGGGTACGGCCTGCTCCGGCCGGGCGCCGGGGCGGCCCTGGTCGGCAGCCACGAGCAGGTCGCCGACCGGATCGCCGAGCTGCACGGGCTGGGCGTGGAGCATCTGCTGCTGTCCGGCCAGCCGCACCTGGAGGAGGCGTACTGGTTCGGCGAGGGCGTGCTGCCGCTGCTGCGTGAGCGCGGCATCCTGGCGGAGGTCCACGGATGACGGCGGCGGTGAGCCCTGACGCGTCGCCGGAACTGCTCGCCGACCCGGCCACGTACGTGTCCGGACCGCCGTGGCGGGAGTTCGCCAGGCGGCGGGCCGAGGCGCCGGTGGCCTGGGTACGGGAGCCGGCCCTGCGCCGCCGCTCCGGGCGCGCGGGCGACGGACCGGTGGGCGAGGTGCTGCACCGCGGCGACGGGTACTGGGCGGTGACCCGGTACGACAGCGTGGTGCGGGCCTCCCGCGACCCGGCGTTGTTCTCCTCGGCCACCCGCGGGCCGTTCCTCGCCGACCCGAAGACCCGGGGCGACCTGCAGCGCACCCGCCAGCTGCTGTCCGGCATGGACCCGCCCGGGCACACCCGCCTGCGCCGGGTGCTGACCGCCGCGTTCACGCCGCGCACGGTCCGGGCGCTGCAGGACTCCATCGATGCGCACGCCGCCCGGATCGTCGCCTCGGCGGCCGGCCGGGGTGAGGTCGACGCGGTACGCGACCTGGCCGCCGAGCTGCCCCTGGTGGTCCTCGCCGACCTGCTCGGCATGCCGCCGCAGGACCGGCACCTGATGTTCACCTGGAGCAACCACCTGGTCGGCTTCGACGACCCGGAGTTCGGCGGTGGCGACGTCCGGACGTTCAAGCGGGCCATGACCGACGCGTTCGGGTACGCGGCCGACGCCGCCGCCGCGCGCCGCCGCGACCCGGGCGACGACCTGACGAGCGTGCTGGCGACGGCGGAGGTGGACGGCCGGCCGCTGACCGAGCCGGAGCTGTGCGGCCTGTGGCTGCTGCTCGTGGTGGCCGGCAACGAGACCACCCGTCACCTGGTCTCCGGCGCGCTGGAGCTGGCCGCCGACGACCCGGCCGTCCGCGACGCGCTGGCCGACCCGGACCGGGTGCCGGCGGCGGTGGAGGAGCTGCTGCGCTGGGTCACGCCGATCATGCAGTTCCGCCGGACCGCCACCGCCGACACCGAGCTGGACGGCCAGCCGATCCGGGCCGGTGACAAGGTGGTCCTGTACTACGCGTCGGCCAACCGGGACGAGGCGGTGTTCGCCGACGCGGACCGCCTGCGGCTGGACCGGGCCCCGAACCCGCATCTGGCCTTCGGCGTGGGCCCGCACTTCTGCCTGGGCGCGCACCTGGCCCGGGCCGAGGCGGTGGCGCTGCTGCGGGCGCTGCACCCGCACCTGCCGCATCTTCGCCGCGTCGGCCCGACACAGCGGCTGGCCTCGAACTTCATGAACGGGATCAAGTCGTTGCCGGTGCGCCTGGTCCGGTAGCGGTGTTCAACCGGGGAAGGCGCCCAGTCGAACACGTGCCGGCAGGTGGTCGTACCCCCGGAAGCTCATGTGCCGGCGGCGTACCGGGACGCCGGCCGGCTCGAAGCCGGCCAGGCCGCGGGCGATCCGGTCGAACACCGCCGCTCCCTCCAGCCGGGCGAGCGTGGCGCCGAGGCAGAAGTGCGGGCCGGCGCTGAAGGAGACGTGGGGGTTCGGGGTACGGGCGATGTCCAGCTCGTCCGGGCGGGCGAACCGCCTGCCGTCCCGGTTGGCGGCGGCGAGCAGCAGCACGACCAGCCGGTTGGCGTTGATCCGCCGACCGGACACCTCGATCGGGGCGCGGGTCAGCCGGGCGGTGGCCTGGATCGGCGCGTCGAAGCGCAGGAACTCCTCGACCGCGCTCGGCACCAGCTCCGGCTCGGCCCGCAACCGGGCCAGCACGTCCGGGCGGGACAACAGGGCGGCGCAGCCGGTGGCGATGAGGTTGGTGGTCGTGTCGAAGCCGGCGAAGAACAGGAAGATCACGTTGTCCACCAGCGCCTCGGCGGTGATCGCGCCGCCCGGGTCGGCGGTGGCGAGCAGACCGGCCAGCGGATCGTCGTCGCGACCCCGGCGCTCGCGCTCGGCCAGCAGCTCCCGCACGTAGGCGCGCAGCCAGGTCACCGCGGCGGCGGTGGCGTCCCGGTCGCCCTCCACCCGAATGCCGGCGCCGAAGGCCCGGGCCAGCGTCATCGCGTACGGGCGCACCAGGTCGCGGTCGGCGACGGGGATGCCGAGCAGTTCGGCGGCCACGGTCACCGGCAGCGGCGCGGCCAGCCCGGTGACCAGGTCGGCGTCCCCGTCCATCGCGGTGAACAGCTCGCCGACCAGTTCGTCGACGCGGCCGCGCAGCCCGGCCACGGCCCGGGGCGCGAGCAGCCGGGACATCGCCCGGCGCAGCACGGTGTGCACGGGCGCGTCCCGGTTGAGCACTGTGGCCCGGAAGAAGCCGGTGACCGCGTCGGGCTCGCCCGAGGCCTGGTATACGACGTCGGGGAACTCGTGGCCGACGCGCGGGTCGGCCAGCAGGGCGGTGACGTCGGCGTGCCCGGTGACCGCCCACACGCCGGGACCGGCGGGCACGACCGGCCCGGCCTCCCGCAGTGCCGCGTAGGCGGGGTAGGGGTCGTCCAGTCCGGCGATCGCGGTCGCGTCGTATCGCACTCGCACGACGGGATCGTAGCGCCGGTGGGACGCTTGAAAGCGAGATAGTGCAGCGACGGCGATCACTGACCTGTCGCGATCCCGGCACGTCTGGGGCGTGTGCTCGGCTTCTCCGTCTGATTAGGATTCGCGTATCACGGCTCTTGCGACGCGACGAGAGACGTAAAAGCTAGATACGACATCCCCTGGAGGCGGCGTGACCAAGGGAGCAGCCATGACGGTGGTGGCGGACCTCGACGAGGAGCCGGCGAGGGCGACCGAGGGCGGGCCGGTGCAACTGCTGCCGATCGCCTGCCTGCGCGCGGCCGACTCGCCCCGGCTGGCCGGCGAGGACGACCTGCACGCGCAGACACTGGCCGAGACGGACGCGCCACTGCCGCCGATCCTGGTCCACCGCGGCACCATGCGCGTGATCGACGGCATGCACCGGCTGCGCGCCGCGGTCCTGCGCGGCGAGACGCAGATCGCCGCCCGCCTGTTCGACGGCACCGTCGAGGCGGCGTTCGTGCTCGCGGTGCAGGCCAACGTCACCCACGGACTGCCGCTGTCGCTGGCCGACCGCGAGGCGGCGGCCCAGCGGATCCTCCGGTCGCACCCGCACTGGTCCGACCGGGCGGTGGCGACCGCGGCCGGGCTCGCGGCGAAGACTGTGGCGAGCATCCGCCGGCAGGACATCGGGGCTCCCGACGTGCACGCCCGGCTCGGCCGCGACGGCCGGCTGCGCCCGGTCAACAGCGCCGAGGGCCGCCGCATCGCCAGCGAGCTGATCAGCCGCAAACCGGAGGCGTCGCTGCGCGAGATCGCCAAGACCGCCGGCATCTCCCCGGCCACCGCCCGGGACGTACGCGAGCGGATGAAGCGCGGCGACGACCCGCTGCCGCTGCGTCAGCGCGGTGGTGAGCCGCGCCCGGCCCGGGCCGGCCTGAGCCGCCGGCCACCGATGCGGGAGCGCTCGGTCAACCTGCAGAACCTGCGGCACGACCCGTCCGTCCGGTTCACCGAGTCCGGCCGTGCACTGCTGCGCTGGCTCGACAGCCAGGCCACCGGGCCGCAAGGCTACGCGGAGCTGATCGGCACCATCCCGGCGCACTGCACGTACGTGGTCGCCGACATCGCGCGCAGCATCGCCGAGGAGTGGCTCGAGTTCGCGGACCAGCTCCGGCAGCGGGCGAACGAGGCGGCCTGACGTCGCCACCGGTGGGATTGGGGACAAATGGATACGCAGCACGAGCTGACGCTCGACCGCGTCCGCGCCGACATCGGCGCCGCGGTCGGCGACACCGACGCGCTCGACGCCTCGGACGGCGACCTCATCGCCTGCGGCCTCGACTCGCTGAAGGTGATGCGGCTGGCCAGCCGGTGGCGGGCGGCCGGAGTGGACGTCAAGTACGCCGAACTCATGGAACGGCCGACGCTCGCGGGCTGGATGGACCTGCTCACCGCACGACAGGCGCCCGCTCCCGCCACCGCCGCTCCCGCCGCGTCCGGTGCCCCGGCGGACGCCCCCGGAGAGCCGTTCGACCTCGCCCCGATGCAGTACGCCTACTGGGTCGGCCGGCACGAACAGCTCGTGCTGGGCGGCGTGGCCACCCACTTCTACGCCGAGTTCGACGGCGCCGCGATCGACACCGCCCGGCTCGACGCGGCCACCCGGGCGCTCATCGCCCGCCACGACATGCTGCGCGTGACGATCCTCGACGACGGCCGGCAGCGGGTCGCCGACTCCTCGCCGTGGTCCGGCGCCACCGTCCACGACCTGCGCGACCTCGACGGACCGGCGGTCACCGCGCGGCTGGCGGAGATCCGCGACCGCCTCTCGCACCGGCGCTTCGACATCGCCCGGGGCGAGGTCTTCGACCTGGCCGTCTCGGTCCTGCCCGGCGGCGCCAGCCGGCTGCACCTCAACATCGACATGATCGTCGCGGACGCGCTGAGCTTCCGGATCATCCTCAACGACCTGGCCGAGCTGTACGCCGACCCGGACGCCGCGCTGCCGCCGATCCGCTACAGCTACCGCCGGTACCTCGCCGAGCGCCGCGCCGCACCGGCCCGGGGACGGGAGGCGGCCGTCGCGTACTGGCGCGAACGCCTGCCGGAGATGCCGGCCGCGCCGCAGGTGCCGCTGGCGACCGCGCCCGAGCGCCTGGCGGTCCACCGCGTGGTCCGGCGCTTCCACCGCCTCGACGCGGCCTGGCGCGAACGCCTCGACGCGCGGGCCCGGACGCACGGCGTCACGTCGTCGATGGTGTTCGCCGCCGCCTTCACCGAGGTGCTGTCCGCGTGGAGCGCCGAGCCCGACTTCCTGCTCAACGTGCCGCTGTTCGACCGGGATCCGCTGCACCCGGACGTGGCGCACCTGGTCGGCGACTTCACCAACCTGCTGATCGTGGCCGTGCACACCGGGGAGGGCACGTTCCTCGACGCCTGCCGCCGGCTGCAGGACCGCGTCCGCGCCGACGCCCTGCACAGCGACTTCTCCGGCCTGGAGGTGCTGCGTGCGCTCTCCGCCGAACGCGGCGCGCAGGCGCTCGCGCCGGTGGTGTTCACCAGCGCGCTCGGCCTCGGCGAGCTGTTCAGCCGCAAGGTACGCGACTGCTTCGGCGACGCCGGCTGGAACATCTCCCAGGCCCCGCAGGTCTGGCTGGACCACCAGGTCACCGAGGACGACGGCGGGCTGCTGCTCAACTGGGACGCCGTCGACGGCCTGATCCCCGCCGACGTGCTCGACGACATGTTCGCCGCGTATCTGTGGCTGCTCGACCGGATCGTCACCGACGCGGGGGCCTGGACCGAGCCGGTGCCGAGCCTGCTGCCGCAGGCGGCCGCCCGCCGCCGGGCGGCGCTGAACGACACCGCCGGCCCGCAGCGGCGGACCACCCTCACCGAGGGGTTCCTGGCGCACGCCGCCGCCGAGCCGGACCGGATCGCGCTGCTCGCCGCCGGGGCCGTCGTGCGCTACGGCGAACTCGCCGAGCGGGCCCGGCGGATCGCCGGCCGGCTCGTCGCCGCCGGACTGGATCCGGGCGACACCGTCGCGGTGACCCTGCCGAAGGGACCGGCGCAGATCGAGGCGGTGCTCGGCGTGCTGTGCGCCGGCGGCGTCTTCGCCCCGGTCGGCGTCGACCTGCCACCGGTGCGCCGCGTCGCGATCCACCGGGCCGCCGGGGTGCGGATCGTGCTCACCGACACGGCCACCCGGGACCAGCCGATCTGGAGCCACGGACTGCCGGTGCTCGCCGTCGAGGAGGCGACCGACGCGCCACCGCTCGCCGAACTCCGGCCGGCCGGGCCCGACGACCTGGCGTACGTCATCCACACGTCCGGCTCGACGGGCGGCCCGAAGTGCGTGGAGATGACGCACCGGGCGGCGATGAACACCATCGAGGACATCGGCGACAGGTGGGGCATCGGCCCGGACGACCGGGGGCTCGCGCTGTCCGCGCTGGACCACGACTGGTCGGTGTACGACATCTTCGCGTTCCTCACCGCCGGCGGCGCGCTGGTCTGCGTCGACGACACCGCCCGCCGCGACGCCGAGCACTGGCTCGACCTGGTCCGCCGCCACCGCGTCACGGTGTGGACGTCGGTACCGGCGCTGCTGGACATGCTGCTCGTGGCGGCCGAGGGCGAGGCGGCGGAGCAGGCCGGTGACCTGCCGTTGCGGCTGGCCCTCGTCGGCGGCGACTGGGTGGGGCTCGACCTGTACGACCGGCTCACCGCGCGGGCGCCCGGCGCCCGCCTGGTCGCGCTCGGCGGCGCCACCGAGGTCGGCATCCACTCCACCTGGCACGAGGTGACCGAGGTGCCGGCGCACTGGCGGTCGGTGCCGTACGGCGCACCGCTGCGTAACCAGCTCACCCGCGTGGCCGACGGGCTCGGCCGGGACCGGCCCGACCTCGTGCCCGGCGAGCTGTGGCTCGGCGGCGTCGGCGTCGGGCCGGGCTACCGGGGCGACCCGGAACGCACCGCCGCGCGGTTCGTCGAGCGGGACGGGCAGCGCTGGTACCGCACCGGTGACCTGGCCCGCTTCCACCCCGACGGGCGCCTGGAGTTCCTCGGCCGCCTCGACGGCCAGGTGAAGATCCTGGGACACCGGCTCGACCTCGGCGACGTGGAGGCGGCGCTGCGCGAGCACCCGGGCGTGGCCCACGCGGTCGCGCTGACCGTACCCGGCGAGGCCGGGCCGCGGCTGGTCGCCGCGGTGACCCCGGCGGCCGGCGGGCCGGTCGACGCGCAGACGCTGCGGGCGTACGCCGGGGAGCGGCTGCCGCCGTACATGGTGCCGTACCGCGTCGACGTGCTGGACGCGCTGCCGCTCACCGCGAACGCGAAGATCGACCGGACCGCGCTCGCCGCCCGGTTCAGCGACGACGCCCGGCCCGCACCCGAGGCGGCGGGCCGGCTGACCGGCCCGGCCGAACTCGCCGTCGCGGCCGTCTGGGCCGACCTGCTCGGCCGGCCTGCCGTCGGCCCCGACGACAGCTTCTTCGCCCTCGGCGGCAACAGCCTGCTCGCCACCCGCCTGGTCACCGCCGTGCGGGCGGCCGGATTCCCGGGCGCGCGCCTGTCCACGCTGTTCGCCGCGCCGACGCTCCGGGCGTTCGTGGACCGGCTCGGCGAGGCGTCCGCGCCGGTCGCCCCGGCCGCGCCCGCCACTGCCGTGCCGGTCGAGGCCCACCCCGAGCGACGGTACGACCCGTTCGACGCCACCGAGGTCCAGCGCGCCTACTGGCTGGGCCGGCGTCCCGAGTTCACCCTCGGCGGCGTCGGCTCGCACTGGTACTGGGAGTTCGAGGGCGAGCAGGTCGACCTGGAGCGGTTCGAGGAGGCGTTCAACCGGGTCGTCGCCCGGCACGACATGCTGCGCGCCGTCTTCGACGACGACGCCCGGCAGCGGGTGCTGCCCGAGGTGCCGCGCTACCGGATCACGGTCACCGACGCCGGCGGTGACGCGTACCCGGTCGCGGTCGAGCGGATGCGCGACGACCTCGCCCACCTGGTGCACGACCCGGCCGCCTGGCCGATGTTCGCGGTCCGCGCGGTCCGCTCGGCGGATCGCACCCGCATCGGCCTCAGCCTCGACTTCCTGGTCCTCGACGCGCTCAGCATCATGATCGTGCTGGCCGATCTGGCCGAGCTGTACGCCGACCCGGCGGCCGCACTGCCCGAACTGGGGATCACCTTCCGGGACTGCGTGGTGGCCGGGGACCCCGATCCGCAGCGCCGCGAGGCCGCCCGGCGCTACTGGGTCGAACGGCTGCCGCACCTGCCGCCCGGCCCGCGGCTCCCGCTGGCCCGCGATCCCCGCCAGATCGACCGTCCCCGCTTCACCCGGCGGGAGGGACGCCTGAACGACCAGGCGTGGTCGCGCCTGGTCGCGCGGGCCGCCGAGCACGGCGTGACCCCGTCCACCGTGGTCGCCGCCGCGTTCGCGGCCGTCCTCGGGAGGTGGAGCGCCACGCCGGACTTCACGCTGAACCTCACGCTGTTCGACCGGCTCGCCACCCACCCCGACATCTCCCGCATCGTCGGTGACTTCACCTCGCTGCTGCTGGTCGCGAACACGCCCGAACCGGGGGAGAGCTTCGCCGCCGCCGTCCGCCGGCTCCAGGGCCGCGTCTGGGCCGACATCGAGCACAGCTCCTTCTCCGGCATCGCGGTCCTGCAGGAACTGGCCCGGCACACCGGCTCGGCGGAGGTCGCCATGCCTGTGGTGTTCACCAGCACCATCGGCGTCAGCGCCGCCACCGATCGCCCGTTCGGCCTGACCACACCGTTCGGCCGGTACGTCACCGGCCTGTCCCAGACCCCGCAGGTGTGGCTCGACCACCAGGTCACCGAGCACGAGGGCGGGCTGCTGTTCAACTGGGACGCGGTCGAGGAGCTGTTCGCGCCGGGCGTGCTCGACGCGATGTTCGACGCGTACCGCGGGTTGCTGCGCCACCTCGCCACCGCCGGCTGGGACCGGCCCGCGCCGGTGCCGCTGCCGGCCGGGCAGGCGCAGGTGCGGGCCCGGGTCAACGACACCGGCGCACCGGTCACCGACCGGCTGCTGCACGCCGGGTTCGCCGCCGTCGCCCGCGACGACCCCGGCCGTACCGCACTGGCCTGGGGCGACGGTGAGTCGCTGAGCTACGGCGAACTCGCCCGGCGGGCCCGCCGCGTCGCCGGTGCGCTCGTCGCCACCGGCGTGCGGCCCGGCGACAACGTGGCCGTGTCGCTGCCCCGGGGACCGGACCAGGTCGCCGCGGTGCTCGGCGTCCTGCACGCCGGTGCCGCGTACGTCCCGGTCGCCGCCGACCAGCCCGAGCTGCGCCGGGAGCGGATCCATCGGGGCGCCGGGATCCGGGTCGCGCTCACCGCGTCGGCGGTGCCCGACGGCGTGACCGCACTGCCGATGGCGCGGGCGCTGGCCGCCGCCGAGCTCGCCGAACCGGTCACCGTCACGCCCGACCAGCCCGCGTACGTCATCTTCACCTCCGGCTCCACCGGCGAGCCCAAGGGTGTGGTGACCGCGCACGGCGCCGCCTGGAACACTGTCGACGACATCAGCACGCGCTTCGGCGTCGGCCCCGGCGACCGGGTGCTGGCGGTCAGCGCCCTCGACTTCGACCTGTCCGTCTACGACCTGTTCGGCGCCCTCGCGGCCGGCGGGACCGTGGTGCTCACCGCCGAGGACGAGCGCGCCGACCCGGCCGCCTGGCTGCGCCTGGCCGACACCCACCGGGTCACGGTCTGGAACTCGGCCCCGGCGCTGCTGGACATGCTGCTCACCATGTCGGGCGACCGGCCGCCGCTGCCGCTGCGTCTGGCCCTGGTCTCCGGCGACTGGGTCGGGCTGGACCTGCGGCGGCGCCTCGACGCGGTGACCTCCGGCTGCCGGCTGATCGCCCTCGGCGGCGCCACCGAGGCGGCCATCTGGTCGAACGCGTTCGAGGTGACCGAGGTGCCCCCGGAGTGGACGTCGGTCCCGTACGGCTTCCCGCTGCGCGGCCAGCGCTACCGGGTCGCCGACCCGGCTGGCGCGGACCGCCCCGACTGGGTGCCGGGTGAGCTGTGGATCGGCGGGGCGGGCGTCGCGCTCGGCTACCACGGCGACGAACGCCGCACCGCCCAGCGTTTCGTCCGCCACGACGGCGGCCGCTGGTATCGCACCGGCGACCTGGGCCGCTACTGGCCGGACGGAACGCTGGAGTTCCTCGGCCGCGCCGACCACCAGGTGAAGATCCGCGGCCATCGGGTCGAACTGGGCGAGGTCGAGGCGGCCCTGGAGAGCCACCCGGCGGTGACCCGGGCGGTGGCCGTGGCTCCCGGGGGACGGCAGCGCCGGCTGCTCGCGGCGGTGGTCGCACCCGGCGGCGTCGATCCCGGCGACCTGCGCGCGCACCTGGCCCGCCGGCTGCCCGAGCACATGGTGCCGGCCCGCGTCGAACACCTCGCCGAGCTGCCGCTGACCGCCAACGGCAAGGTCGACCGGGCACGCGTCGAGGCGATCGTCGACCGGCCCGACCACACCGGCGGGGAACGGATCAGCGACCCGGTCGAGGAGGCGGTGGCGCAGCTCTGGACCGACCTGCTCGGCCAGCCCGTCACCGGCCGCCGGGAGAGCTTCTTCGCGCTCGGCGGCAACAGCCTGCTCGCCACCCGGCTGGTGGCCGCGTCCCGGGCCCGGTTCGGGGTCGAGCTGTCGCTGCGTCAACTGCTCACCGCGCCGACGGTCGCCGAGCAGGCCGCCCTCGTCGCCGCCCAGTCCACCGTGGAACTCGCCGTCGAGGAGGGTGTGCTGTGACCGCAGCGCTGCGTGCCGACGCCGCCGCGATCCTGGCCGAGCTGGAAGCCGCCGGCGTCCGGCTGTGGGCCGAGGACGCCCGGCTGCGTTTCCGCGCGCCCCAGGGCGTGCTGACCGAGGAACGGCGGGCCCGGCTGCTCGCCGCCAAACCCGAGCTGCTCGCGTACCTCGCCGAGGCCGAGTCGGGACGCATCGAGCCCGAACCGGAGGCCCGCCACGAGCCGTTCCCGCTCACCGACATCCAGGCCGCGTACCTGATGGGCCGGCGCACCGTGTTCGCGTACGGCGGGGTCGGCTGTCACGCCTACGGCGAGGTGCGGCTGCGCGACCTGGACCCGGAGCGGGTACGCGACGCCTGGCAGGCGCTGGTGGACCGGCACGACATGCTGCGGGCGGTGATCGACGCGAACGGCTCGCAGCGCGTCCTGGCCGAGGTACCGCCGGTCCGGGTCGCCGCCACCGACCTGCGCGGGCGTCCCGCCGAGGAGGTCGAGGCGCACGTCGCGGCCGTGCGGGCCGACATGGACCACCGGGTCTACGAACCGCACGAGTGGCCGCTGTTCGACCTGGCGGTGACCCGCGCCGACGACGGCGCGCTGCTGCACGTCTCGATCGACTTCCTGATCGCCGACTTCGTCAGCATCCAGCTGCTGCTCACCGAGTTCCAGGAGCACTACACCGATCCGGACGTGGTCCGGCCGCCGCTCGACGTCACGTTCCGTGACTACCTGGCCGCCGAACGGCGGCTGCGCGGCACCCGCCGCTACGAGCGGGACCAGGCGTACTGGTTCGACCGGATCGACAGCCTGCCGGCCGCGCCGGACCTGCCGGTCCTCGGTGACCAGTCCGCCGGCGACCCGGTCCGGTTCCGGCGCCACGAGCTGCGTCTCGACGGCGCCGGGTACGCCGCGCTGCGCGAGGCCGCCGCCGCGCACGGGCTCAGCCCGACCGCGGCGGTCCTCACCGCGTACGCCGAGGTGATCGGCAGGTGGAGCCGGCGGCGACGGTTCGTGCTGAACCTGACGATGCTCAACCGGCTGCCGTTGCACCCGCAGGTGGATCGGCTGGTCGGCGACTTCACCTCCGCCGTGCTGCTGGAGGTCGACGGCGCCGAGGGGACCACGCTCGCCGAACGCGGTGGCGCCCTGCAACGCCGGCTCTGGCAGGACCTCGACCACCGGCTGGTCGGCGGCGTCACCGTGCTGCGGGAGCTGGCCCGCCGCCGGGGCGCCGACGCCGCGCTCATGCCCGTCGTGTTCACCAGCGCGCTCGGTCTCGGCGACACCACAGCGCCCGGGCCGGAGGCGGGGGAGACCGGCTACGGCATCAGCCAGACCCCGCAGGTGTGGATCGACTGCCAGGCGCTGGAACGCGGCGACGGCCTCGAACTGCACTGGGACGTCCGGCAGGGGGTGTTCCCGGACGGTGTCGCGGAGGACATGTTCGCCGCGTTCGGCGACCTGGTACGGCGGCTGGCCGGCGACGCGCCGCCCTGGTCGCAGCCGTCCCCTGTGGACCTGCCGGAACGGCAGCGCCGCCGCCGCGCCGAGGTCAACGACACCGCGGCGCCGCTGTCCGGGCGGCTGCTGCACAGCGGCGTGGTCGAGCAGTGCCGGCGCACCCCGGACCGCCCGGCGGTGCTGTCCGGGGAGCGCACGCTGACGTACGGCGAACTGCTCGGCCGGGCCGGCGCGGTGGCGGCGGCGCTGCGCGAGCGCGGCTGCGCGCCCGGCGACATCGTCGCCATCGTCATGCACACCGGCTGGGAGCAGCCGGTCGCGGCGCTCGGCGCGCTGCTGGCCGGCGGCGTCTACCTGCCGATCGACACCCGCAGCCCCCGGGCGCGCCGCGACGCGCTGCTGTCCGGTGCCGGGGCGCGGCACGTGCTGGCCACCGCCGCCACCGCCGACGGGCTCGACGCCCCGATCCTGGTCGAGCGGCTGGACCCGGTCGACCCCGACGAGCGGCTACTGACGCCCGCCGCCGGCCCGGCGGACCTGGCCTACGTCATCTACACCTCCGGCTCGACCGGCACGCCCAAGGGCGTGATGATCGACCACCGGGGCGCGGTAAACACCGTCGAGGACGTCAACGCCCGCTTCGGCGTCGGGCCGGACGACCGGGTGCTGGCCCTGGCCAGCCTCGCCTTCGACCTGTCCGTGTACGACCTGTTCGGCCCGCTGGCCGTCGGCGGCGCGCTGGTGCTGCCCGACCACGACCGGCGCGCCGACCCGTCGCACTGGGTCGACACGATGCTGCTGCACAGCGTCACGCTGTGGAACTCCGTCCCGGCGCAGATGCAGATGCTCGCCGACTACCTGACCGTGGAGGCCGGCGTCGACCTGCCGTCGCTGCGGCTGGCACTGCTCAGCGGCGACTGGATCCCGGTCACCCTGCCGGACCAGATCCGCGGTCGGCTGCCCGGGCTGCGGCTGGTCAGTCTCGGTGGCGCGACGGAGGCGTCGATCTGGTCGATCCACCACCCGATCGAGGCGGTCCCGCCGCACTGGCGCAGCATCCCGTACGGCACGCCGCTGACCAACCAGACGTTCCACGTGCTCGACGAGGCCGGACGTGACTGCCCGGACTGGACGGTGGGGGAGCTGTACATCGGCGGCGTGGGCGTCGCGGCCGGCTACCTCGGCGACCCGGAGCAGACCGCCCGCCGGTTCAGCGTGCACGAGCCCGGCGGCGAGCGCCGGTACCGCACCGGCGACCTCGGCCGCTACCGGCCCGACGGCGTCATCGAGTTCCTCGGCCGGGAGGACGACCAGGTCAAGATCCGCGGCCACCGGATCGAACTGGCCGAGGTCGAGGCGGCGATGCAGTCGCACCCGGCGGTCGGTGCCGCCGTCGCGTTCGTGGAGGGGGAGCCGCCGCTGGACCGGCGCCTCGCCGCCGTGGTCGAGACCGCACACCGGGAGCCGGACCGGGAGGCCGCCGTCCGCGACACCGCCCGGCTCCTCGACGGCGCCCGGCGCCGGCTCGCCGAGGTACGCCGGGAGATGGACGCCGACGCGGCAGTCGCGTTCGCCCGCGAACTGGACCGCACCGCGCTGCTGGCGATGGTGACCACGTTGCGCGGCGCCGGCCTGTTCCGTACCGCCGGGTCGGCACACACGCTGCCGGAGGTGCTCGACGCCGCCCGCGTCGCCCCGAAGCACCACCGCCTGGTCCGGCGCTGGGTGAAGGGCCTAATCGCGGGCGGCATGATGCGCCGCGACGGCGACCGGCTCACCGGCGTACCGGCGGTGACCGCCGACGACGTGGCGGCGGCCTGGGCGCGGGTCGACGAACTGCTGCCCGGTGGCGGGCACCGGCCCGAACTCGTCGAGTACTTCCGCGCGGCCACCACCCGGCTCCCCGAGCTGCTGCGCGACGACGCCGACCCGATCCAGTTGCTGTTCCCCGAGGGGCGGCTGGACATCCAGGAGTCGGCCTACCAGGGCAACTTCCTCAGCGACACGGTCAACCGGCTGGTCGTGGAGGCGATGTGCACGCTCGCCGCCGACTTCCCGGCCGGGCGGCCGATGCAGGTGCTGGAGGTGGGTGCCGGGGTGGGCGGCACCAGCATCGACCTGATCCCGGCGCTCGCCGCGCACCCGGTGCGCTACCTGTTCACCGACGTCTCCACCTTCTTCCTCAACGCCGCGCAGGAACGCTTCGCCGCATACCCCTGGGTCGGCTACGGCATCTACGACCTGAACGCCGACTACCGGGCGCAGGGCCTGGAGTCCAACGCGTTCGACGTGATCCTCTGCGCCAACGTGCTGCACTACGCCCGCCACGCCGGCCGGGCGCTGGCACGGTTCAGGGAGATGCTGCGCCCCGGCGGCTGGCTGGTCTTCATCGAGACGACCCGGGACAACTACCAGATCCTCACCTCGATGGAGTTCCTGTTCGACGCCACCGCCGGCGACTTCGAGGACGTACGGGCCGGACAGGACGAGACGTTCATCTCCCGGCCGCAGTGGCAGGCTCTGCTCACCGAGGCCGGTGCCTCCACTGTGGTGTGCCTGTCCGACGAGGACGAGGCGCTGGACCGGATCGGCATGCACGTGTTCGCGGTGCGGTTCAAGGCCGACCGGGTGCCGGTCACCCCGGCCGAGATCACCGCGCACCTGGGCGAGCGGCTGCCCGGCTACATGGTGCCGGGCACGATCGGGGTGGTCGACGCGCTGCCGCTGACCGGCAACGGCAAGGTCGACCGGGCCGCCCTGCCGGCGCTGCTGCGGGCACCGGAGCTGGGCGGAGCCGCGCCGGTGTCGGCGGAGCCGTCCGGCGAGGTCGAGATCGCGCTGGCGAAGGCGTGGGCGGAGGTGCTGGGCGTGCCCACCGTCGGCCGCGACCACACCATCTTCCAGCTCGGCGGCGACTCGCTGCTGGCGGCGCAGCTCGTCGCCCGGATCCGCGAGTCGGTGCCGGCGGCCGCCGACGCCTTCTTCGACCAGATGCTGCGCGACCTGCTGGAGGGGTGCACGCTCGCCGAACTCGCGGCCGGTCTCGGCGCCGGTTCCGCCACCGAATCCCGGTCCGGGGACGAGACCGGGCCGGACGGGCCGGTGACACTGGTCGGCCTCGACGGTCCGGGGCCGGACGTGCTCGTGCACGACGGCACCGGCGGGCTCCCTCCGGTCGCCGGTGACCTCGCCGCCGCCGGGTCCGGCCTGGTGGTGGCCGCGCCGCAGACGTACCTCGGCCTGGACCCGGCGGTGCTCGTCGACTGGCACGCCTCCGCCTGCGCCGACGTGCTGGCCGGGACCGCGCCGCTCGCGCTGGCCGGGCGGAACTTCGGCGCCCTGCTCGCGGTCGAGGTGGCCCGGCGCCGGCTGGAGCAGGGCGGCGAGATCAGCCGGCTGGTCGCCGTCGTCACCGAGCCGTTCACCCCGGACCTGCGCGACGACCTGCTCGTCGAGTACGCCTTCGCCAGGGCCCTCGGCGTGGCGCCGCCGGACGTCGGGCTGCCCGCCGAGGCGGACCTGGCACGTGCCGTCGAGGCGGCCGGTGGCGGCGTGCTGCCGCCGGGCCGGCTCACCTATCCGCCGGCCGGGCAGGAGGCCCCCGGCGTGACCGACGTGCTGCTGCGGCAGACCGAACGCCCGGCCGGCGAGCGGCTCGCCGCCATCGCCACGCGGGCCGGGCTGACCGGGGCCGAGACCGAGCGGCGGTACGAGATGTTCCGGCACAGCCTCGACGCGGCGGCCCGGCACCGCGCCGAGCCGTACGCCGGGGACGTCACGCTCGTGCTCGCGTTCGACAGTGGGCTCTGGCCGGCGGCGGCGGAGGCGATCCCGGCCCGCTGGCGCGACCAGTGCCTCGGCGCGGTCGACGTGCGGTGGTCGCGGTGACCGCCGGCCCGGTCGCCGTGGTCGGCGGGTACGGCGCGGTGGGCAGCGCCGCGGTCGCCCGGCTGCACCGCGACGGCGTCGGCCCGCTGCGCGTCGGCGGCCGGAACCCCGACCGGGCCGCGGCGCTGGTCCGCGACCGGCTCGGCGGCGCCGGGGAGGCGGTCGCTGTCGACGTGTACGACAGGGACTCGCTGGCCCGCTTCTGCGCCGGCTGCCGGCTCGTGGTCTGCGCGGGCGGCGCGTCGCACCAGGTGCTCGACCGGGTGGCGGTGGCCGCTCTGGCCGCCGGCGCGGACTACGTGGACGCCGGCGGGGACGAGCCGTTGTACGACCGCCTCGCCGGGCGCGACCTCGCCGCGCAGGGCCGGATCGCGCTCGTCACCGCCGGGATGATGCCGGGACTCAGCGGGCTGCTGCCCCGCTGGCTGGCGGCGCGGGGCGTGACCCGGCCCCGGCGCCTGGTCGCCCACCTCGGCGTGATGGACCGGCTCACCCCGGCCGGCGCGGTCGACTACCTGCTCAGCCTGCACGACCGCGAGCGGGAGTCGCGCGCCGTGTGGATCGGCGGCCGGCCGGTCGCCCGCGCCGCCGAACCACAGGTGGACGCGCTGGTGCCGTTCTTCCCCAACCCGGTCGGCGTGCACCCGTACCTCGGCTACGAGGCGCGCCGGCTCGGTGCCGGACTCGGCCTGGACGAGGTCCGCTGGAACTCCGTCTTCGACGGCGGCGCCGCGATGATGGCCACACTGGGCCGCCTCCAGGGGGCGATGGCCGGGCAGAGCGACCTCACCCGGGCCGCCGCCGAACTGGCCCGCGCCGCCGACCTGGACATGTTCTCGCGCCGGCCGTACCAGTTGATGCTGCTGGAACTGTCCGGCGCGGACGCCGCGGGCGACCCGGTCACCCGGACCGTGCTGGCCCGCTCGACCGACACGTCCGCGCTCACCGGCACGGTCCTGGCGCTGGCCGCGCGGCAGGTGCTGGACGGGCTGGTGAAGCCGGGGACGCACTTCGCGGCCGAGGGCCTGCACCCGGAGCGGCTGGTCGAGGCGCTGCTACGCACCGGCGCGCTCACCGCGTTCGAGACGTTCGACGTGCCCGCCGCCGAGGCGGCGTCAGCGGTCGAGGAGGGCGCGTTGTGACAGGGCCCCGGGTGGTCGTCGCCGGCACCGGGTTCGGCCGGGTCTACCTGGCCGGCGTCGCCGACCCGGCGTTCCCGTTCGAGCTGGCCGGCGTGCTCGCCCGGGGCAGCGAGCGGTCCCGGGCCTGCGCCGAGCGCTACGGCGTGCCGCTGTGGACCCGGGTGGCGGACCTGCCCGGCGACGTGGACGTGGCCTGCGTGGTGGTCGGTTCCGCGCCCACCGGCGGGCCCGGCGCCCGGCTCGCGGTCGAGCTGATGCGCCGGGGCGTGCACGTCCTCCAGGAGCACCCGGTGCACCCGGGGGAACTGGCGGAGTGCCTGCGCCAGGCCCGCGCCTCCGGGGTGCGGTACCGGCTCAACAGCCACCACGTCCACGTGGCCGCGGTACGCCGCTTCATCGCCGCGGTACGCGACCTCGCGGCCCGGCAGGACCTGCTGTTCGTCGACGCGGCCACCAGCGTGCAGGTGCTCTACACCCTGTTCGACGTGCTCGGCGAGGCGCTGCCCCGGCTGCGTCCGTGGACGTTCGCCCCGCCGGTCACGCCGCCCGGCGTACCGCCGGCCGAGGCGCCGTTCCACAGCCTCGCCGGTGTGCTCGGCGGCGTGCCGGCCACGCTGCGGGTGCAGCACCACCTCGACCCGCGCGAGCCGGACAACCACGCCCACCTGTGGCACCGGATCACCGTCGGCGCCGAGGGCGGAACGCTGACGCTGGTCAGCAGCAACGGGCCGGTGCTGTGGTGCCCCCGGCCGCACCTGCCGCCGACGGACGGGCTGGCCGGGTTCGACGAAATGGCCGACGCGCACCTGAGCTACGGCGTCGCGGAGCCGGTCGGTCCGGCGACCGCGCCGACGTTCGCGGAGGTCTTCACACGACAGTGGCCCGCGGCGGTCCAGACCGCCCTGACGGGATTGTGGGACGCGGTGACCGACGGCGAGGATCCGATGACCAGAGGCCAGTACCATCTCACGCTCGGCCGGCTCACCCAGGACGTGCTCGATCTGCTCGGGCCGATGCACCTGGTCCGGCGGGACACCCCCACGGTGCTGTCCGCTCGGCACCTGTCCGCGGGACCGGAGGCGGCATGACCCCGCTGACCCGCTGCCTCCAGCGGTACGCCGCGCCCGCCGCGCCGGCCACGCGGCTCGTCTGCTTCCCGCACGCCGGTGGCGGGGCGAGCGGCTTCCGGCAGTGGGCCGGGCACCTGCCCGGCGGGGTGGAACTGCTGGCCGTGCAGTACCCGGGCCGGGAGGAGCGCATCGCCGAACCGCCCGCGACCGACCTGTGCCGCCTCGCCGCCGAGGTGTCGCACGCGCTCGCCGGTCTCGACCCGGCGCCCACCGTCCTGTTCGGGCACAGCCTCGGCGCGGCTGTCGCGTTCGAGACCGCCCGCCGCCTGCCGTCGCCGGTGCTGCTCGTCGTGTCCGGCCGGCAGGCGCCGGTGGACCCGGGCCGCTCGGTGCACCTGATGAGCGGCGACGAGCTGTGGCAGGACGTGGCCCGCTCCGGCGGCACCCGGCAGGAGGTGCTCGACAGCGACGAGTTGCGGGCGCTGCTGCTGCCGGTGCTGCGGGCCGACTACCGGCTCAGCGAGACCTACCGGCCGGCGCCGCTGCCGTTGCTGGCCTGCCCGGTGCTGGCCTGCTCCGGCGACCGCGACCCGGAGGTCGACCCGGCCGCCCTGGACGGCTGGCGGTCGGTGACCACCGGGACGTTCACCGCCCGGCTGTTCCCCGGCGACCACTTCTACCTGGTGCCGCAGCGGGGCGCGCTGATCGCCGAGGTGCTGCGTACCGCGTGGTCGTTGCCGGCCGCCGCGGCCTGGCCGTCGACGCCGTGACCAGCGAGGCGCTCACCGGCGCGCCGGACACCGGCACGACCGACCGGATCGCGGCGCTGTCCGCCGTCGCCGCCGCCGGGGGCGAGGGGTTCGCCCGGCTGGCCGCCGCCGACCCGGCGCTCGTGGCACTCGCCCACCGGCAGCGGGAGCGGCGGTGCCGGCAGCTCAACCTGGTCGCCGCGGCCAGCCCGACGCTGCCGGCCGTGCTGGCCGCCGGTGCGCTGGGCTTCGGCGCCGTCACCGCCGAGGGGTACCCGGGTCAGCGCTACCACTCCGGCGCCGAGACCGTCGACGCGGTGGAACGGCTCGCCCGGGCCCGCGCCGAACTGCTGTTCGGCGCCGCGCACGCGAACGTGCAGCCGGCGTCCGGCTCGGCGGCGAACCTGGCCGTGCTCTACGGGCTGCTCGGGCCGGACGACACAGTGCTGTCGCTGGAACTGAGCCACGGCGGGCACCTGTCGCACGTCTCCGGCGCGGCGAGCGTCTCCCGCCGGGTGCGGGCCCGGCACTACCGGGTCGGCCCGGACGGACTGGTGGACACCGACGAGGTGGCCGCGCTGGTCCGCGAGATCCGGCCCCGGCTGCTCATCTGCGGCGGCTCGGCCTGCCCCCGGGCGGTCGACTTCGCCGCGTTCCGCCGCGCCGCCGACGAGACCGGCGCGCTGCTGATGGCCGACGTCAGCCACGTGAGCGGCCTGGTCGCCACCGGGTTGCACCCGTCGCCGTTCGACCACTGCGACGTGGTGACCACGTCCACGTACAAGCAGTTGCGCGGCCCCCGGGGCGGGCTGGCCCTGCTCGGCGCCCGGTCCCGGATCCGCGCCGCCGACCTGGACCGGGCGGTGTTCCCCGGCTTCCAGGGCACGCCCGACTTCGGTGCCATCGCCGGCAAGGCGGTCGCGCTGCGCCACGCGGCCCGGCCGGCGTTCGCCGCCGCGATGGGCCGGGTGGTGCGCTACGCCGGGCAGCTCGCCGACGCCCTCGCCGGCCGGGGCGTACCGGTGCTCACCGGCGGCACCGACACCCACATGGTGCTCGTCGACCTGCGGCACGCCCCGGTGTCCGGCCGGTACGTCTGCGACGTGCTGGAGGCGCACGGTGTGCTCGCCAACCGCAATCCGGTGCCGGACGACCCGCGACCGGTCGGGCAGACCAGCGGTCTGCGGTTCGGCACCAACGACCTGGCGTTCCGGGACGTCGGCGACGACCTGGTGACCACTGTCGTGGCGGCCGTCGCCGGTGCCGTGGCGGAGCTGGCCGAGACCGGCGACCAGGCGCGCTGCCCGTCCCTGGCCGTACTGCCGGACCTGGTCGCCGAGGTCGCGTCGCGCGGCTACCGGGAGGAGTGAGGCGCCCGGTCGACGCGCAGCGGCAGCGCGGTCAGCGCCCGCAGGCTGAAGCTCGGCACCGCCCGGCGCGGCGCACCGGCGAGCGCCAGCCCCGGCCGGGCGCGCAGCAGCGCGGTGAGCGTCGCGGCCGTCTCCATCCGCGCCAGGTAGCCGCCCACGCAGGCGTGCGCGCCCCGCCCGAGGCCGAGGTTGCGGTTCGCGCCGGGCCGCTCCACGTCGAGCCGGTCCGGGTCGGGGAAAGCCCGCTCGTCCCGGTTGGCGGAGCCGACGAGCAGCATCACCGGCTGCCCGGCCGGGATCGTGACGTCGCCGACCCGGTGCTCCCCGGTGGTGACCCGGGTCGCGGTCTGCACCGGGCTGTCGTAGCGCAGCAGCTCGTCCACCGCGCCCGTCGTCAGCGCCGGGTCGGCGCTGAGCCGGTCGAGCTGCTCCGGGTGCCGCAGCAGCGCCAGCATCCCGTTGCCGATCAGGCTCACCGTGTTGTGGTGCCCGACGATGAGCAGGAAGACGCCGTTCACCAGCAGCTCGGCGAGCGTCATCGTCCGCTCGGCGCGCTGCGCGGCCAGCCACCTGCTCATCAGGTCGCCGGTCGGCTCGCGCCGGCGGCGGGTCAGCAGCCGGCCGAAGTAGTCGCCCGCCTCCCGCGTCGCCTCGGCCGCCGCGTCCCGCTGCGCGTCGCTGAGCAGCGCGTCCGGGTCGGAGGCGGCGCCGAACGCGCGGGACCACCGCTCCAGCAGCGGCCAGTCCGCCCGGGGCAGCCCGAACAGGCGTCCGATCACCGCGATCGGCACCGGGTACGCGACGTCGGCGACGAGGTCGATCTCGCCCCGGTCCGGCAGCGCGCCCACCACCTCGGCGACGGCCGCGTCGATCGCCGGGCGCATGGCGTCCACCGCCTGCGGCACGAACTCGTGACTCATCGCCGAGCGGATGCGCGGATGGTCCGGCGCGTCGAGCGCGTTGAGCGGCAGCGGGAACCGGGTGTCGATGCCCCGGGTACGGAAGTACTCGTCGTACGCGGTGAGCCGGCCCAGGTCGCAGCTCAGTCGCGGGTCGCGCAGCCCGGCGCGGACGTCGTCGTACCGGGACACCAGCCAGATGCCCGCGTTGGTGCGTACCGCGGGCGCCTCGTCGCGCAGCCGGCGCAGGAACGGGTACGGGTCGTCGGCGTACGCGGCGCCGGTGACGGTGGCGAGGAAGTCCGCCGCGATTCCGGGCGGGGAGGAGGTGGTCATCGGTGGCCTCCGTCGACTGTGGTGCCTGCGGATCGGCTGGGCGAGAATACCGGGGGCCAGGGCTCCGTCACCCATTATCCGGAGGTGGATGGCCCTCATGAAAGTCGTGGTGACCTGCCAGCCCGCGGTCGGGCACTTCCATGCGATCGCCCCGCTCGCGCTCGCCGCCCGCACCGCCGGGCACGACGTCACGGTGGTCACCGGACGGGGTCTCGGCCCCTGGGTGACCCGGGCCGGGCTGGACGTGGTGGAGGTCGGCCCGGCGTGGCTGGCCGACGGGCCGAGGACGTCGGCGTTCGACGACGAGCGCCGGCGGCTGCGGCTGATGGCCCTGGCCACCGCCGCGCTCATCCCCGGCGTCGTCGAGGTGCTCCGGGACACCCGCGCCGACGTGCTGCTGCACGAGTCGCTGGAGTGGGCCGGGCCGCTCGCCGCCGACGCGGTGGGCGTGCCCTACGCGGCGCTCGGCCAGCTCCCGCGCCTGCCCCGGGCGGTCACGGCGCAGACGATGGGCGCGGGCTGGAGCCAGGCCCGCACCCGCCTCGGGCTGCCCGCCGACCCGGGCATGGCGCGGCTCTACCCGTACCTCTACCTCGACGCGTACCTGCCGAGCATGCAGCCGCTGTCCGACGACCCGCTGCTGTGGTTCGGCGGACGGGCCGAGGACGAGGTGGTGCACCCGATCATGCCGCCGCTGTACCAGGTGGACGGCCCGGTGCCGGACTGGCTCACCGCCACGGCCACACGGCCGCTGATCTACATGACCATGGGCACCGCGTTCAACCAGACGCCGCACCTGTTCCGCGCCGCCGCGCGGGGCCTGCGCGACGAGGACGTCGACGTGGTCATGACGCTCGGCTCCGGCGTCGACCTCGCCGCCACCGGCATCGACGCGCCGAACGTGCGGCTGGCCACGTACATCCCGCAGGACGAGGTGCTGCGCCGCACCGCCGTGGTGCTGCACCACGCCGGTTACCTGACCACAGTCGGCGCGCTGCGGCACGGCCTGCCGATGGTGGTCGTCCCGGTCGCCGTCGACCAGCCGTACCACGCCCACCGGCTCAGCGCGGCCGGGGTGGCGATCCGCCTCGACGAGGCCGCGGCCACGCCGGAACGCATCCGCGACGCGGTGCGCGCCACCCTGGACGACGACCTCTACCGGCGCAACGCCGCCCGGCTCCAGGCGGAGATGGCCGGGATGCCCGGCGTGGAACGGGGCATCGAGCTGCTGGAGCGGCTGGCCGAGGAGCGCCGGCCGCTGCGCGCGGCCGCATAGGACGGATCCCGGCCGCGTACGCCCGTACCTGTTCGCGCGGCCACCTCGCAGAGAGGCGACAGCCATGCGCGTACCAGTGGAGACCGTCGACGCCGAGCCGGCGCCGCTCGGCCGGATCCTGCTCACCGGCGCGACCGGCCGGGTCGGTGCCCGGCTGCTGCCCCACCTCAAGCGGCTCGGCGGCGAGGCGCGCCTGCTGGTGTGGGGCCCCGGCCCGGGGCCGGGCGGCGGCCGGCTCGTCACCGGCGACCTGCGCGACCCGGCGGTGTGCCGCAGCGCGGTCGAGGGGGTCGACGCGGTGGTGCACATCGCGTCCGCGTTCGTCGGCCTGGACGGGCCGGGCGCCGAGGAGGTGAACCGGACCGCGACCGCGGCACTGGCCCGCGCCGCGCTCGACGCCGGGGTGCGCCGGTTCGTGCAGATGAGCAGCTACCTCGTCTACGCGCCCGCCGGCGACCGGCCGGTACGCGAGGACGGCCCGCTGCTGGAGTCGCCGGAGTCGTCGTTCCCGGCCGCGAAGCTCGGCGCGGAGGCGGCGCTGCGCCAGTTCACCGGCGGGGAGCTGGAGGTGTGCGTGCTGCGTGTCGCGTTCACCTACGGCGAGGGCGACCCGCATCTCGCCGACGCGCTGAGCTGGGCCGCGCACCGGCCGGACGACGAGCGGCTGCACCTGGTGCACCACGCCGACGTGCGGGCCGGCATCTTCGCCGCGCTGCGCAGCCCGGCCGCGGCCGGGCACACGTACAACCTGGCCGACGACGAGCCGGCCCCGGCGGCGTTGCTGCGCCCGCTGGCCGAGGAGTTCACCGCGCGCGGCGCCGGAGCCGGCGACGCGGAGGAGGGCGGTCCGCTGGGCTGCGTCGTGGACACCACCGCCGCCCGCCGGGACCTGGGCTTCCGGCCCGTCTACCCATCGATCGAGGACGCCCGCCGCGCGGGCCGCATGTGACGGAGGACGCCACCATGACCGCGACCGCTGAGCACGCCCCGGCGATGACGATCGGCGGCGTGGCCGAGGAGGCGGCCGCCGTCCTCCCGGTCGACAACCCGGCCACCGGCGCGCCGCTGGGCGCCGCCCCGGTCTGTTCCGGCCGGCAGCTCGACCGGGCGATGGACGCGGCGCTCGCCGCCGCCGGCGGCTGGGCCGCCGACGACGAGGCCCGGCGTGCCGCGCTGCTCGCCGCCGCGAAGGAGGTGTCGCGGGCCGCGTCCCGCCTGGGCGCGCTGGTCACCGCCGAGCAGGGCAAGCCGACGGCGATGGCGATCGCCGAGGCGTACGGCGCGGCCGGCGCGCTGCGCTACCACGCCGGACTCGACCTCGGTGCCGAGCTGCTGCGCGACGACCGGCGCGGGCACGTCGAGCTGGCCCGTCGTCCGCTGGGCGTGGTCGCCGCGATCACCCCGTGGAACTTCCCGGTCGCGATCGCCGCGGCCAAGCTGGCCCCGGCGCTGCGGGCCGGCAACACGGTCGTGCTCAAGCCCTCGCCGTACGCGCCGCTGGCCGTGCTGGAACTGGGGCGGCTGCTGGCGCCGCTGTTCCCGCCCGGCGTGGTGAACGTCGTGTCCGGCGGGGACGACCTCGGCGCGGCGATGGTCGCGCATCCGGTGCCGGCGCACGTGTCGTTCACCGGGTCGGTGGCCGCCGGGCGCCGGGTCGCCGCCTCCGCCGGCGCCGGGCTCAAGCGGGTCACCCTCGAACTCGGCGGCAACGACCCGGCGATCCTGCTCGACGACGCCGACCCGGACGCGATCGCCGAGAAGCTGTTCTGGGAGGCGTTCGCCAACAGCGGGCAGGCGTGCATGCTGGTGAAACGGCTGTACGTGCCGGCGTCGCGCCACGGTCGCGTGGTCGACGCGCTGGCCGACCGGGCCCGGGCCACCCGGGTCGGCGACGGCGCGGTGAAGGGCACCGAGCTGGGGCCGCTCACCACCGGGGCGCAGCTGCGCCGGATCACCGCGCTGGTCGAGGCGGCCACCGCCGGGGGAGCGCGGGTCGCGGCCGGCGGCGCGCCGCTGCCCGGCCCGGGACGGTTCTACGCACCCACCGTGCTCGCCGGCGCCACCGACGACCTGGCGGTCGTGACGCAGGAGCAGTTCGGGCCGGTGCTGCCCGTGGTGCCGTACACCGATCTCGACGACGCGGTCCGGTCCGCGAACGCCGGCCCGTACGGGCTGGGCGCCTCGGTGTGGTCGGCGGACCCGCAGCGCGCCTGGGACGTCGCCGCGCGACTGGACGCGGGCACGGTGTGGGTCAACTCGCACGCCGAACTGACCCCGGACCAGCCGTACGGCGGCCTGAAGTGCAGCGGGCTGGGCGTGGAGGGCGGTGTGGCCGGGCTGCACGGCTACACCGGCGCGCAGGTGCGTCACCGTCCCCGGTGAGCCGCCGTCCGGGCGCCCTGTCCGGGGCGCCCGGAGCGCGGGTCAGGTCAGGCCGCTGTAGAACAACGCGCCGATGACGGCCCGTTCCGCCTGCGGCAGGCGGGCGTGCGGCACCGCCCGGCCGGTCAGCGCCAGCCCTTCGCGCGGCTGGTAGATGAAGTCCAGCCCGCCGTCGGGGAAGTTGCCCGCCTCCCGCACCCACCGGTCCAGCCAGGCCGGGTCGTGGCCGGTCTCGTCGAGGTACGAGCGCATCGGCCCCGGGTCGCCGGCGATGGTGAACAGCAGCGACACCTCGCACGTCGGCTGGTCGGTGTGCACGCCCAGGTAGTCGCCCTTCTCGTAGCGCAGGTACGTGCACCGGGTCGGGTGCATGGGCCGGCCCATCCGGGCGCTGATCTCGGCGACCAGCGCCGGATCCTCGTGGATCTTGATGAGTGTCGGCCCGGCGCCCAGGTACGCGTTCATCGACCGGCTCACCAGTGCGTCGTGCTCGACGTCCCAGCCCGGCTGCGGCCCGCCCGCGAACGACTCCCCGCGCGGGGCGGCCAGCAGCACCTCGACGTCCTTCATGCACTCCCGCGCGGTGGCCGCCGAGATCAGGTCCGGCATGTGCCAGTAGTACCCGGACGGGTCCAGCATGGACAGGTAGTCGCTGCGCCGGCCGCTGGACTCGCGCAGCAGCGCCGCGTACTCCTCGTCCACCTCGTGGTCGGTGGGCCGCCGCACCACCCGCGACTTCACCGCCCGGATGATCAGCGGGCCCTGCGGGAACATCTGGTCGTACGTCGCGTCGACCAGCGGCCCGCCGCCGGCCAGCGGTGACACGTCGGCCGGCGGCACCCCGGCCGACACGGCCAGGCGCTCGTACAGCCGGATCGAGGCCGGCGGCTCGTCGCGCAGTCCGAGGTGGTGACGCAGCCGCCAGCGCCGCCACTCCAGCTCCACCTCGTTGATCCGGTGCCGGGGCCACCGGTACGAGCCGCCGGGCGCGTACAGCGCGTCCCGGATGTGCTGCACGTCGATCGCGCGGACCCGGTCCGCGGCGGTGCGGAACAGGGCCGACGCGTCGGCGCCGGACGCCCAGGTGGCAGTGGACATGGTGTCCCTCCGGTCAGGCCGGCGCCCGGCGGCGCCGGCTCACTCGTCAGGCCGGTCGGTGGTCCCGCCGCCCTGCGCCAGCGCGGCGGCGTCGCGGGCGCATCCCCACGAGAGCATGACGCCGTTCCCCGCGTGGCCGTAGTTGTGCACGACGAGCGCGTCCCCCCGACGCTCGGCCTCCACCCGCGGGGCCGGGCGGCCGGGGCGCAGCCCGACGGTGTGCGCGAGCACCTCGGCGCCGGCCAGGGCCGGCTCGATCGCGGCGCACCGCGCGACGATGTCCCGCTCCTCGGCCGGGTCGGGCGTGGTGTCGTCGCTGCGCCGCTGCGCGCCGCCGAGCACCACGTGGTCGCCGTGCGGGAAGATGGACGCCCAGGTGGGCGTCATCGGCGCCTCCAGGAAGAACCGCTCGATCCCCGGGTTGCGCACCACGATCTTCGGGCCGCGCACCGGGTACAGCTCGTCGTCGCCGGTCAGCGCCCGCGCGGCCAGCCCGGTGCAGTTGACCACCACCGGCGCCACCGCCGCCGCCTCGTCGAGCGAGGCCACCGGCTCGGCGCGCAGCTCGCCGCCGGCGTCCAGGAAGCGCTGCTGGAGGTACGCGAGGTAGACGGGCATGTCGACGAGCGGCAGCCGGACGGTGAACGCGGTGCCGAAGCCCGCCGGGCGCTCGTGCTCGTCCAGCGGCCGGAACCCCGGGGTCTGCTCCACGAACGGCGGGGTGGCACCGGCGGGCCGGGCCGCGAGTACGCCCTCGCGCAGCGTCACGCCCGGCATCGGCTCGTCGCGCAGCACCCGCAGCGTCTCGTCGGTCCAGGCGCGCTGCGGGTCGTCCGGCGGTGACAGGTTCGGGCCGACCAGCGCCGAGGCCTGCATCGAGGTCGTCCGCGCGGGCGGTTCCGCGGTACGGATCAGCACCCGCGCGCCTCCCTCGGCCAGCCGGATGCCGGTGCTGAGACCGGTGACACCGGAACCGAGGACGACGACGTCCGGACGTGCGGTCATGAAGGATCCTCCGAGTGTGCGGCGGCTGTGGTCAGCTGTCCTGTCAGGAAGATTCTCCACAGCTCACGCCGCTTCGGCTTGCCACTCGTGGTTCGCGGGATGGTGCCGACGCCGGTCCGGACGAACACCAGGTCGGCACCCTCGGTCACCCGGCCGACGAGCCCCTGCGCCGCCTCCAGCCGCAGCGGGTCGGCCTGCTCGACCACCACCACCGCGGTCGGCCGATCCCCGCGCATGCCCAGCAGGACGGTCTGCCGGTGCCGCGGCAGCCCGGCCGACTCCAGCGCCGCCTCCACGTCCTCGGCCAGCAGCGTACGGCCGCGCACCTTCACGCTGTCGCCGATGCGGCCCAGCACGAACAGCTGGCCGTCGTGCAGGAACCCGGCGTCGCCGGTGACCAGCGGCCCGTCCCGGCGGCCGGTGTCGGCGTCCGGCGGCTCGTTGTGGTAGCCGTCGGTGAGGCAGGGACCGTCCACCACGATCTCGCCGACGTGGTCCTCCGGCAGTTCCCGGCCGTCCCGGTCCACGATCGCGACCCGGATCCCGTCCAGTGGGCGGCCGGATCCGACGAGCGCGCCACCTGCCTCCGGCGCCAGCGGCACCGGCCCGTCGAGCACCACCCGCCGCGGGTCCAGCGGCACCGACGTCCACAACTCGTCCAGCGGCAGACCGGTGACGGCGAGTGTCGCCTCGGCCAGCCCGTACGCGGGCAGGACGGCGCGCGGATCCAGCCCGTACGGGGCCAGCAGCCGCACGAAACGCTCCACCGCGCCGGTGCCGACCCGCTCGGCGCCGACGATGACCGCCCGCCAGGCGGAGAAGTCCATGCCCGCCAGGTCCTGCGGGCGTACCTTCCGCGCGACGTGTTCCAGCCCGAACGTCGGCATCGCGGTGAGCCGCGCGCCGTGGACGCCGAAGCAGCGCAGGTAGCGCAGCGGGGACCGGACGAACTGCTCGGGGGAGAGCAGCCACAGGTCGCTCTGCCGCACCACCGGCGTGATGAGGCAGCCGATCAGCCCCATGTCGTGGTGCATCGGCAGCCACGACGCGGTCGGGTCCTCCGGCCGCATCCGCAGCCACTGCGCGATGGCGGCCACGTTGGCCTCCAGCGCCGGCACCGGCACCCGGACCCCGCGCGGCGCCCGGGTCGAGCCGGAGGTGAACTGGAGCATCGCCAGCTGGGCCGGGGCCCAGCCCGGCCACGGGCCCGGGTCGGCGGTGGCGATCACGTCGTCGTCGACCCGCACCGGCACCGGTGGCGGCACCAGCCCGGCGAGCTGCCCGGCCAGCGCGGCGGACGTCACCACCATCCGCGGGGCGGCCCGGCCGACCAGGTGGGCCAGCGCCCGCGCGTAGCCGGTCAGGTCCTGGCCGAACGCGGGCGGCGCGGTCGGCACCGGCACCGCGCCGGCGACCATCGCACCGAAGTAGAGCTGGATGAACCGGGGCCCGGTGGGCTCCACGATCACCACCGTGTCGCCGTCGGCGGTCCCGGCCGAGCGCAGCCCGGCGGCGACCCGGCGGGCGCCCTCGGCGAGCCGCTCGTAGCTCCACTCGTCCCACCCGTCGCCGGGTCCGGCGAAGCGGACCGCCGCGTCCGGGCGCGGCCGGTGCACCCAGTCGGTCAGCGGCGAGCCTGCCGCCGCGGCGCGATCCTGTCCGTCCATCGGGGACCTCCTGGGCACGGGTGGGCGGAGCGTAACGCGGTGCCACGCGACGGCGGCAGGCCCGCGCGAGCCGGCCGGCGGGCACGCTTGCGGCGCCGGCCGGCCCGGCGCGAGCATGCGCTCGACGTGTGACGTGGGCGCGATGTCCCTGGCACGCCTGCCCGGTCAGGTGCGGGCAACTGGGCATTCTGCCCAGTTGAACGGACCCGGCGAGGAGGCTGCGAAGGTGCCTGGACGATCCCTGATCTGCGGACTGAAGGTCACGCACGACGGCGCGGTGGCCGTGATCGACGACGGTCGGCTGCTGTTCTCCACCGAGGCGGAGAAGCTCGGCAACCACAACCGCCACTCGGAACTGCACGACATCGACGTGATCCACGACGAACTGCGCCGGCACGGCCTGTCGGCGGGCGAGCTGACCGGCGTGGCAGTCGACGGCTGGGCCCGGGACCGCGACGGCACCTCGTACGTGTGGCTGCTCGACGGTGCGCGCCCGCACCCGCTGGACGTGGCCGGTTACGAGGACCCGGTGACCGACGCGGCGCGGCCCCTGGACGCGCGGCACGGCCCGCTGCCGCAGCGGTTCGGCCCGGCCGGTTTCACCAGCTACACCCACGCCACCGGGCACCTGTTCGCGAGCTACAGCACCAGCCCGTTCGCGCAGCGCGGCGAGCCGGCGCTCGGCCTGGTCTGGGACGGCGGGATGCCGCCCTTCCTCTACCTGGTCGAACCGGACGGGCCCCGGGTACGCGGCGTCGGCCGGGTCAACGAGTTCATCGGCGGCCTGTACCCGATCTTCGCCTCGCACTTCGATCCGTTCCGGGTCGACCGGCGCAGCGCCGACCCGGACCGCCGGTTCGGGATGGAGGCGCTGCTCCCGGTCTCCGGCAAGGCGATGGCGTACGCCGGGCTGGGCAAACCGGTGGAGGCGGTGATCGACGTGATGGGCGCCGTCACCGCGCAGTTCGGCGCGGTCGACACGCCGATGCGCTCGTTCCAGTGGAGCCAGCGGGTGCTCCAGCTCGCCCGGGGCCTCGGCGCCACCGACGCCGAGCTGCTGGCCTCGTTCCAGGAGTACCTGTTCCGGGCCCTGGTCACCGGCATGGTGGCGATGCTCGACCGGCACCCGGAGCTGCGGGCGTTGCCGCTGTGCCTGTCCGGCGGCTGCGCGCTGAACATCAAGTGGAACTCCGGCCTGCGGAGCAGCGGGCACTTCCCGCGGGTGTGGGTGCCGCCGTTCCCCAACGACGCCGGTTCGGCGATCGGCGCCGCGTGCGCCGAGATGGCCCGCACGACCGGGCGTACCGGCCTGCGGTGGAGCGAGTTCGCCGGGCCGGAACTGCGCTGGGACGGCGTGGTGCCGCCGGGCTGGACGTCGCGGCCGTGCCCGGTCGAGGACCTCGCCGCGCTGCTGCACGAACGCGGCGAGGTGGTCGTCGTGCTCACCGGCCGGGCCGAGCTGGGCCCGCGCGCGCTCGGGCACCGCAGCCTCATCGCGCCCGCCACCAGCCGGGACATGCAGCAGCGGCTCAACGAGATCAAGGGCCGGGAGTGGTACCGGCCGGTGGCGCCGATCTGCCTGGAGGAGCGGGCGCCGGAGGTGTTCGCGCCCGGCACCCGCGACCCGTACATGCTCTTCGACCACGACGTCCGGGCCGGCTGGGTGGAACGCATCCCGGCGGTGGTGCACGTCGACGGCAGCGCCCGGCTGCAGACCGTCGACGCCGGCAACCGGGTGGTCCACGACCTGCTGCGCGCCTACGAGCGCCTCAGCGGCGTACCGGTGCTCTGCAACACCAGCGCGAACCTGCCGGGACGCGGTTTCTTCCCCGACCCGGGCACCGCCATGTCCTGGGGCCGCACCCGGTACGTGTGGTCCGACGACGTGCTCTACGAGCGCCTCTGAGCCCGCCTCCGGAGGGTGTCCGCGGTCGAGTTCGCGCACGCTTCCGGGGGCGCTCGGGGCGGGGTTACGGTGCCCCCGTGCCGATTCCGAATGAGCAGCAGACGCGGAAGCGGGTGCGGGAGCTGGTCCTCGAACTGGCCCCCAACCCGGAGAAGGGCGACCAGGACGAGGTGCTCCTCGTCGAGGACCTGGAGTACCACTCCCTGGCCCTCCTGGAGCTCGCCTTCGCCCTGGAGGACGAGTTCGACCTGCCGCCGATCGACGAGCAGAGCGTGCAGAACATCCGTACCGCCGCCGACATCGAGAACCACGTGGTGCGGCAGCTGGAGAGCAAGGACGCCGAGCCGCTGGCCGCCACGACGGAGTGACGGTCCACCACGGACCGTGCGAGGGCTGGCAACGATCGGTGGAGGTGCGGACTTGTCCGAGCACGACGAGGTCATCTGCGGGCTGAAACTGACCCACGACGGCGCGCACGCCCTCATCCGGGGCGACCGTCTGCTCTGGTCGGTCGAGGAGGAGAAGGTCGGCAACCGCCGCCGCCACGCCCGCCTCACCGACCTGAGCGGCGTGGTGGCCGAGCTGGAACGCCACGGCCTGGGCATCGGCGACATCGACGCGATCAGCGTCGACGGCTGGGTGCAGTCCGGCGACGGGCGTACCGCGGCGGAGATCGAGCTGCCCGACGGCGGGCGGCAGATGATCGACCTGGCCGGCTACGCGGTCATCGCCGAGCCCGGCAACCCGCTGCCGGCCCACCCGCGCACCACCGGCAGCGGCCTGCCGCTGGGCTCGAAGACCTTCGACTACTCCAGCTACCCGCACGCCACCGGCCACGCGTTCGCCGGTTACAGCACCAGCCCGTACGCGGCGGCGGACCGGGCCGCGCTGATCCTGGTGTGGGACGGCGGCATGCCCGCCACCCTCTACCGGTTCGACCCGGCCACGCCCGCGCTGCACTCGCTCGGCGTGGTGGTCCCGATCGTCGGTGCCCTCTACCCGATCTTCGCCTCGCTGTTCCCGCCGTTCGGCGTCCCCGCCGACGAGCGCCGCCGGCTCGGCGGGCTGGGCGACTTCGCCCAGCTGGAGGCGCTGCTGCCGGTCTCCGGCAAGGCGATGGCGTACGCCTCACTGGCCCCGGCCAGCGAGGAGGCGATCACGGTGATGACCGAGCTGGCCGAGTCGATGCTGCCGATCGGCATCACCGGCGCGTTCCTCTGGAGTCACCAGGCGCGGCGCCGGCTCGCGCCGCTCGGGCTCTCGGACGCGGCGATCCTCGCCTCGTTCCAGGAGTTCCTGTTCCGGCTGCTGCTGCGCGGGCTGCGTACCGGCCCGGGCGCCGCGTACGTGCGGGCCGGCGAGCCGCTCTGCCTGTCCGGCGGCTGCGCGCTGAACATCAAGTGGAACTCCGGGCTGCGGGCCAGCGGCGACTTCAGCGACGTGTGGGTGCCGCCGTTCCCGAACGACGCCGGCTCGGCCATCGGCACCGCCTGCGCGGAGCTGTTCCGCCGCACCGGCCGCGCCGCGCTGCGCTGGTCGGTGTTCGACGGCCCGGACCTCGTCGACTCGACGGTCCCGCCCGGCTGGACCGGCCGCCCGTGCAGCGTCGCCGAACTCGCCGAGCTGCTGCACCGCACCGGCGAACCGGTCGTGGTGGTCGACGGCCGGGCCGAGCTGGGCCCGCGCGCCCTGGGCCACCGCAGCATCATCGCCCCGGCGCACGACCCGGCGATGAAGGACCGGCTCAACGAGATCAAGCTGCGCGAGTCGTACCGGCCGGTGGCGCCGATCTGCCTGGAGGATCGGGCGCCGGAGGTGTTCGACCCCGGCACCCCCGACCCGTACATGCTCTTCGAGCACCACATCCGGCCCGGGTGGCGGGACCGCGTGCCGGCGGTGGTGCACGCCGACGGCAGCGCCCGGCTGCAGACCGTCGGTCCGGCCCATCCGCTGCTGTTCGAACTGCTCACCGCGTACGAGCGGCACTCCGGCATCCCGGTGCTCTGCAACACCAGCGCCAACCACCCCGGACGCGGCTTCTTCCCCGACGCCGCCTCCGCGATGCGCTGGGGCGGCGTGCCGCGGGTCTGGTCGCGGGGCCGGCTGTACACGGCGGACCGCTGACCATGGTGGCCCGTCGCGCCGACATCTCGGCGATGCTCGAGATGCTCCCGCCCTTCGCCGTGCGGGTCGCCGCCACGCTGCGGCTGTCCGACCACATCGCCGACGGTCACACCGGGCTCAAGGCACTCGCCCGGGCCGGCGGAGCCGACCCGGACGCGCTCGGCCGGCTCCTGCGCTACCTGGTCCAGCTCGGCCTCTACACCGAGCCCGAGCCGGGCACGTACGCGGTCACCCCGGCCGGCCGGATGCTCGCCACCGCCCACCCGTCGGGCCTGCGGGCCTGGCTGGACCTGGACGGGCCGGGCGGGCGGATGGACCTGGCGCTGGCCGGGCTGCTGCACGCGGTGCGCACCGGCGAACCCGGCTACGACCGGGTCCACGGCCGCTCCTTCTGGGACGACCTGGCCGCCGACCCGGCCCGCGGTGACGCCTTCGACGCGCTGATGGCCGGCAAGTCCCGGCGCGTCGCCGCCGACCTGGCCGCCGTGGTGCCCTGGCACGGCACTCGGCACCTGGTCGACGTGGGCGGCGGTCGCGGCGCCACGATGATCGCCGTCCTGGGCGCCCACCCCGGTCTGCGCGGCACCGTGTTCGACCTGCCCGGGCCGGCGGCCGGGGCGCGCGCCGCGGTGCGGGAGGCGGGCCTGGCCGACCGGTGCGACGTGGTCGCCGGCAGCTTCCTCGACGCCGTGCCCGAGGGCGACACCCACCTGCTGTTCGACATCCTGCACGACTGGGACGACGCGACCGCCGCGGCGATCCTGCGCCGCTGCGCCGCGGTGAGCCGCCGGGTGCTCGTGGTGGAGGACATCCCGGCCGGCGAACCGGACCGGTGGTCGGTCGCCGCCGACCTGAAGATGCTGACCCTCTTCGCCGGCCGCCAGCGCACCGCCGCGCAACTGGCGGCGCTGGGGGCGGTGGCCGGCCTGCGGGCCGTGCATCCGGCCGCGCCGGTGGCGCTGCCGGGCGGGTTCGCCTACGTCGAGTTCCGGCCGGGCGCCGGGGAAGGGGGTACGCCGGCATGAGCGGCTCCGAGCCCGCCGGGCACGTCCTGGTCACCGGCGCCTCCCGGGGCATCGGCCGCGCCGTCGCGGTGCACCTGGCCGGTCTGGGCTACGACGTCACCGGCTGCTACCGGCGCGACGGCGAGGACGCCGAGGCGGCCGAGGCGGAGGTCGCCGCCCACGGCGTGCGCTGCCTGTTCCAGTCCTGCGACGTGTCCGACCCGGACGCCGTCGAGGACCTGGTGGCGCTGGCGGAGAAGAAGATCGGCCCGCTGACCGGGCTGGTGAACAACGCCGGCATCACCCGGGACGCCCCGGCCGTGCTGATGCGCGCCGACCAGTGGCGGGACGTGCTGGACGTCAACCTCACCGGCACCTGGAACCTGTGCCGCACCGTCGGGTTCCACTTCCTCAAGCGGCGGGCCGGTGACATCGTCAACATCTCCTCGGTCGCCGGTGTGTACGGCAACGCCGGTCAGACCAACTACGCGGCGGCGAAGGCCGGCATCATCGGCCTGACCCGCTCGCTGGCCAAGGAGATGGCGCCCTACGGGTCGCGGGCCAACGTGGTCGCGCCCGGGTTCATCGACACCGACATGACCTCGGTGCTGCCGTCGAAGTCGCGCGCCAAGGCGCTCGCCGCCATCCCGCTGGGGCGCTTCGGCGTACCGGACGACGTGGCGCCGCTGGTGGCCTTCCTGCTGTCGCCCGCCGCGTCGTACATCACCGCCCAGGTCTTCCACGTCGACGGCGGGATCGTCCTGTGACGCCCGTGCCGTGCCCGACCGACCGTCGTACCAGGAGAGGAACAGTGTCATGTCGGACAAGCAAACCCACCTCGAGGAGCTGCGCGAGCTGGTCGCGGAGGTGCTCGAGGTCGAGCCGTCGGAGCTGACGGACACCGCCGACTTCCAGGACGAGTACGAGGCCGACTCGCTGCGGGCGATCGAGATGCTGGCGCGGATCGAGAAGCGCTACAAGGTGGAGATCCCGCAGCGGGAGCTGGCGGGGATGGAGAACCTCAAGGCGGTGTACGAGATCACCGCCACCTACGCGGGCTGGGACAGCTAGTGCGATGAACCGTGTCGTGATCACCGGCGTCGGGCCGGTCTCCAACATCGGCATCGGGGCCCGCGCCTTCGAGCAGGGGCTGCGCGAGGGGCGCGTGGGTGTCGGGCCGATCCGCAGCTTCGACACCACCGGCTTCCCGCGCACCATGGCCGGTGAGGTCCGCGACTTCGTCCCGGCGGACCTGCTGCGCCGGCTCGACGTCGCGGCGTGGGGCCGCTCGTCCCTGTTCGCGGCCGCCGCGGCCCGGCTCGCGGTGCGTGACGCCGGCCTGGACGCGGCGCTCGACGCCGGTGCGCTGGCACCGGACCGGGTCGGCGTGGTGGTCGGCACCACCAGCGGTGAGTCGAAGCTGACCGAGGAGTTCGGCCGGCGGGTGGTCGACGCCGGGTTCGCCGCCGTGGATCCGGCGCTGCTGGCGGGGTTGCCGGCCGGGCGGCTGGCCTTCGCCGTGAACGAGGAGCTGGGCGTGACGGGTGAGTCGGTGACGCTGGCGACCGCCTGCTCGGCGAGCAACTACGCCATCGGCTACGCGTACGACGCGATCGCCGCGGGCGACGCCGAGGTGATGCTCACCGGCGGCGCCGACTCGGTGTGCCGGTGGGCGCACGCCGGGTTCGTGCGGCTCGGTGCCGTCGCCGAGACCGCCTGCGCGCCGTTCGACCTGAACCGCTCCGGCATGGTCACCGCGGAGGGAGGCGCGATGCTGGTGCTGGAGTCCGCCGACCACGCCGCCGCGCGTGGTGCCCGGCCCTACGCCGAGGTGCTCGGCTACGCGCTGAACTGCGACGCCAGCCACATGGTCGCGCCGAACGCGGCCACCATCGCCGCGTGCATGCGCCTGGCCTTCGACAACGCGGGGATCAGCCCGTCGGACGTCGACTACGTCTGCGCGCACGGCACCGGCACCGCCGCCAACGACGCCACCGAGGCGGAGGCGCTGTTCGAGGCGTTCGACGGGAAGGTGCCGCCGGTCAGCTCGATCAAGTCGATGCTCGGCCACACCATGGGCGCGGCGAGCGCGTTCGGCGCGATCGCGTCCGCCGTCGCCATCGCCCGGGGGTTCCTGCCGCCGACGGTGAACTGGGCGTCGCCGGACCCGGCCATGTCGTGGCTCGACCCGATCCCGAACCGGGCCCGCCCGGCGCCGGTACGGGTGGCTCAGAACAACGGCTTCGCGTTCGGCGGCAACAACGCCATCGTCCTGCTCGGGGCGCCGTCGTGACCGCGTTGACGATCGCCGGCTGGGGCGTCGTGGGCCCGGCCGCGGACGGCCCGGAGGCGCTCGCCACGGCGCTCGGCGCCGCGCCGCAGCCGGTGCCGGTCGCCGGCATGTACGCCGACGAACTACCGGACGCGCGGGCGTACGCCCTGGTCGGCTTCGACGTCAAGGCGCACCTGCGCCGCCGCGGCACCGCCTTCTTCGACCGGCGCACCTCGCTGACCGTGGTCGCCTGCGGCCGCGCGATCGAGGACGCCGGGCTGGTGGTGACCGACGACAACCGGGACCGGATCGGCATCGTCACCGGCACCACCGCCGGCAGCGTCAAGTCGAGCGTGGACTACGCCGCGGAGACGTTCACCCAGCAGCCGCCGTACCTGGTGAACCCGGCGCTGTTCCCGAACACCGTGATGAACTGCGCGGCCGGTCAGTCGGCCATCTGGTACAAGCTGCACGGCCCGAACGCCACCGTCGCCGGAGGACCGCTGGCCTTCCTGACCGGGCTGCGCTACAGCGCGAACCTGTTCCGGCGGGGCCGTGCGGACGTGCTGCTCGCCGCCACGGTGGAGGAGTTCACCCCGCACGCCGCCTGGACCGTGCGGCGCACCGGCGGGACCGTCGCCGGGGAGGGCGGCGCCGCGTTCGTGTTGCGCCGCGAACCGGACGGGCCGGCCGACGGCGCCGTCCTCGCCGTGCGGGTCGGCTTCTGCCCGGCCGGCCAGTCCCGGCCCGCCGCGCTCTCCGCACTCGTCCGGGCGACGCTGGCCGAGGCCGGCGTGGACGGCGCGGACGTGACCACTGTCGCCTGCGGCCGGCGCGGCGACGCGCGCGACGACGCCGAGGTCTGGTCGGCGGTGGACGACGGGCTCGGCGGGCGCTCGCCGGCCGAACGGCTGCACGTCGACGACGTGGTAGGGGACTGCCAGGCGGCGACCGGGGCCTGGGAACTGGCCGCGGTGCTCGCCCGGCACCGCGCCGACCCGGGCCGCGACGGCGCGTACGCGCTGCTCGTGGCGCGGACGCCGGAGGGCGGCGTCGGCGCCGCGGTGGTCCGGGGCCGGAGCCGGCGATGATCCCACCGCGACTGCACGGCCTCACCGCCGACGATCGGGACGCCACTGCGGCCGACGGCGACGGCCCGGTCGCGGTGTTCGTGCACGGCATGGAGGACGACTGCCGGGGCTGGACCGCGCTCGCCCGCAGCCTCGGCCCGCAGTGGCGGACGCTGGCGATGTGCGTGCCCTGGCACGCCGGCAACGACTACTCCTGGCGGTACGCCGGGCGGCCGGGGGAGTGGGTGGCGGCCGGGCTGTCGAAGCTGCCCGCGCCACCGACCGTCCTGGTCGGGCACTCCTTCGGCGCCAACGCGATCCTGGAGCTGCTGGCCACCAGCCCGCAGCCGCCGGCCCGCTCGGCGGTGCTGACCACGCCGTTCTACCGGCCGCACGACGCGCCGGTGACCTGGCGCGCGTTCGACAGGTCGCGGCGGATCTTCCAGCGCCAGATCAGCGACGGGCTGCGCTCGCGGCTGACCGCCCGCAAGACGTCACTGGAACCCGACATCCTCGAGTCGATGCTCGAACGGGCGTGGGAGCGCACCGGCCCGAGCGCGTTCCTGGCGGTCTTCGAGCAGTACCTGGCCAGCGGCCACCTGCCGGTGCAGACGGTGGAGATCCCGGTGCTGGTGGTCGGCGGTGAACGCGACCCCGGGCTCAACCGGGACCACCTGCGGGCGCTCACCGACCGGCTGCCGCTGGGCCTGCTCGCCTGCGAACCCGACTACGACCACTTCTGCCACCGGCGGCACGCCCACCGGCTCGGCCGGTCGATCGACCGGTTCGCCAGGTACGGCACCGACGCGGAGAGGCCGGCCCGATGACACCGAGGACACAGCCGCGCGTGCACTTCTCCTTCCGCAGCCCGTTCAGCTGGCTGGCGATCACCGTCCTGCGCCGGCGGGTACCGGACCTGGACGACCGGGTCACCTTCGTGCCGTTCTGGAACCCGGACGCGGTCACCGAGGCGGCGCTGCGGGAGCGTGGCGCGGAGCTGCACTACGCCCCGATGAGCAAGGCGAAGCACCTCTACATCCTGCACGACACGAAACGGCAGGCGGCCCGCGTCGGCGTGCCGATGCGCTGGCCGATCGACGACGACCCGTGGTGGGAGCTGCCGCACCTGGCCTGGCTGGCTGCCCGCCGCGCCGGCCGGGCCCGGCAGTTCTACGAGGCGGCGTGCGCGGCCCGCTGGGAGCGCGGCGAGGACATCTGCACCGTCGAGGCGGTCGAGCGCATCGCCCGGGAGGCCGGGCTCGACCCCGGACCGGCGGCCCGGGCCACCGACGACCCGCTGATCCGGGCCGAGGCGGTCGACTGCCTGGAGCAGGCGTACCACGACGACATCTTCGGCATCCCGTACTTCCGGATCGGCCGACACCGGTTCTGGGGCCTGGACCGGGTGGACGACTTCGTCGCCGAGCTGGAACACCCCACCCCGGTGCGGCGGCCCGCCCCGGCCGGCGCGGCCCGGCGGATCGGGGCGTACGACACCGACACGGCGGGAGGCTGCGGATGACCGCGAGCGCACGGGAGTCGGCGCGACTGTTCGACCCGTTCGACCCCGCCGTCCTGGCCGACCCGTACCCGGCCTACGCGCGGCTGCGCGACCACGACCCGGTCAGCTACCTGCCCGAGTACGACGTGTGGATGGTGACCCGGTACGACGACGTGGTGGCCATCGCCCGCGACCCGGCCCGGTTCTCCTCGAAGATCGGCATGAGCCCGGACTTCGCGGTCGCCGGCGGCCCGCAGACCGGCGTCAGCTACCGCATCGGCGCGCCATCGGTGCGGGTGCTCATCGCCACCGATCCGCCCGAGCACCAGATCTTCCGGCGCGCCGTGGCCGGCGCCTTCACCCCCGCCTCGGTGACCGCGGCGACGCCCCGGATCCGCGCGCTGGCCCGCGAGCGCGTACGGGTGCTGCGGGAACGCAGCGAGGCCGGGTGCGGGGACTTCTTCACCGACCTGGCCGAGCCGCTGCCGGTGCTCGTGCTCGCCGACCTGCTCGGCGTGCCGGCGGACATGCACGAGGAGTTCCGGGACTGGTCCACTGTCATCACCAAGGACCTCGACCAGGCGTCCGGGCCGCCCCGGGTGGGCCGGGGGATCGAGATGTTCCGCTACTTCAGCCGTCAGCTCCGCCGCGCCACGCCCGGCCGGGCGAACCTGTTCGACGCGATCGCCACCGCCCGTTCCGCCGGGGTGTCCGAGCAGGAGCTGCTGGCGTTCTGCGCGTTCCTGCTCGTCGCCGGCATCGAGACCACCACGAACCTGCTGACCAACCTGATGGCCGCGCTGCTGCGTTTCCCCGGGTTGCAGGACCGCATCCGCGACGACCCGGGCCTGGTGCCGACCGCCGTGGACGAGGCGATCCGCTACGACACCCCGGTGCAGGCGCTGTGGCGGGGCACCCGCGAGCCGGTGGAGCTGCACGGCCGCACGCTGCCCGCCGACGCCCGGGTGCTGCTGGTCTGGGGCGCGGCCAACCGCGACGGCCGCCGGTTCGACCAGCCGGACGAGTTCCGGCCGGACCGCCGCCCCAACGACCACGTCGGCTTCGGCGCGGGCCCGCACTTCTGCCTCGGGGCGCGGCTGGCCACCGCCGAGGTCGCGGCGGTGCTGCACGAGCTGTTCGCCGCCGCGATCCGGGTGGAGCCGGCCGGGGAGCCGGTGCTGACCCGCAGCCTGGTGCTGCGCGGCCGGACCAGCCTGCCGGTGCGGTTGGTGCCCCGGTGACCCCGCCCGACCGCGACCCGGTCGTCGTCGAGGCGGTCCGCACCCCGATCGGCCGCCGCCGGGGCGCGCTCAGCGGCGTCCACGCCGCGGTCCTGCTGCGCCACGTGCTGCTGGCCGTGCTGGAGCGCACCGGCGTCGCACCCGCGGACGTCGACCAGATCATCGGCGGCTGCGTGACCCAGGTCGGCGAGCAGGGCCTCAACGTGACCCGCAACGCGTGGCTGTCCACCGGACTGGACCACCGGGTCGCGGCGACCACGGTGGACGTGAGCTGCGGCTCGGCCCAGCAGGCCAACCACCTGGTCGCAGCTCTCATCCACGCCGGGGCCATCGACGTCGGCATCGCCTGCGGGGTGGAGTCGATGAGCCGGGTGCCGGTGGGCAGCAACTTCACCGGTGCGGCCGACTTCCGCACCGAGGACTACCCGTGGGACGACCCGCCCCGGCTGCAGTTCGGCGGGGCCGAGCGGATCGCCGCGCGCCAGGGGCTGACCCGGGGCGAGCTGGACACGTACGGCCTGCGCTCGCAGCGGCGGGCCGCCGCGGCCTGGGCCGCCGGGCACTTCGACCGCGAGGTCGTGCCGGTGCCGGTGCCCGGCGGCCCACCGGTCGCAGTCGACGAAGGGCTGCGCGCCTCCACCCCGGAAGGGCTGGCCGCGCTGCGCCCCACTGTCGACGGCGGCCTGCACACCGCCGGCACCACCTCGCAGGTCTCCGACGGCGCCGCGGCGGTGCTGTGGATGTCGGCCGGCCGGGCCCGGGCGCTCGGCCTGCCGGCCCGCGCCCGGCTGACCCACCAGGTGGTGACCGGCGCCGACCCGTACTACCTGCTCGACGGCCCGGTGGAGGCCACCGGCCGGATCCTCGCCCGGGCCGGGATGAGCCTCGGCGACATCGACAGGTACGAGGTGAACGAGGCGTTCGCCGCAGTGGTGCTGTCCTGGGCCGGGCGCCTCGGCGCGGACCTGGACCGGGTCAACGTCAACGGCGGGGCCATCGCGCTCGGGCACCCGATGGGCGCCACCGGCGCCCGGCTGGTCACCACCGCGCTGCACGAGCTGGAACGCACCGGCACGGAGCTGGCCCTGATCACCATGTGCTGCGGCGGCTCGCAGGGCACCGCCTCGATCCTGCAGCGCTGCTGACTGGCACACACGTACCCGGCCGGACCGCAGTGGAGGGAGCACCAGGATGCGGATGGGAGTGTTCGTCGGCGACTTCACCGGCCCCGGCGGGACGGCGGCGCTGGGCGAACGGCTGGCCGCGTTCGCCGTACGGGCCGAACGGGCCGGCGCGGCGAGCCTCTGGCTCAACGACCACCTGTTCCAGATCCCCATGTTCGGCGGCGAGGACGACCCGGTGCCGGAGTCCTGGACGGCGCTGGCGTTCGTCGCGGCCCGGACCAGCCGGATCGAGCTGGGCACGCTCACCACCTCGGCGACGTACCGGCACCCGGGCGTGCTGCTCAAGACCGTCGCCACGCTGGACGTGCTCAGCGGCGGGCGGGCCTGGCTCGGCATCGGGCCGCCCTGGCACGAGCGGGAGCAGCGGGACATGGGCATCCCGGTCGGTTCGTGGCCGGAGCGCTTCGCCCGGCTGGAGGAGATCCTGCGGCTGACCCGGCAGGTGTGGGACGGCGACACCGCCCCGTTCGCCGGCGAGCACTACCGGCTCGACCGGCCCCGGCTGTGCCCGCCGCCGCTGCGCCGCCCGCCGATCCTGGTCGGCGGCGCGCACGAGCGGCGGGTGCTGCGGCTCGTCGCCCGCTACGCCGACGCCTGCAACCTGTTCGAGGCGGGCGGGCTGCCGATGCTGCGGCTCAAGCTGGACCTGCTGCGGCGCAACTGCGAGCAGGCCGGCCGCCCCTACGACGACATCCTGCGGACCACGTTCGGCGCGCTGCGCGCCGAGGACGTGGCCGAACCGCGGGCGGCGCACCGGCGGTTCCAGGACCTCGCGGAACTCGGCGTCGACGTGGCGGTCGTGGACCTGGGCGCGGACGCCGACGAGCGCCGGTTCGAGCTGTTCGCGGCGCTGGCCGAGGCGGTCGCGCCGCTCGGCCGCACCCAGCCGGCCGCTGTGCCGGCGCACATCGTTGTTCCGGCCGTACCGGCGTTGGCAGACTGACCCGGCGACGGCCGATCCGCACGCGTGTCGAATGTGGAGGAACGTCAAATGACCTCGACCACCCCCGTGACGATCGACGCCCTCAAGGCGGCCCGGGAACTGGCGCCGACGATCGCGGACCGGGCCGCCGAAGGCGAACGCCTCGGCTGCGTACCCCCCGATCTGCTGGACCGGATCTCCCGGGCCGGGCTGATCGACCTGATGCTGCCGCAGGCGTTCGGCGGCCTCGAACTCGACCCGATGGCCGTGGTGGACGTCATCACCGAGCTGTCCCGCGCGGACGGCTCGGTCGGCTTCACCATCCTCAGCCTCAACGCCACGTTCTTCGTCGCCTGGCTGGAGCCGGACGTCGCCCGCTCGGTGCTGGCCGACCGGCCGCGCGCCATCGCCACCGTGTTCGCGCCGCTGGGCAAGGCGACGCCGGATCCGGGCGGCGGGCTGGTCGTGGACGGCCGCTGGCCGTTCAACAGCGGCTGCCGCAACGCCTCCTGGTTCGCCAACGGCGTGATGGTGATGGACGGCGACAAGCCGGCCGTCGTCCCGCCCGGGCGCCCCGACTGGCGGCTGGTCTTCGTCCCGGCCGCGGACGTCGAGGTGCTCGACACCTGGGACGTCGCCGGGCTGCGCGGCACCGGCAGCAACGACGTGCGCATGAGCGGCGTACGGGTGCCGCCGGAGTACACCGCGAACCCGATCTTCGAGTCGGCCAAGCTGGACGGGACCATCTTCCGCTGGTCCTTCTTCGCACTCATGGGCGTGCTGTTCGCCGGCTTCCCGCTGGGCATCGCCCGGCGCGCGATCGACGAGTTCGTCACCGTGGCCCCGCACAAGTCGCGGGGCAGCCGGCCGCTGGCCGAGGAACAGTCGGTCCAGCTGACCGTCGCGCGGGCCGAGGGGCAGCTGCGCTCCGCGCACGCGTACGTGCAGGACACGCTGGGCCGGGCGTGGGACCGTACGCTCGCCGGCGACGAGATGACGATGGACGACCGGGTCGCGGTCCGGCTGGCCACCGGCAACGCCATGCGCGCCGGGACCGCCGCCGTCGACTCGATCTTCCGGCTGGCCGGGGGCAGCGCCCTCTACAACCGGTCGCCGCTGCAACGCTGCTGGCGCGACATCAACGCCGGCAGCCACCACGGCTACTTCTCCGAGTACCACGAGACCCGCGTGGGCCGGGCGCTGCTCGGCGTGCCGGTGCCGGACCCATGGATGATGTGACGACGGACGGGCGCCGGCCGTGGACCGGCAGGTGGATCTGGTGCCAGGACACCGGCATCCGCCGCACCGGCGAGTTCCAGAGCATCCCGGAGGTCGACGAGCGGGTCCACGACCGGCGGGTGCTGTTCCGGCGCGAGTTCACACTCGACCGGGTGCCCGGGCGGGCGCCCATGCGGATCACCGCCGACTCCCGGTACGTGCTGTGGGTCAACGGGGTGGAGCTGGCCCGCGGCCCGGCCCGCAGCCATCCCCGCCGTTTGCTCCACGACACCGTCGACGTGGCCCCCGCGCTGCGTCCCGGCGTCAACGTCGTCGGGGTGCTGGTGCGCTTCTACGGCGAACCGACCGCCTGGTGGATGCCGGCGGTGCCGACGTTCAGCCACGGCGCCGGGGTGCTCGTCGCCGAGGTCGACCTGCCCGGCGGCGTCCTCGGCACCGACCGGACCTGGCGCTGCCGGGTGAGTGACGCGTGGACGCGCCAGCGCCCGTCCGGTCTCGGCCAGGCCCGCCCGGAGGTGCTCGACGGCCGCCGGCTCGACCCGGACTGGCTGCGGCCCGGCCACCCGGACGAGGGCTGGTCGGCGCCCCGCGTGGTCACCGCCCTGCACCTCGGGGGCATCGGCCGGGCGGTCCCGCCCACCGACCCGTACGGGCCGATGCCGCCGCGTGTCACCGCGCCGCCGGCCGTGACGCCGAGGATCCCGGCAGAGCTGCGGCGGCACCGGCCCGGCATGCCCGGTGAGCCGGTGACGCTACCCCTGACGGTCGACCTGGACGCCGGGTCGCCGGAGGTGCTCACCGCCGACTTCGGCCGGGTCGTCGCCGGCACGCTCGCGCTGCGGCTGACCGGCCCGGCCGGCGTGGTCGCCGACGGTTCGCTCGGCGAACGCCTGGACGGCGAGGGCGCGCCGGCACCGTCGAGCGCCGCGTTCTCCTACACGCTGCGCGGGCACGCCGACATGTTCGAGACCGCCGACCCGGGCGGCGGCCGGTACGCGGTGCTGCGCCTGACCGGGTCCGGCCGGGTCACGGTGGACGCCGTCACCGTGACCGAACGGCTGCGCCCACGACCGGCCGGCCCGTTCTTCACGTGCAGCGACCCGCTGCTGGACGAGATCCACCGGGTCGGCCTGCGGACCGTCGACCTGACCGCGCAGGACGCGTACATCGACTGCCCGACCCGGGAGCAGCGGGCCTGGACCGGCGACTCGGTGGTGCACCAGGCCGTCGACCTGGTCACCAACCCGGACTGGCGGCTGGCCCGCTGGCATCCGCGCCTGGCCGCCGTCCCCGGCCCGGACGGGCTGCTGCCGATGGCGGTGGCCTGCGACTTCGAGCACCGCGCCACCACCACCATCCCGGACTGGTCGCTGCACTGGATCCGGTCGGTACGCAACCTGTGGTGGTGGGCCGGCGACCGGGACGAGGTGGCCGCGCTGCTGCCGGTGGCCGAGGGCGTGCTGCGCTGGTTCGCCGAGTTCGCCCGCGACGGGCTGCTCACCGACGTCACCGGCTGGGTGCTGCTGGACTGGGCCAGCGTGCAGGGACGCGGCGCCGGCGCGGTGCTCAACGGGCTGTGGGGGCGTGCGCTGACCGACTTCGCCGAGATGGCCGCGTGGCTCGGCGACCACGGCCGGACCCGCTGGGCGCGCGCGCAGCACCGCCGCCTCGCCGAGGCGTACCGGATCTTCTTCGACCCCGCGCGTGGCGGCTACCGGGACTGGGCGCGCGACGGCGTGGCCGCTCCCGGCCTCAGCGACCACGCCGCCGCGGCGGCAGTCGTCGGCGGCCTCGTTCCGGCCGCTTCGCGGGCCGCGGTGCTGCGGTTCCTGCTGGCGCGGGAGGACCGGGTGACCAGCGCGTGGTCCTTCGGCGTCATGCCGCTGCGGGCCGCGATGGGCCCGCCGCAGCCGGACTGGGACGTGGACCGCCAGGTGGTCGCGGCACAACCGTTCTTCCGGTACGTGGTGCACGACGCGGTCGCCGCGCTCGGCGGCGCGGAGCACGTGGCCCGGCTGTGCCGGGACTGGCGGGCGCTGCTGACGGAGGAGACGGACACCTGGCCGGAGACCTGGTCGGGCGGCTCGCTCTGCCACGGCTGGTCCGCCACGCCGAGCCGGGACCTGCCGCTGTACACGCTCGGCGCGGGCCCGGCGGCACCCGGCTTCGCCCGGGCCCGGGTCGCACCGCGCCTGGGTGACCTGGACTGGGCGCGCGGGGCGGTGCCGACGCCGCACGGCCCGCTCACCGTCGACGTGGGCACGGAGGTGACGGTGGAGTCCCCGGTGCCGGTGGAGATCGACGTGGGCGGCGTCCGGCACCACCGGCCGCCCGGCCGGTGGACGGTCCCGGCGGGACGGGCTCACGACCGGGACCGCCCCGGCGCTGCGGTGACGGCATGACCGGCGAACCGGCGGGCGCGCGGACCAACGGCACCAAGCTGACCGTCGCCAACGGCCGGCGGCCGGCCACCGACGCCGCCCCGGCCGCGCGTACCGTCCCCGTGGAACGGGCCGACGCGCTGCTGTCCGCCGTCGCCGACCTGGTCGGACCGCGCGCCGACCCGCTCGGCGACGCGCTCGCCGCGGTGCTCGACGCGGCCCGCGACCTCGTCGAGGTGGCGGCCCGGTGGCCGGCCGGCTCCACCCCGGGGGCCGAGTCGCACGAGCGCCTCCGGCAGGCCCACGGCAGCGCCCGCGCCGCGTGCAGCGTCTGCTGGTACGCGGTCGTCGAGGTGGGCGACCAGGTCCGCCGCGCGGACGGCGGCCGTCCGGCTCAGTAGCCGGGCGGGGCCGTGTAGCCGCCGGTCAGCTCGTGCACCGCCGCGGCGAAGGCCAGCGTGCCCCGGTCACCCCAGCGCGGCCCGATCACCTGCACCCCGACCGGCAGCCCGGCCGCGGTACGGCCCACCGGCACGGCGGTGGCGGGCAGCCGGGCCAGGCTCGCCAGGCTCGCCCACACCAGCTGCCCGGCGTACGGCGCCGGCCGGCCGTCCACTGTGAGCTGCCGGGCCAGCGGGGGAGCGTCGGTCTGGTGCGGGTACGCCGGAAGCGGCGCGGACGGGGTGATCACCAGGTCCACCCGCTCGAAGACCGCCTGCCACGCGGCGGCCGACCGCGCCTGCCGCTCGGCGCTGCGGTGCCAGGCCCGGTACGGCTGGGCGAGGCCCCGGGCGAGCCGCACCACCGGGCGGTCGTCGTCGGGGCGCGCCCGGCGGGCGATCCGGGCCAGCTTGGCGAAGTCGGCGTCGGAGAAGTCGGTGCTGAGCACACCCAGCAGCAGTTCCAGGTAGATCTCGTACGACTCGTAGAACGGCCGGGGCGGCCGGAGCCGGTCCTCGACGAGCGCGCCCGCGCCGGCCAGACGCGCCACGAACTCCCGGAGCACCCGCAGCGTCTCCCGGTCGGTGCGCATCAGCGGGTTGTCCAGCCAGACCGCGATCCGGCAGCCGCTGATCCGCCGCGTCGCCGGGGGCGCCGGGGGCAGCGTCCCGCCCGGTACGCCGCCCGCGTCGCCGCCCACCAGCACGCCCAGCGCCAGGTCGAGGTCGGCCGGGTGCCGGGCCATCGGGCCGACAGCGCCCAGCGGCGACGCACCGAGCGTGCCGGGCGGCCCGGGGATGTGCCCCCGCGTCGGCACCGCCGAGAAGGTCGGCAGGTGGCCGTACACGCCGCAGAAGTGGCTCGGCAGCCGGATCGACCCGGCGATGTCGCTGCCCAGTTCCAGCGGGGTGAGGCCGGCCGCGAGCGCGGCGGCGGAGCCGCCCGAGGACCCGCCGGCGGTGCGCCCGGGATCCCACGGGTTACGGGTCAGCCCGTACACCGGGTTGTCGGTCTGGAAGTCGCCCGCGTACGGCGGCACGTTCGTCTTGCCGACCACGACGGCGCCGGCGGCCCGCAGCCGGGCGACCGCCTCCGCGTCGCGGTCCGGCCGGTGCCCGGCCAGCTCGGGCGCGCCCGCGGTGGTCACCAGACCGGCGGTCTCGAACACGTCCTTCACCGTCATCGGCAGGCCGTGCAGCGGGCCGCGGGGCTCCCCGGCGGCGCGTGCCCGGTCGGCGGCTGCCGCCGCCGCGAGCGCCCGGTCCCGGTCCACCGCCACCACCGCGTTTACCGCCGGGTTGAGCCGCTCGATCCGGTCCAGGTGGGCCCGGACCAGGTCGGCGCTGGACACGGCGCCGGCGTCGAGGGCGCGCAGCAACGCGGTCGCGCTCACCGTGGCCAGTTCCTCCATCGCACCTCCCGGCCGCACCCGCGCCGACTGCGCCGGCCGCACGGGCTGGGTACGGTCGTGGCACCGTACCGCCCGGCCGGTCGACTGCGGACCGGTCGCAGTTGCGCGGCGTCCTGAACGCTTGTGCGGCGGCGGCGCGGCGGGCGACGCTGCCGGGGACACCGCGAGCGTGCTCCGGGCGGGCAACGGGCCTCGTTACGGGGCGGCCGCCGCAGCGTCCACGCGTGCATCCGTGGCGATCGTCGCCTGCCCACAGGGGAGACTGGCATGACTTCCGCTCCGACCAGGTCGACCACCTCGAAGACTCCACCGGGGTCGAACGCGCCGCGGTTCGTACAGACCGCGTCGTTCGTCCGGGGTCCGATCGACTACCTCGACCAGAACCACCGCAAGTACGGCGACATCTTCACGGTGTCGCTGATCGGCATGCCGCCGATCGTGTACGTCGCGAACCCGGACCTCGCCCGCCAGGTGTTCGCCACCGACCGCAGCGTCGGCAACGCCGGCCGTACCCGGCAGGACTTCCTGCAGCGGATGGTGGGCGACTACTCGATCCTGGTGCTCGACGGCGACGAGTGGCTGCGGCAGCGCAAGATGATCGGGTCCGCGTTCCACACCCGCTACCTGCAGAGTTACCAGGAGGAGATCCGCCGCATCGCGGTCGAGTCGGTCGCCACCTGGCCGGTCGGCACCCCGTTCCCGGTCCGGCCCAAGATGCAGACCATCGCGCTGGACGTGCTCCTGCGCGTCGTGTTCGGCATCCGCGACCTCGAACGGGTCGCCCAGCTGCGGGAGATGCTGCCCCGGCTGACCGCGTCGGCGTCCAGCATGGAGACGCTGGCGTTCGTGCTGTCCCGCTCGGCGTGGGCCGGCATCGAGCCGATCTTCCGCAAGATCCCGGGCAGCGCGGCGGCCCGGTTCACCCAGGCGCGCGCGGACTGCGACGCGATCCTCTACGACGAGATCCGGCGGCGGCGGGCCGAGCCGGACAACGCCGAGCGCAAGGACATCATGTCCCAGCTGCTGCGTGCCGCGGACGACCAGGGCACGCCGATGACCGACCTGGAGCTGCGCGACGCGCTCATGACGCTGCTGGAGGCGGGATACGAGACGACCGCCGCGGCGATGGCCTGGGTCTTCGAGCGGCTCGTCCGTCACCCCGACGTCTACCGGCGACTGCTGGAGGAGACCAAGGACGGCGACGAGACGTACCTGGAAGCAGTCATCAAGGAGACCATGCGGACCCGGCCGATCGTGCCGGTGATGCCCCGGGCGCTGTCCGGCCCGCTGGAGATCGGCGGCTACACCGTGCCGGGCGGCTGGTGGGTCGCGCCGTCGGTGCCGCTGCTGCACGGCCGGGAGGAGTCGTTCGAGTCGCCGGAGGAGTTCCGGCCGGACCGGTTCCTCGGCGAGGACGTGCCGAAGTCGGCGTTCCTGCCGTTCGGCGGCGGCCGGCGGCACTGCCTGGGCGCGCAGTTCGCCATGATCGAGATGAAGGCGGTCATCCCCGAGGTGATCAAGCGGATGGACCTGCGCCGCCCCGACGGCGCCGGTCCGGAGGCGCAGAAGACCTCGCACGTGCTGCTCACCCCGTCCGAGGGGGCGACTGTCGTGGCCGAGCCGCGTAAGCAGGCGGCGAGCGCCTGAGACGTACCGATCGACCGGGCCGGCCCTCGACGAGGGCCGGCCCGTCCCGTGTCGGCGGTCGGCCCGGGACCGCGCCCGACGGCCCCCGGAGCGCGCCTGACGCCGCGACCGTGCGCCCGGCGGCGCGGCCGAGGGCTCAGCGGCGGGCGGCGGCTCAGCGGCCGGCGGCGGCGACCAGGCGGCGCAGCGGCGCATCCGGGTCGGCCAGGACGCGCCCGGCCAGCTCCGCGTAGCGGCGGACGAAGTCCTGCGCCCAGGCCGGCTCGAACTGGTCCTCGGCGTAGGACAGCCGGGCGTCGAACCGGTCGGCGCGGGGGATGACGGTCAGGCTCAGGCCGAAGCGGCTCAGTCCCTGGCTGGGCCGGAACGTGTCGATCTCCAGCCCGTTGCGCACGGCCGTCGGCGACCAGGAGTCCGGCGCCCGGTCCGGCAGCATCTGGAAGACCACGTCGTTGACCCGGCCGCCGGCCTCGCGCAGCGCCGGCACCGGCACCGTCTGGTACGGCACGCCCTGGTGCACGACGGCGTCCAGGACGGTACGGCGGGTCGCGGCGAGCAGGTCGCGGAACGAGCCGCCGTCGGCCAGCCGGGTGCGCAGCACCAGCATGTTGGCGAAGAAGCCGACGGTCAGCTGCACCTCCGGCCGGGTGCGGTTGGCGAACAGCGAGGCCACCGCCAGATCGTCGGCGCCGGTCTCGGTGTGCAGCAGCAGGTAGTAGAGGCCCAGCATCACCGGGAACAGCGTGGTCCGCTCGGCCTTGGCGAACGCGCGCAGCGCCGCCGCGTCCGCGTCGCCGAACTCGTGCAGCGCCAGCCCGGGGCGCGGCGCGCCCTGCCCGGGGCGCCGCGCGGGCAGGTCGGGCACCCGCATCCCGTCGAGCTTGGCGGCCCAGTAGTCGTGGTCGGCGCGCAGCTGCCCGGAGGCGCTCTGCTCGTGCTGCCAGGCGGAGAACTGCCGGTACTGCCAGCCGACCGGCGCGGGTGGCGCGCCGTCACCGAGCAGCGCGATCACGTCGTTGATCAGCACCCCGCAGGACCAGGCGTCGGAGACCAGGTGGTGCATGTTGGCGCAGAGCACGTGGTCGTCGGCGCCGATCCGCCAGGCGTGCCAGCGCACCGGGGCCTGCTCGACGGCGATCGGGGCGCGCAGTTCCTCGGCGTACTGCCGCTGGACCTCCGCCTCCGCGCCGGCCGGCAGCTCGGTCCACTCGACGCGGGTCGGGCCGGGCTCGTGGACGCGCTGCACCAGGTCGCGCCCGCGCCGGTGCAGTGTGGTGCGCAGCGCTTCGTGCCGCCGCACCAGGACGTCGACGGTGCCGGCCAGCTTGCCGGGGTCGAGCGGCCCGCGGATGCGGAAGCCGGCCGGGCAGTTGACCGACGCCGTCTCGGCTCGGTAGTGCGCCAGGAACCACATCAGCCGCTGACCGATGGAGGCCGGGATCTCCGTGTACGACATGGCGAGGAGTCTATGGGCGTATCTGCTATCTGCGCTCTACTGCCGGTCCGGACACTCGTGGTAGTCCTAACCCATGTCTGAGGATGCGATCGAACACCGGACCCGGGTCATCGTCGTCGGCGCCGGCTACGCCGGGCTCACCGCGGCGCTCTTCCTGGCCTGGCGCGGTGTCCCGGTGACCCTCGTCGAACGCCATCCGAGCACCTCGGTGCAGCCGAAGGCCTTCGGCATCGTGCACCGCAGCATGGAGTTGCTGCGCCAGATTCCCGGCCTGGAGGAGAAGATCCTCGCCGCCGACGTCATCGACTTCGTCAACGAAGCCCACATCACCATCGCCACCGACATGAAGGATCCGAACCCGGAGGTCCTCCTGGCCGGCAACGACGACACCATGTCGCGGCTGATCCGGTTGACCCCGGCCGGCTTCGGCGCCCTGCCGCAGTCCAAGATCGAGGCGATCCTGCGCCGCACCGCCGAGGAACTCGGCGGCGACCTGCGCTTCTCCACCAGGCTGGAGTCCTTCGACGAGGACGACGACGGCGTGGTGGCCACCCTCGTCGACCTGCCCACCGGGCGCCGCTACCGGGTGGCCGCCGACTACCTGGTGGCCGCCGACGGCTGGCAGGCGCCGGTCCGCGAGTGGCTGGAACTGCCCACGCACGGCGTCGGCGAGCTGTGGCGGTGCCGGACCATCCTCTTCGACGCCGACCTGACCGAGCTGCTGGCCGGGCGGAAGGCGCTGCTGACGTACTTCAAGAACGACGAGTTCACCGGCCTGTACGCGTACCTGGAGAACGCCCGCGAGGTGTTCGGCGTCTCCGGCGCCCACCTGCTCGGCATCAACTACTTCATCGAGCGCGGCGAGAGCGACGACGACTTCACCGACGAGCGCTGCGTGGAGCTGGTCCGCAAGGCCATGGTGGAGCCGGACCTGGAGGTGACCATCACCGACCAGTCCACTTTCGTCATCGCCCACCGGGTCGCCGACCGGATGCGCGAGGGCCGGGTGTTCCTGGCCGGCGACAGCGCGCACGTCATGCCGCAGACCGGCGGCCTGGGCGGCGCCACGGCGATCCAGGACGGCTACGACATCGCCTGGCGCATCGCCGCCGTCGTCGCCGGATACGCCGGGCCGAACCTGCTCACCGGCTACGACGCCGAGCGACGGCCGGTGGGGGAGTCGACCGCCAACCGGCAGCTGCACCGCCTCTCCGAGCGGATGGCGCCGCAGCTCAAGACGTTGCAGTTCGCCGAGGAGGTGAGCCCGGTCTGGGAGCACCTGGGCTACCGGGTCCACTCGCCGTTCGTCAGCACCGAGCCCGACGACGACGGCGACCTGCTGGAGGACCCGGAGCTGGCGCAGGCCCGGCCGGGCAGCCGCGCGCCGCACGTGCCGGTCCGGCACGGCGACCGGGAGATCTCGCTGCTGGACCTGTTCGGCCGCGACCACGTGCTGCTGCTCGGCTCGCCCGGCACGCCGTGGCGGGCCGCCGCCGAGAAGCAGGCCGCCGCGCTGGGCGTGCCACTACCGGTGTACGCCTTCGGCGCCGACCTGACCGACCACACCGGCGAGTCGGCACGCCGCTACGACCTCGGCCCGGACACCGCCGTCCTGGTCCGGCCGGACGGCTACGTGGTGTGGCGGGCCCTGTCCCGGCCCGACGACCCGGAACGGGCGCTGCGCGACGCCCTCACCACCGTCCTCGGCCGCGCTCCCGAGCCGGTCGAGCCGCCGCAGTGGTCCGAGCCGGCGCTGCGACGCACCGCGATCCGGTTCTTCTCCAACATCCGCCGCTGACGTGAGCCGGATCGCCGTCGTCGGGGCCGGCATGGCGGGCCTGGCCGCCGCGTTGTTCTGCGCCCGCCGGGGCCACGAGGTGACGCTGCTGGAACGCGACGCCGCCGCGCCGCCGGACGGCGCGGGCGCGGACCGGTGGTTCACCGACTGGCACCGGCCGGGCCTGCCGCAGGGACGGCACTCGCACAAGTTCCTGGCCCGGTCGTGCCGGGTGCTGGCCGAGGAGGCGCCGGACGTCCTGGACGACCTCGTCGCGGCCGGCGCGGTGCGGGTACCGGTCAGCCGCCTGCACACCGGGCCGCCGCCGGTCGACGAGTTCGCGCTCGCCGCGCGGCGGCTGATGCACGAGGCGGTGCTGCGCCGCGCCGTCGGACGCGAACCGACCGTACGGCTGCGACCCGGTGCGACCGCCCGCGCGCTGGTCACCGGGCACCCGGACGGCGGAGTGCCGACGGTGGACGGCGTCCGGCTCGACTCCGGCGAGGTGGTGTCCGCCGACCTCGTCGTGGATGCCGCCGGACGGCACGCCCGGCTGCTCGACTCGATCGACGTGCGCCGCCCGCCCGCGCTGGTGCATCCGTGCGGGTTCGTCTACCTGACCCGGCACTACCGGCTGCGGCCCGGCGCCGAGCTGCCGCCGCTGGACCGGCCGCTCGCGATGAGCCTCGGGTACGCCGCCACGCTCGCGTTCCCGGCCGACAACGGCACCTTCTCGCTGTCGGTGACGCTGTCCGACCAGGACGAGCTGCGCCACGCGCTGCGCCGCCCGGCCACGTGGGACCGGTTCATCGCCGCAGTGCCGCACACCCACCGCTGGGCCCGCCGGGGCGTACCGCAGGGGCCGGTGCGCACCATGTCCGGCATCGCCAACCGCTGGCAGCGGATGCACGACGACGACGGACCGGCGCTGGCCGGGCTGGTCCTGCTCGGCGACGCCGCCCTCCAGACGAACCCGACGTACGGCCGGGGCGTCTCGATCGCGTTCCTGCACGCCCAGCAGCTCGCCCGCACCCTGGACACGGCCGGTGACCCGGGCTCGGCGGCGTTCACCGACGCGTTCGAGGCGTGGACCGCCCGCAACCTCGGCGTGTGGTACCGCACCCAGGTCACCGCCGACACCGCAGGCCTGCGGCGGATGGCGGCCGGGCTGCGCGGCCAGCCGCCGCCGGTGTCCGACGACCCGTTCGCCCGCTTCATGGCCGGCATGGAGGTGCTGGCCGGGCGGGACGAGGTCGTCGCCCGCGCGCTCGGCCGGATGGCGCACCTGCTCATCACACCCGCCCAGCTGCTCGGCGACCGCGACGTGGTGCGCCGGGTGACCGGGTTCCTCGACGGCCGGACCGTCACCGACGACGCCGTCGAGGGACCGGCCCGGCGGGAGTTCGAGGCGATAGTCGCCGCCTGAGCCGCGACCGGACGGCACCTTCGGAGGCCACAATGGACGCACGACCCGCCCGGACCGACGCTCCCGCCCGCTGCCCGGTGACCGGCGCCGCGGACTTCGAGCCGTTCGGCCCCGCCTACAACGCCGAAGCCGGGGCGAGTCTCGCCGGGGCGCGCGCCGAGCGGCCGGTCTTCCACCACCCCGGCCTCGACTACTGGATCGTCACCCGGTACCGGGACGTGCGTGCCGTGTTCGGCGACCCGGACACGTTCTCGGCCGCAAACGCGATGGACCCGTACCGCCCGCTGTCCCGCCCCGCCCTGCGCGAGCTGGTCCGCCGGCGGTTCACCGGCGGCCCGGTGCTGGCGAACGAGGACGAGCCGGTGCACCTGCGGCGGCGGCGCCGGCTCGCCAGGCCGTTCACCCGGCGCCGGGTGCAGCGGCTGGAACCACGCGTGCGCGCGCTCGTCGGCGAGCGGATCGACGCGTTCGCCGGCCGGGGCCACGCCGACCTGGTGGCCGAGCTGTTGTGGGAGGTGCCCGCCCTGGTCGTCGCCGTCTTCATGGGCGTACCGGACGAGGACCTGGCCGAGGTGCGCGGCTACTCGGTGTCCCAGGCCGTGTTCAACTGGGGGCTGCCCACCGACGACGAGCAGGTGGCCGCGTGCGACGTGATGGGCCGGTACTGGCAGTACGCCGCCCGCCTGGTGAGCGGGCTCAAGGAGACCGGCGGCGGGGGCGCCGGCTGGATCGCCCACGCGGTCCGCGCCCAGGCCCGCAACCCGGAGCTGTTCAGCGACTCGTACCTGCAGTCGCTGGTGCTCAACGGCACCACCGCGGCGCACGAGACCACGGCGTCCGGCGCGGCAAACGCGGTGCGGACGCTGCTGGAGACGCCGGGCGCGTGGGCGGCGTTGTGCGCCGACCCGGCCGGCATCCCGGCCGCGGTGGAGGAGTGCCTGCGGCTGCGGCCCCCCGTCGTCGCCTGGCGGCGCCGGGTGGTCCGGGACACCGTCCTGGGTGGCGTGCCGCTGGCCGCCGGGGCCCGGCTGCTGCTGGTGACGGCGTCGGCCAACCGGGACGCCGAGATGTTCGCCGACCCGGACACGTTCGATCCGGCGCGGCGCGGCGTGCGCCGGCACCTGGCGTTCGGCGACGGCAACCACGCCTGCCTCGGCGCGCACCTGGCCCGGCTGCAACTGCGTGTCGTCCTGGAGGAACTGACCCGCCGCCTGCCCGCGCTGGAACTGGTGCCCGGCCAGGACTTCGGCCACGCCCCGAACACCTCGTTCCACGGACCTGAACGGCTGTTGGTGCGCTGGCCCGCGTCGTAGCGTTCGGGCATGACGGAGAATGCGGTCGGCATCTACCCGTGTCTGCTGTACCGGGATGCCGAAAAGGCGATCGAATGGCTGGTCGAGGCGTTCGGGTTCACCAAGAACGTGGTGTTCCCCGGCCCCGAGGGGACCATCGCGCACGCCGAGCTCGGCTGGCGCGGCTCAGCGGTGATGGTCAATTCCGTCGGCACCGGCACCCGCCTGGCCACCGAGGTCGGGCAGGGTGGCCTCTACCTCGTGGTGGACGACCCGGACGCGCACCACGCCCGCGCCGTCGCGGCCGGCGCGGAGATCATCCGGGAACTCAAGGACGAGGACTTCGGGACGTCCCGCGGGTACGCCGCCCGGGACCCCGAGGGCAACGTCTGGATCATCGGCACCTATCAGCCCGGCAGCACCCCGGCCCCGGCCTAGCGGCTCACGAGCGGGTCGGCTGAACCTGGCGGGGTGCCATCGCGGCGCCCCGCCGGGTGGAGGTGCTCAGCATCTGCTGCATCCCCGCCGCCACCAGCCGGCCGTCCGGCGCCCAGACCTGGGCCGCCCCGCCCAGCACGCCCCGGTGCGACGCCACCCCGGCCGCGTTCACCAGCAGCCACTCGTCGCCCGGGGCGCTGTCGTGGAACGCCACGTACAGGTCGATGCTCGGGGCGAACAACTGCGTCTCCAGCTCCGGGAACGCGTTCATCACCGCCGGCCACTGGAGACTGTCCACCAGGATCACCGAGCGGCAGGCGTCCAGCCACGGGTCGTCGAAGGTGGCCTGCGGCTGGAACCGGGCCCAGCTGAACGCCACCGGCGCCGGCGTCTCCAGCGTGGTCCGCCCGGCCAGCTCCCGCAGCGTGACGCAGTCGTGCCAGGGCGGCACGCCCCGCCCCTCCGCCTCCAGCAGCTCCCGCAGGTCGGGCAGCTCCTCCGGACCGGGCACCTCGGGCATCGGCGTCCACGGCCCGTCCGGGCCGGTGAGCCCGTCGTGCGCCGCCCACACCATGGCCTCCAGCACCGGCCGGCCGAACTGCGTCATGGACACCCGGGCCGCCGCCGCCCGGCGGGTCGCCCGCAACGTCACCACCGCGAGGTCGACGTAGCCGAACCGGGGCGGGCTCAGGAACTGGCAGGACAGGCTCGCCGGCCGGGGCAGGGACAGGGTCTGCTGGGCGGCGCGCAGCGCCACCGCGGCCAGGTAGCCGCCGTTCGGGCCCATCAGCGCCCAGTCCGAGCACAGCTTCGCCCGGAACAGGCCGTCGCCGGCCGGTTCGATGGTGGTGTCCTCGGCGAGGTGGCCCACGGCTCAGCCCGCCGTCGCCGGCGTCGCCGGGCGGCCCGGCGTCAGCAGGCTGACCACGGTGCCGACGCCGATGAGCACGGCGGCCAGCAGGAAGCCGCGGTCGTACCCGGCGGCCAGGGCGACAGCCGGGGACCGCCCCGCCTCGGCCAGGTGCGACGCGTGCGCCACGGCGGCGGTGACCAGCGTGGCCAGGCCGATCGCGCCGCCGAGCTGCCGGGTGCTGCTGATGACCCCGGACGCCAGGCCCGCCTGGGCCGGCGGGATGCCGCTGGTGGCCGCCGCGGTGATCGGCACCATCACGATGCCGATGCCCAGCCCGATCAGCACGGTCGGGGCGAGCAGGTCGACCAGGAACGTCGCGTCGGCCGGCGTCCGGGACAACCACAGCAGCCCGGCCGCGGCGACCACGCCACCGGCCACCAGCGGCAGCCGGGGACCGGTGCCCGGCAGGAGCTTCGTGGAGACGCCGGAGCCGGCGACGATGCCGATCGACAGCGGCAGGAACGCCAGCCCGGCCTCGATCGGCCGGTAGCCGAGGACCTGCTGGAGGAAGAGCGACAGGAAGAAGAACATCGACACCATCGCGGTGCCGCCCACCAGCGCGATGACGTTGGCGAGCGCGACGTTGCGGTGCCGGAAGAAGCCCGGCGGCATGATCGGTTCGGCCGCCCGCGTCTCGACCACCAGGAACACCGCCAGCAGCAGGACGCCGACCCCGATCGGCACCAGGACGGGAGCGGAGAGGAACGGGTGCTCCCGTACGCCGACGATGCCGTACACGAGCGTGGCCAGACCCGCGGTGACGGTGACCGCGCCGGTGACGTCGAGGCGGCGGCGTGCCCCGGCGGCCGGCGCCGACTCGGTGAGCGCCCAGGCCGCGCCGGCGAACAGCAGTACGCCCAGCGGCACGTTGCAGAACAGCACCCAGCGCCAGCTGAGCAGGTCGGTGAGCACGCCGCCGGCCAGCGAGCCGATCGCGCCGGCGGACGCGGCCACCGCGCTCCACAGGCCGATCGCCCGCCCTCGCTGCTTCGGGTCGGTGAACGTGGTGACCAGCACCGTCAGCGTGGTCGGGGCGAGGATCGCGCCGCCGAGGCCCTGCACCGCCCGGGCGGCGATCAGCGTGCCCGCGTTCGGGGCGAAGCCGCCGACGAGGCTGGCCATTGTGAAGACGGTCAGGCCGGTGAGGAACATCCGCTTGCGTCCGAACAGGTCGGCGGTACGGCCGCCGAGCAGCAGGAACCCGGCGAAGACGATGGTGTACGCGTTCACCACCCACTGCAGCTCGGCCGGGCCCATCGCCAGCGACTCGCCCATCCGGTCCAGCGCCAGGTTCACGATCGCGACGTCGAGGATCACCATGAACTGGGCGAGGCAGACCACCGCGAGGATCGCCCCGCTCGGCGCGCCGGCGGCGCGGGCCGGCGCCGGCGCCGCCTTTCCTGTCGTCGTCACTTGCGGGCTCCAAGGGCTCGGGCCGGCCCGGGACGCGCCGGCGGCGGGGAGGCTCGTGCGCTCGGGAGCGGCGGCCGGGGCTGGCATACTGCCCGCATGGCCGATCTCACCGGAACACACTATCGGGGTTACAGTCCGTATCTCTACTACGAGGACGCGGGCGCCGCGCTGGACTGGCTGGTCCGCACGTTCGGCTTCACCGAGAAGGTCCGCTACCTCGACGAGGCCGGTGTGGTCCGGGAGGCGGAGCTGCACGCCGGGGACACGCTCATCATGCTGCACGGCGCCGACCCCGGCTACTGGGCGAAGCAGTCGGCGCCCGGCCCGGTCGGGCACATGTGCATCGTGTACGTCGAGGACGTCGACGCCCACCACAAGGCCACTGTCGCGGCCGGTGTGGACGCGCCCGAGCCGGAGGACCAGCCGTACGGGGCTCGGATCTACATCGTCACCGACCCGGGCGGGCACCAGTGGACGTTCTGGCAGCACCTGACCGACGAGGTCCGGCTGGCGCCGGGCTGGCGCGAGGTACGCCCGGCGTAGCGCCGTCGCGTCAGACCGGGTCCGGCTGCGGCCGCCGGTCCGGCGCGCCCGCCGCCCGCACGGCCAGCGCGACGTAGTCGGTGAGGAACGCCCGCGCCCACTCCGGGTCGAACTGGTCGTCGTAGAACAGCAGCGCCCGGCAGTCGCCGCCGGGTTGCGGGATCAGCCCCAGCTCCAGCCCGAACCGGCTGCGCAGCGCCTCCGGCACGTAGAGGTCGAAGTCGACGCCCCGCGCGGTGACCTTCGTGCCCGGTGGTGGCGTGAGCAGCATCTGGAACACCACGTCGTCGGCGCGCCGCCCGTTCGTCTGGAACCGCACCGGCAGCATCTGGTACGGGATGCCCTCGTGCAGGAACGCGTCCACCACGGTCCGGCGGGTCGCCTGCACCACCTCGCGGAAGCTCGCCCCCTGCGGGATCCGCGTGCGCAGCATCAGCATGTTGGCGAAGAACCCGACGGTCGACTGCACCTCGCGGCGGGAGCGGTTGGCGAACAACGACGCGACCGCCAGGTCGGTGCTGCCGGTCTCCCGCTGCAGGATCAGGTAGTACAGCGAGAGCATCACCGTGAACAGCGTGGTCCGCTCGGTGCGGGCCAGCAGCCGCAGCCGGTTGAACGTCTCGCGGTCGATCGTCTCGGCCTCCAGGTAGCTGCGCCGCGGCGCCTGCGGGTCCAGCTCACGCATCGGCACGTCGGGCAGCGTCAGCCCGGTCAGCTGCCCGGTCCAGTAGTCCTGGTGCGGCTTCAGCTCGCCCCTGGTCATCAGCTCGTGCTGCCACTGCGCGAACTCCGGGTACTGCCAGCCGATCGGCGTCAGGTCCGGCTCGCCGTCCGGGCCGGCCTCCAGCAGCCGGATCAGGTCCTGCACGATGATGCCGCACGACCAGGCGTCGGAGACCAGGTGGTGCATGTTCACCGACAGCACGTGCTCGTCCGGTCCCAGCCGCCACAGCGTCACCCGGACCGGCCACTCGCTGACGTCCACGTTGTCGCGGACCTCGGCCGCGACCGCCGCGCCGAGCGTCTCCTCGTCCGGGTCCGGCAGATCGACGTGGCGGACCCGGACCGGCGCCGGGTCGTGCACGTGCTGCACCAGGTTGCGCCCCTGCCGCACCAGCGTGGTGCGCAGCGCCTCGTGCCGCGCGGCCAGCCGGTCCAGCGCGATCTGCAGCTCGCCGACGTCCAGCGGGCCGTGCAGGCGGCACACGACGGGGCAGTTGAGCGATGCCGAGTCGGGCCGATAATGCTCCAGGAACCACAGCAACCGTTGTCCGATCGAGGCCGGCACTTCGCGTACGCCCATGCCCCGGAGTATCGAGATCCGGCGACGCCCGGCGCAATGCGATCCGGCCGGTGAAACGAGGTCGAGGGTGGAACCGTCCAGCTCACCGGCACGGCAGGCGCAGGCCCTGTCGATGCGGTTGTTCCTGCACAGCCTCGGCGCGGCCGAGCTGATGACGATGTACCTCGGCCATCGGCTGGGGCTCTACCGGGTGCTCGGCGACGGGCCGGTGACCGGTGCCGAGCTGGCCGCGCGCGCGGGCGTCGGCGCCCGGCACGCCACCGAGTGGCTGGAGCAGCAGGCCGCCGCCGGAGTGGTCGAGCCCGCCGGGGACGGCCGCTTCCGCCTGCCGGAGGGACACCGGCAGGCGCTCACCGACGCCACCAGCCCGTTCGCGGTGCTGTCGCTCGCGGTGCTGCCGGTGGCCGGGCTGGCGCCGATGCTCGACCGGCTGGTCGAGGCGTACGCCAAGGGCGAGGGCGTGGGATACGACGAGTACGGCGAGGAGTTCCGCGCCGCGCAGGCCGGCATGAACCGGCCGGTGTTCACGCACGAACTGCCGCGCTGGATCCGGACCGCCCTGCCGGACGTGCACGCCCGGCTGTCCCGGCCCGGCGCGGTGGTGATCGACGTCGGGTGCGGCACCGGTGACTCCTCGCTGGCGCTGGCGCAGACGTACCCGTTCGCCACGGTCCACGGTGTCGACCTGGGCGCTGCCGCGATCGGCGCGGCCCGTGACCGCGCCGCGTCGGCCGGGCTGGCCGAGCGGGTCGTGTTCACCGTCGCCGACGTGGCCGAGCGGCCCGGCGCCGAGCGCGGCGACCTGGTGTGCGTGTTCGACGCGCTGCACGACATGAGCCGGCCGGTACGGGTGCTCACCGCCGCCCGGGAACTGCTGCGTCCGGGCGGTTGCGTGCTGCTGATGGAGCCGCGGGTGGGGGAGCGGTTCACCGCGCCGGCCGGTGAGGTCGAGCGGTTCATGTACGCGGTGAGCGTGCTGCACTGCCTGCCGGTCGGCCTGACCGGTGACGGCGACGACGGCGGTGCCCCGGCCGGCACCGGCACCGTCATGCGGCCGGACACGGTGCGCCGCTACGCCGAGCGCGCCGGTTTCGCCGCGACCACGGTGCTGCCGGTGGAGCACCGGTTCCACCGCCTCTACCGCCTGGACCCGCCGGCCTGACCGGACCGGCCGTCCTCACGGGGCCGGCCCGGCCGGGCCGCCTGCGGATCAGGCGGATCAGGCGGACGGGTCGCGGCGGGCCGCCACCCGGGCGCTCAGTCGGCTCGCCGTCGACTCGGACAGCACCCGGAACTCCGCGGTGGCCTCCACGCACACCCGGTCGGCGCCGTCGACGATCGTGCCCGTCGTGCCGAGCCGGTCGGGGGCGGGCGTCGCGATGCGGGCACGCACCCGGTAGTCGGCGCCGATGCGCAGCGGCCGGACGAACCGGGCCGTGGTGTCGACGGTGACCGCGAAGCGCCGGGCACCGGCCACCACCGCCCACGCCATCGCCTCGTTCAGCACGGCCAGGCTCAGCCCGCCGTGCACGTACGTCGGCGCGCCGGAGTGCCGCTGCGCGAACGTGAACGAGGCGAGCACCTCGGCGCGCTCGTCGTCGTAGGAGAACGGGATCCGCAGCCCGTGCTCGTTGATCGGGCTGCACACGAAACAGTGCGTCTCCAGCGGGCCGCTGTGCTCGTCCAGCCGTCGTACGGCCATCAGGCGCCGTCCCCGGTGAGGGACCGGCGCAGCGCCCGCTTGTCGACCTTGCCGGCGCCGGTGTGGCTGAACGCGGGCACCACCTCCAGCCGGTCCGGCAGCTTGTACGCGGCCAGCCCCCGGCCGGTCAGGAAGGCGCGCAGCTCCGCCAGGTCGAGTCCGCCGCCGTCGTCGCGCCGGACCACCACGGCACAGATCTTCTCGCCCAGAGCGGGGTCGGGCACCGCGATGACGGCGGCGGCGCGTACGGCCGGATGCGCCTCGATCTGGCTCTCCAGCTCGGCCGCGCCGATCTTCTCGCCGCCACGGTTGATCACGTCCTTGATCCGGCCGGCGACCATCAGGTTGCCCTCCGGGGTGAGCCGGACCAGGTCGCCGGTGCGCAGGTAGCCGTCGGCGGTGAACGCGGTGGCGTTGTACTCCAGCGCGTCGTAGTAGCCGCGCAGCGTGGTCGGCCCGCGGACCAGGAACTCGCCGACGCCGCCCGGCGGGACGTCCCGGTCGTGCTCGTCGACGACGCGGTACTCGTCGGCCGGGATCAGCGGCCGGCCCTGGGTGGTGGCGATCGTCTCCGGCGGGTCGTCCAGCCGGGTGTACCACAGCGGTCCCTCGGCCATCCCGAACCAGTGGCTCAGCCGCAGCCCCCGGCCCAGGATCTCCCGGGCCACCTCCGCGCGCAGCGGCGCGCCGCCGACCTCCAGCAGCACGCCGGACAGGTCCACGCCGTAGTCGGCGGCGAGGTCGAGCCAGACCGCCAGCAGCGGCGGCATCAGCGTGGTCAGCGTGACGCCCTCGGCGGTGATCAGGGGGAACACGTCGTCCGGGCTCGGTGTCGGGCTGAGCACGACCCGGCCGCCGGCGCGCAGCGTGCCGAGCACGCCGGGGCAGCCCAGCGCCGCGTTGTGCGCCGCCGGCAGCGAGGCGAGGTAGACGCCGTGCTCGTCCACGCCGAGTGCCTCGGCGCTGCGGCGCAGCTGGTAGGCGTAGTCGTCGTGGGTGCGGGGGATCAGCTTCGGCAGCCCGGTGGTGCCGCCGGAGAGCAGGAAGAACGCTACGTCGCCGGGGTCCGGCGCGGGCAGGTCCCGGGGTTCGTCGCGTACCTCGCTCAGGGCCAGGTGCGGCCCGGGCTCCCCGGCCACGATGACGTGTTCGAGGCCGGCGGCCGACGCGGCCACCGTCGCGGCCAGCGGCCGGTGGTCGTACCCGCCGAAGCGGTCCGGCACGACCAGCGCCCGCGCCTCGGTGTGCCGGGCCAGGTAGGTCAGCTCGGCCTCGCGGTGCGACGGCAGCGCGAACACCGGTACGGCGCCGAGGCGGAACAGGCCGAGCGCGACCACCACGAACGCGGCCGTGTTCGGCAGTTGCACCACGACCCGGTCCTCGGCGCGCAGGCCGAGCCGGTGCAGACCGGCGGCGAACCGGTCTGCGGCGGCGTCGAGTTCGGCGTAGCTCATCCGGCCGCCGGTGTCGACGACGGCGGTGCGGCCGGGATGCCGGCGCGCCCCCTCACGGCCGATCTCGCCGAGCAGCTCACCGGTCCAGATGCCCGCGGCGCGGTAGCGTTCCGCGTCCGTCTCGGGCCAGGCGACACAACCTTTCAGCACCGCACGACTCCCCTGTCAACTGTGGACGCGTCCGCCTCGGGCGAGGTGCGCTCCACCTTGGCCGGTGCCGTCGCGGCCCGGCAAGCGGTCAGCGTTGCCGCCCGCGGGGCCCGGCTGCGATCCTGCGCGGGCGCAGGTCCCCCCGGTCGTGACCGGGTGCGACTGCGGATGCGCATCAGTTGCACAGCCGGCCGCCGGCCGGGGCACTGTCATCCGACGGGAGGGGACGCATGGGCCCGGATGTCAACGGCGGCGACGGGCGGGGCAAGGAGTGCCGGTCGGACGCGGGTGAGCTGACCGCGCGCACCGAGGCCGGCCGGCGGATGGTGGAGCTGGCGCAGGAGCACGCCGCCGACTTCGCCACCCGCGCCGCCGACCACGACCGGGACAACACGTTCGTCCGGGAGAACTTCGAGGCGATGAAGGCCAGCGGCTTCCTCGCCGCCACCGCGCCGCGGGAGTTCGGCGGCCTCGGCGTGTCGTCCCTGCACGACCTCGTCGTCGCGGTGTCCCGGCTCGCCCGCGGCTGCCCGTCCACCGCGATCGCCGCGAACATGCACCTGGGGTTCGTGTGGAGCACGGCCCGGGGCTGGCGGGCCGCCGCGCAACCGCCGCCGCAGCTCACCATGCTGCTGCGGCTGCTCGGCCGGGGCCGCATCGTGGTGTCGCACGCCGGCACCGAGCCCGGCGGCGGGGCGATCAGCTTCCCGCGCACGACTGCCGAGCCGGTGCCCGGCGGCTACCGGATCAACGGGCACAAGATCTTCGCCACGAACGCCGAGATCGCCGAGACGGTGGTGGTGTTCCTGCGGGTGCCCGACGGCGCGGGCTGGTTCAACGCCGGCACCGCCGTGGTGCGGACCGGCACACCAGGGATGACAGTGGAACGCACCTGGGACGCGCTCGGCATGCGGGGCTCGGGCAGCCACGACATCCGCTTCACCGACTGCGTCGTCGGGCGGGACATGGTGCTGGTCGGCCGCCCACTGGGGGAGATGGCCACCGAGTGGCCGGGCCTGCTGGCGGTGAACTTCCCGCTCGTGGCCGCGTACGTGGGCATCGCCGAGCGGGCGATGAGCCACGTGACGGAGCTGGCCGTGACGCGCCGCCAGCAGCCCTCCGGCCAGTTGCTCGCGCACCGCGCGCCGGTGCGGTCGCAGGTGGCGGAGATGGCGGTGGAGCTGGCCGTCGCGCGGGCCACGCTGGGCCGGGCCGCGGAGGCGATCGACGCGTTCCTGGCCCGCCCCGACGCCGAGGTGGAGCCGGCCGACGCGTACCGCGCCATCGAGGACTTCCAGGTCGCGAAGCTGGTCGTGAACCGGTCCGCCGCCGCGGTGGTCGACCGGGCGATGGCGGTGACCGGCGGCCAGTCGTACCGGACCGGGCACCTGCTCAACCGCCTCTACCGGGACGTGCGCGCGGGCGGGTTCATGCAGCCGTACTCGCCGCCGGAGGCGCTGGAGTTCGTCGGGCGTACCGCGCTGGGCCTGGACCCGTTCGAGGAACTGCGGGACAGCCTGGCGTCGGCCCGCGCGGCGGCGGCCGCCGGCTGACGGGAAAGGGCCCTCAGCCCGTGCGGTCGGCCGGTCGGCCGTCGCGGCGCAGGTACCACAGCGGGATGCCGACGACCTCGACGGTCTTGGTCAGCTCCCAGCCGAGCGCGGTGTAGAAGCGCACGTTCGCCTCGGTGTCGGTCTCGCCCCAGGTGGGTCGCGGGTCGCCGGCCATCACGTCGAGCAGCGCCTGCATGAGCGCCTCGCCGATGCCGCGGCCCTGGAAGCGCGGCTCGACGCCGACCGGACCGACGTGCCAGTGTGGCTCGGCCAGGTCGTGGATCGCGTAGTGCGCCCGGACGTACTCGGCTCGCGCCGGGTCGCCCACCGGCGGTGCCGCGCCGAGCGCTATCCGGCGGGCGTCGCTGTCGAGTGCGGCGCCGATGCAGCCGCCGGGCGGGACCGCCGCGGCGGCCCCCACCAGGCAGCCCTTGTAGAACGCGCCGATCTGCGGCGGCGCGGGACGGTGGAAGAACGCCGTCCAGATGGGCATCAGCCCGGCCAGCCGGTCCAGCGGCTCGTCGCCGAACATCGCGTACGTGGTGGGGTTGTCCCGCATCGCGCGGGCGACCAGTCCGGCGGCCGGCCGGCGGTCGTCCTTGCGCAGCTCTCGTATCTGGAGTGTGGGCAGGGTCCGGGGTACGGCTCTGGTGTCGGTCACGGGCGCACGCTAACAGCGGCGCGACGGCCCGGGCAGGGGCGTGACGGCGGCGTCCGTGATCCTTGTGGCGGCGGCGATCCGGCACCTATGTTGCCTCGGAGTTCTCGGTTCTGTCGCACCGACCGGAGTGGGGAAGACGAGATGGCTTTGGACCAGGCGAGCGGCCAGGAAACGAACAGGGCGGATCCCGCCACCGTCGTGCACGGCATCGTCGAGGAGGTCGCGGGCGTCGACGTACGGCCCGACGAGAGCTTCTTCGACCTCGGCCTCGACTCCATCCAGCTGATGCAGGTGTGCAACCGCATCAACGAGGAGTTCGGCGAGGTCATCGATCTGTTCCTGCTGTTCGAGAATCCCACTGTCAACGAGTGCGTGTCGGTCATCAGCGCGCAGCGGTCGGGCTGAGCATGCCGACGCCCGAGGTGTGGTGCGGCCTGAAACTCACGCACGACGGCGGCGTCGCCGCCATCGAGGGGAACCGCCTGCTGTTCTCGATCGAGGCGGAGAAGCTGGAGAACCGGCCCCGGCACGCCACCATGCACGAGGCGGCCGACATCGTCGCCCAGCTCGCCGCCAACGGGCTGGCCCCGGGTGACCTCGCCGGCGTCGCGGTGGACGGCTGGGCGCGCGGCGCGCAGGGCGAGACCTGGGTCGAGGTCGCCGACGCCGCCGGCACGCTGCACCCGGTCGAGGTGGCCGGCTACCACGACGAGCCGGGCGCCGGCCGGTTGCTGACCGGGGTGACCGGCAGCGCGCCGCTGCTCGGGGTGCCGACGCCGTTCCGCAGCTTCAGCCACGCCACCGACCACGCGCTGTCCAGCTACTGCACCAGCCCGTTCGCCGCCCGGCGGCAGCGCGCGCTGATCACCGTCTGGGACGGCGGCATGGTGCCGTGCCTGTACGTGTTCGACCCGGAACGGGTGAGCCTGGAGTGCCTGGGGCCGGTGGGCTCGATCTCCGGCGCGCTGTTCCCGATCTTCTGCTCGCACTTCGCGCCGTTCAAGATCGACCACGGCACCCGGCGCGCGAACGATCCCGGCCCCGGCCTGGAGGCGCTGCTGCCGATCGCGGGCAAGGCGATGGCGTACGCGGCGCTGGACACGGTCAGCGAGGAGGCGGTGGCCGTGATGGCCGCCGTGACCGAGGAGATCGGCCTGGTCGACGCGGCGATCCCGGCGTACCTGTGGAGCCGCCGCGTGCTCACCCGCACCGCGCCGCTCGGCCTGTCCGACGCGGCGCTCGTCGGCTCGATCCAGGAGTTCCTGTTCCGGGTCTTCGCGGCCGGGCTCGACGGCCTGCTGTCCCGGCGGCCGGACCTGGACGGCCTGCCGATCTGCCTGTCCGGCGGCTGCGCGCTCAACATCAAGTGGAACGCCGGGCTGCGGGCGAGCGGCCGGTTCGCCGGCGTCTGGGTGCCGCCGTTCCCCAACGACAGTGGTTCGGCGATCGGCGCGGCCTGCACCGAGATGGTGCGCCGCACCGGCCGGGCCGACCTGGAGTGGTCGGTGTTCGCCGGGCCCGGCGTGCGCGACGTCGGCCAGCCGCCGCCCGGGTGGTCGGCGCAGCCCTGCGAGATCGAGGAGCTGGCCAAGATCCTGGAGGTGCACGGCGAACCGGTAGTGGTCGTCAGCGGCCGGGCCGAGCTGGGCCCGCGCGCGCTGGGCCACCGCAGCATCATCGCGCCGCCCAGCTCGGCGGCGATGAAGGACCGGCTCAACGCCGTGAAGGGCCGGGAGCCCTACCGTCCGGTCGCGCCGATCTGCCTGGAGCACCGGGCGCCGGAGGTCTTCGACCCGGGCACACCCGACCCGTACATGCTGTTCGACCACCAGATCCGGCCGCAGTGGCGTTCCCGCATCCCGGCGGTCGCGCACGTCGACAACAGCGCCCGGCTGGAGACCGTCGGACCGGACAACGAGCTGATGTGGCGGCTGCTGACCGCGTACGAGCGCAGCACCGGCGTGCCGGTGCTCTGCAACACCAGCGCCAACTTCCGCGGCAGCGGGTTCTTCCCCGACGCCGAGTCGGTGATGCGCTGGGGTCAGGTCCGGTACGTCTGGTCGAACGGGACGCTGTTCACCTCCGACGCCGACCCGGGAGCCGGCGCCGCCGGATGACTCACCGCTGCGGCACCCCGGTGGCCCGGGCGACCGGGAAGAACCGGTGGTGCCGCGCACCGGTGATCTCGTAGATGGCCGTGCCGGTCCGGCCGTCGTCGGTGCGTACCGCCATCAGCTGCTGGCCGCCGCCGAGCCGGCCGTACCGTGCCGACCAGGCGCCGGCGCCGGTCAGCCGGATCGTGGTGCCGTCGGCGAAGGCCGTGGTGACGGTGCCGGCCAGCCCGGTCACCGCCTCGCCGTCGCGGCCGTAGCCGACCGGGACGCCGTCCGCGCCGGTCCAGTCCAGCTCGTGCGTGAACGAGGTGAGCGGCACCGGCGGCGCGGCACCGGCCGGCGCCCAGCAGCCCTCGGTGAACACCCGCGAGCCGTCCGGGTACTCCCAGCACCACAGGCCCAGCATGCCGTCGGGCAGCTGCACCGCGAACCACATCCAGGCCGGCACGTTGCGGTGGTCGCGTACGCCCCACGAGTGGTCCCGCTGGCCCCACCACCGCCGCACCGGCCGGCGTTCCCCGTCGACCCAGTAGGCGCCGTCGAACCAGCCGGACTGGAACATGTGCCGCTGGTCCCACACCGGGCCGCGGGGGCCGTCCAGTACGCCCCGGGGCAGCGCGTGCGGCGCGGTACGCGCGGTGAACGTCAGCTCCAGCGGCACCGGCACGCCGGGACCGGACGCGCGGACGCCGACCCGGCGGTACGGCTCCTCGACGGTCACCGCGACCGGCCCGGCCACCGGGTCCGGCCGGTCACCACCGGCCGGGCGGGAGAACCTGTCGAAGCGGAGCCGTCCGTCCACGCGCACCATCACGTACGCGTCCACCACACCCCGGTACGGGTGGTGGCCGAGCGTCACCAGCAGCACGTCGCCGTCGGCCCGGTCCGGGTGGGCCACGAAGAAGTAGCTCTCCCGCCAGTGCCGGTACGCCCGGGGCAGGCGCGGGCCGGGCGGGCGGGTGAAGTGGACGAAGTCCTCGTCCGCGGCGGTGAGGATGTCCATCGCGCTCCGATCTCAGCTCAGCAGGGTCAGCGCGTCGAGGTCGGTGACGTGCGCGGCGTGCCGTTCGGCCATCGCCACGAACATCGCGTCGCCGCGCCCGTCGCGGGCGACGAGCATCGCCCCGACGACGGTCATGTGCAGGCCGGCGACGGTGTTCACCCGGTACGAGCGCCAGCACTCGTCGCGGCTCCACCGCACCCCGGCGGCGCGCAGGGCGTCGTGGTACGACGCGAACAGCTCCGCCTCCCGCGCCCGGCGCACGTCGGTGGGCAGGCTGCCGCCCACCAGGTACGCGGCGTCGCTGGGCCCCGGTCCGAGCTGGACGGTCTGCCAGTCCACCACCGTCACCGCCGGTTCCGGGCCGTCGGTGAACAGCAGGTTGTCCACCCGGAGGTCGCCGTGCAGCAGCGTCAGCGGCGGCCGGTCCGCCCGCACCCAGCCCCGGATCCGGGTGCGCAGCGCCTCCACGACGCCGAGCGCGGCGGGGGAGAGCAGGTCGCCGAAGCGTTCCGTGAAGGCTCCGGCGGTGAGCCGGTACGCCGCGCCCAACCGCCGTCCGCCGTCCGCGCCACGCACCGGCAGCCAGCCGGGCGCCGGGCGGTCCCAGTGTTCGGCCTGCGCCGCGGCGAGCCCGGTCAGCACGGTCGCCACCTCGTCCACGGTGCAGCCGGTGAGCTGGTCGCCGGGGCGGGCCGGCGCGGCGTCACCGAGCAACAGCACGAAGTCGCCGGAGGACTCGTCGTACCCGGCCGCGTAGCAGCGCGGCACCGGCAGCGGCAGAGCGCCGGCCAGCTCCCGGTAGAACGCCACCTCCCGGCGGTACGCGTCGCTGCCCTGCCCGGTGTGGCGGCTGCGCTCGTCCAGCGCCGGGAACTTGCCGACGACGCTGGCCGGTCCGCTCCCGCCGGCCCAGGCCAGCTCGTACCGGACGTTGTGCCCGAGCTTGCCCAGCCCGAGCGGGGTGGCGGTGACCGCGTCGACCCGGTCACCGGGGGCGGCGGCGCCGGCGGCGACCAGTACCTCGGTGAGCCGGTCGGGGGTGACCAGGCCGGGCTCCCGGAACGGACGCACCGGCACGGTCACCGGAGCGGGGGCGCTCATCGGGGCCCGGCCGGTGACGCGGCGCGGGGACTGACGACGGCCTGGAGGATGCGCGCGATCGGCACTCGCACTCCGTATCTCGTATCGACACTGATGCGTCATCGGCGAGGATAGCGACGTGAACCCGCCGGGTGCACCGGCGCGGAGGACCGCCGTCGCCCCGTCCGGGCCGGTGGCGCGAGGGGAGCCGTGTGGTGATCGAGTCGAACGGGCCGCACCCGGTGACGGTCCTGCTGGGCAACCCGCGTGCCGGGTCGCGCACCGCGAACGTGGCGCGCCGGGCGGCGGACACGCTGGTGGAGTGCCTGGCCGCGCGCGGCGTACGCCTGGCCGAGCCGTCCGTGGTGGACCTGTCGGGACTGACCCCGCTGCTTTCCACCGCCGACTGGGCGCAGCCGCCGGCGGCGCTGGCCGAGGCGTACCGGCAGGTGACGTCGGCCCGGCTGCTGCTGGTGGCCACGCCCACGTTCAAGGGCTCCTACACCGGGCTGCTCAAACTGTTCGTGGACCCGCTTCCCCGGCGGGCGCTGGCCGCGACGGTGGCGATACCGGTGATGACCGCGGCGCGCGCGGCCGACCAGCACGCCGTCGACAGCCACCTGCGGCCGCTGCTGCTGGCGCTGGACGCCAGCGTGCCGGTGCCCGGGCTGTCCGTGCTGGAGTCGCAGTTCGACCGGCTCGACGACGTGGTGGGGCGGTGGTGCTCGGCGGCCGCGCCGGTCCTGGCCGGGGTGCTGCCCGCGGTCGCGGATCCGATCCTGCCGATGCTGCCCGATCCGTCCCTGCTCACGTTCGTGTAGGGCGGTCCGGAGCCGGCCCGGCCCGGCTCCGGACCGGTCAGGCGGCCATGCCCTGTGCGATCCAGTTGCGGAACAGCTCGACCTTCTCCGCCTCCCACGGCGCGTCGCAGGGCATGGAGCCGTCCGCGACCCGCTCCAGGATGGACTCGGCGTAGTCCCGGACGTCGTCCAGGCTGGTCAGGTCCAGCAGGAACGTCATCTCGGCCACGTCCATCTCGCGGAACAGCGGCCGGATGTCGCGGGCGAAGCTCAGCGTTCCGGCGCCGGGGCGCTGGCCGGCGGTCTCGGTGTCGGTCACCCGATGCTCCTCTCGACCGGGGCGTTCGGCGGCCCGGATCCGCCAGTGATCCTAGGAGAGCCGGTGTCGCCTGTCATGCCTTGTCGCTTCGTGTATCTCGCCTTTGCCGGGTGGGTCGGCTAGCGTCCGGTCATGGACCTGCGTGACTCGCCCGACGAGGCCGCTTTCCGGGCCCGGGCACGTGCCTGGCTCGCGGAGGCGGTCCCGGCCGTGGACGACCCGGCCGCCGCCCGGGCCCGCTGGTTCGACAGGGACTTCCTGACCACGTACGCGCGCCGCCTGCACGCCGCCGGTTACGCCGGACTGGGCTGGCCGGTCGAGTACGGCGGCCGGGGGCTGCCGCTCGGGCACCAGGCGATCTTCCTGGAGGAGTCGGCCCGCCGGGGCGCCACCGAACAGGCCGGCGTGATCGGGCTGGGCATGGTCGGCCCGACGGTCGTCGCCTGGGGCACGCCCGCGCAACGGGCCCGCTACCTGCCCGGCATCATGCGCGGGGACCTGCTGTTCTGCCAGGGCTTCTCCGAGGCCGAGGCGGGCAGCGACCTGGCCGCCGTGGCCACCACCGCGCGAATCGACGCTGACGCCTACGTCGTCGACGGGCAGAAGCTGTGGTCCTCGTACGCCGCCGTCGCCGACCACTGCCTGTTGCTCGCGCGTACCGGCGGACAACGCCACCGCGGACTCACCTGCCTGCTGGTGGACCTGCGGACGCCGGGCGTGACGGTACGGCCGCTACGGCAGATCACCGGGCGCGCGGACTTCGCGGAGATCTCGTTCGACGGCGCGCGGGTGCCGGCCGGCGCGGTGCTCGGCGAGCCCGGTGACGGGTTCCGAGTGGCGATGACGACCCTGGCCCACGAGCGCGGCACGTTCGGCTTCACCCTCACCGCCCGGCTGGAGGAGCACCTGCGCCAGTTCGTCGCGCTGCTGCGGGCCTCCCCGCTGGCCGACGACCCGGGCGTCCGCGACCGCCTCGCCACCGTCTGGACGGACCTGACCGCGCTGCGCTGGACCAACCTGCGGCTGCTGGCCGAGCTGGCCGAGGGCGGCGAACCCGGTCCCCGTACCTCGGTGGTGAAGCTGCTCTGGTCGCAGGCCAACCAGCGGCTGGCGCACCTGGGCGCGGAGGTCGCCGCGGCCGACGAACACGCCACGGCGCTGTGGCGGGACCGCCTGCTGCGCAGCCGGGGCAACACCATCGAGGGCGGCACCAGCGAGGTGCTGCGCGACGTCCTCGCCGAGCGGGTGCTCGGCCTGCCCCGATCACGCTGAACCCGTGGAGGGACCGTGCGCTTCGCGTTCACCCCGGAACAACTCGCCCTCGCCGAGACCGCCCGCCGGTACCTGGCCGAGCAGCAGTCCCCCGACGCCGCCGGTGTCCCGGAGACCGACCCGGCCCGGCGCGAGGCCGCCTGGAAGACGCTCGGCACGCTCGGCTGGCTCGACGCCGACCTCGGCGCGGTCGAGTGGGGCGTGCTCGCCGAGGAGTGCGGCTACGGGCTGCACCGCGAGCCCTGGCTGACCACCGTCGCGCTGGCCGGCCCGGCGCTGCGGGCCGCCGGTCAGCCGCCGGCCGGCCCGGTGGCGCTGGCGTGGGCGGAGGCACCCGCCGGGCGGGCCCGTCTCGACGAGGCGCACCTGCCCGGCTGCCGGGCAGCACCGGACCGGGACGCGGTCCGGCTGCACGGCCGCAAGGAACGCGTCGTCGACGGCCTGGCCGCCACCTCGGCGGTGGTGGTCGCCCGAGGGCCCGACGGCCCCGGCCTGTACCTCGCCGACCTCGCGGCGACCCGTCGCGTCCCGCTGCCGGCGCCGTGGGACGCCACCCGCGCCGAGTGCCGGGTGGACCTCGCCGGCGCGCCGGCGGAGGACCTGTGGCTGGACACCCGCCGGGTACTGGCCGACACCCGGCGGCTGGCGCTGGCGCTGTTCGCCTGCGAGGCGGTGGGAATCGCCCGCCGGGCCCACGAGATCGCCGTCGCCCACGCCCGCGACCGGGTGCAGTTCGGCCGCCCGATCGGCGCCAACCAGGCGGTGTCGCACCCGCTCGCCCAGGCGTACGCCCGGATCGAGACGGCGCGGTCGCTCGCCTACCGCGCCGCCTGGTGCGTCGCGGAGCGGGAGCCCGGCGCGGAGCCGGAGGTCGTCGCGGCGTCACTGGCCGCGCGGGAGGCGGCGCTCACCGCCACCGAGGCCGCGATCCAGACGCTCGGCGCGGCCGGGTTCACCTGGGCGCATCCGGCCCATCGCTGGTACCGCCGGGCGCTGTGGCACCAGGACTTCGCCGGTACGGCGTCGGATCTGCGGGCCGAGCTGGCCGCGATGGTCCTCGCCGCGGCCTGACGCCCGGGGTTCAGCTGTCGGTGGCCGCGGAGTGCTTGCGGCGCAACCGGGTGATCCAGCCCTGCGCGGTGTGCGCGGGGACTCCGAAGTGCCCGGCCACCCCGGCGATCGTGCCGGTCTGCCGGTAGACGGCCTCCAGCTCGTCGTCCTGCGGCGCCCGCCGGTACGCCCGCCCGGCCTGGATCCGGGCGGTCGCGGACGGCTTGCGGCTCAGCCCGCCCTTGCGGGACCGCCCGGCCGTCGGGCTCGCCGGTTCGGCACGCGCCGGCTCGGCCGCGCCGGTGCTGACCCGGGGGAGGGCGCCACCGGTCACCGACACGCCCGGCCGGTCCCCGGCGGCACCCGGGATGAACGCGGACAGCAGCAGTTCGAGATTGACGTACGGAAGCTCGCCGCCGCGCATCTCCGCGCCCTCGACCGGCTGGATCACGACCTCCTTGACCGTCGGACGGCCGCCCTCGAGTTCGAGGCGGACCCGCGTCTGCACCGCCGGACTGGCGAAGCTGTCGTCGACGACGGGGACGATGGTGACGATGTATTCGTTCATGTCATGCCTTCTTCGGGCACCTGCGGTCCAGAGTTTCTGGTCCCGCGGTGGCGCGGCCCGGGCGTCGGAGGTAGGGTGCGCGGCTTGCGTCGAAGCACGGTTGACACATCGTAGCGGAACAGAAGACGCAATACACCAAGCGGCGAACGCGGAATCGCCGGACCCCAGCACAGAGACTCAATACTCGTCGGTGCCGGGGTCCATCATCGAGGCGATGAGCGCGGAGCGTGACGGCACCCCGACCTTACGGAAGATGCGGGTCAGGTGTGCCTCGACGGTCTTGACCGTGACGTAGAGCCGCTCCGCCGCCTCGCTGTTGCTCATGCCGGTCGCGATGAGCTGGACGATCTCCCGTTCCCGGCGGGTCAGCGTCGGCATGTCGGCCGGTGGCCCGGAGGTCCGCCGGCCGGCACGACCGGCCCGGCCCAGCAACCGGCTCTGCGCGCTGATCGAGGCCCGGTGCAGGATCCGGGCGCCGCACGCCTCGGCGATGCGGCGCACCTGGGCCAGGCTCGCCTCGGCGGCCTGCCAGTCGTGCAGCCCGTCCAGCGCCTTGGCGTGCACCAGACGCGCGGCGGCCTCCTCCAGCGGCCAGCCGAGCTGGGCGAACGCCTCGGCGGCGCCGGCCGCGCCGGCCGCCGCGGCGGGCAGGTCGGTGGCCATCGCGATCCGCGCCCGGGCCAGCGCCACGTGCGCCTGCTGCCCCGGCAGGTCACACGCGCCCGCGTGCCGTTCGGCCTGTTGCACCCAGCGCCGGGCCTCCTCGACGTCGCCCCGCCGCCGGGCCGCGCCGGACAGCGTCGCGGCCCAGTAGGGCCGGTGGCACACGTCCACCGCGCGCAGCGTCGTCCCGCCGCAGGCCCGGATCAGCAACGTCAGCGTGTTGGCGCGGTCGGCGCACTCGTCGCGCATCTGCGCGTGGATGCGCTGGACGACCGAGCCGAACCAGTCGTCGGCCGAACTGCGCACGACCGGCTCGGCCAGGCGCAGCGCCGCGGCCGGCCCGTCCTGCCAGTACACGACGGCGGTCCGCATGATGCGCGCGAACCGGTGCATGGTGTCCAGCTCGAGCCGGTCGGCGTACCGCTCGGCCTCGACGGCGTCCGCGCGCGCCTGGTCCAGCAGGCCGAGCTGGCGGGCGGCGCAGGACCGCCCGCTGCGCAGATACGGCACCAGCACATCGTTGCGGGCGGTGGTGGCGATGCGCAGGGCCCGGTCGAAGTGCCGGATCGCGCGCGTCTCGCGGCCCTGGAGCAACTCCACCCAGCCGAGCAGCGCCAGCACGTCCAGGTGGGTGCTCAGCTCGGCGTCGGTCGAGGCGTCGGCGGCCGCCGTGGCGTCGGCCACTGTCGCCGTCACGTCCACTGTGCTCGGCACGTAGCAGGCGGCGAACGCCGAGACCACCCCGAACCACGCCGCCTCCACCGGGCGGCCGGCCGCCCCGCCGGTCCGCCGGGCCAGCGCGGCGTAGCGGGCCGCCTCCCGCTCACCGGCCAGCGCCCCGCAGATCGCCAGTTCCGCGGCGACGGCCGCGGTCAGCCGTCCGGGCAGCGGCGCGGTGTGCGGCTCCGGCATCAGGTCACGCAGCAGCGTGTACCCGAGGCGGCTCTGCCCGCGCAGCCGTTCCACCCGGGCCTGGGCCAGGACCGCCTCCGCCCGCACGTCCCCGTCCGACCGGGCCGCGACGTCCTGGAGCACCCCCCGCCCGTCGGCAACCCGGCCGGCGCGCACCAGCGCGTCGGCCAGGTGCAGCCCTTCGGCCGGGGGCAGCCCGGAGCGCGCCGACGCCGACGGGGCCAGACGCGCGGCCACCGACAGCCAGCGCACGGTGTCCGCCGCCGGCACGAACGGATGACCGGCGGCGGAGAGCAGCGTACGGGCGGCGTCCGTGTCGCCCGGGCGGGCCGATCGGGCCAGGTGGTCGGCGTAGGCGGGCGCGGGATGGCCCAGCTCGCGCAGCACCCGGGCGGCGGTGGCGTGCAGCGTGCGGCGGCGTCCCGGCGGCACCTGCTGGTAGACCGCGGCGCACAGCACCGGGTGCCGGAACCGCAGCGCCGGCTCCTCGTGCAGATCGGCGCGCAGCACCTCGCGGGCGACGAGCCGGTCGGTCAGGTCCTGGCAGTCCTGCGGGTCCAGCTCGCACATGGCGGCGATCAGCGTCGGGTCGAAGCTCACTCCGAGCACCGCGGCGGCCTCGGCCACGGCCCGTTCCGTCGGCGGCAGCGCCAGTTCCGGCGCGAGCACCCGCACCACCTCGGGCGGCAGCGCCTCGGCCAGGTCGACGGGCTGGTGCCGGCTCGGGTCCAGGCAGTCGTCGTCGAGGTGCCGGTACGCCTGGCTGTACAGCGGGTTGCCCCCGCCCAGCGCGTGGATGCGCTCCGCGCGGTGGCACGGCTGGGCCAGCATCCGCCCGACCTCGACCACCGACAGCGGCGGCACCTCCAGGCGTTCGTGCCGGCCGCTGGTCACCGCCAGGGCCGCGGCCAGCGGGGCCGACATCCGGGCCAGCCGGTACGCCAGCACGAGGACCAGCCCGGCCGGCGGATTGCGGACCAGCTCGCCGATCAGCTCCAGTGAGGACGCGTCGGCCAGGTGCGCGTCGTCGACCAGCAGCATCGGGCCGCCCTGCCGGCTGTGCCCGGCGGCGAGCGCCGCGAGCAGCCGTGACCTCGGGTCACGCCGGCCGCGCGCGCCGTCGTGGGAGCGCCAGAGCGGGGCGAGCATCGCGTACGTCGCGGGGGCGCGCCCGACCGCGGACAGCACGTTCAGTCCAGCGGCGCGGGCGAGGCGTCCGCAGCGTTCGAGCAGCGCCGTCTTCCCGATCCCCGGCGCGCCGGGCAGTTCAAGGACGGTGGACGTGCCGTCGGCCGCCGCGGTGACGGCCCGGCGGGCCGCCGCCAGCAGGGGTGCCCGGCCCACGAACGACGCCGGTTCGGCTCCCTCCGGGTCGTCGTCGAGGCTCGCCATCGGACACCTGCATCCTTTCGGGACGTGCGCCGGGCGGGCGCCCGACCCCGGCCTGCTCCGCCCGGGCGTTGCCGTCCATGATGTGCCGTCGCTCGGCACGGCGCCGGGCGGGTGCACCGTTGCGCCGGATACCGGCGTAATCGACGGTTGTTGACGCCACGAACCCTAACGCCCCGATGCAATGTGGGGTTTCCCCCACTGTCGACGACGGGCCGGCGATCGACACTGGTCGCGGTGTTTCGCGGAAAGGGTTCGCCCATGCGCAAACGAGGTCAGGAAACCGGTGACTGGGTGCTGTTGCACTGTCCGTTACCGGGCCGTTCGACCCATGCCGACTCCTTTCTGACGAGGGGTATCGGTCCGCTCTTTTCGGGCTTGCACCGAAGCGGTGAGGTTACCGGCTGGTATTACGACCGGCGCGGTTCCGCCGACGTGCACGTGCACGGCCGCTGCACCGACCCCGGCGTGGTCCGGGCCCGGCTGGCCGGTCTCGTGCTCGCCGGCCGCAGCGCCGGCCGGCCGGTGACCGTGTGCCCCGAGCCCGGCGCGCTGCCGGTACGCCACACCGACCTGCGGGAGCAGTCCAGTGCGCTCGCCCTGGAGATCATCGCGGCGACCGCCACCCGCCCGGCGCGGATCCGGACGGGCTGCGATCTCGCCCTCGCCACGTTCCTGTGCGCCGGGGTCGCCGCCGCGTACCCCGGCTCGGCGCGCGTCACGCCGGCCGGGACGGACGCCTGTCCGCACTGCGTGGAGTGGCTGCGGTCGCCGCAACCCGGGGTGCCGGCGCGGCTGCGCGGCGTGGCCGGGCTGCTCGCCGAGGGGCGCGGCTGGGTGGCGCGGTGGACCGCGGTGCTGCGCCGGTCGGGGATCGTCCCGGTGGCCGGCGGACCGGACGAGCTGACCACCCCGCTGCGGTGTCTGCTCAACCAGATCGGCCTCACCGGGGCGGACAGCCGGCGGATCGAGGCGACCGCGCGGCGGGCGGTGCTCGCCGTCACCTCCGGCGTCCCGTTGCGGGCGCACCGCACCCGCCGCGCGCCCGGTTACGACTGGTGCGGCTGACCGCGGTGACCGTTCACCGAAACTGCCACCGCCGGTTCACCCTGCGTCGATTCGGGAGCCTGGGAGCGCGCCCACGGAACAGTTGTTCCAGCCGTTTGCCCACTTCTTCCGGCCGCAATTATTGACCAATCGGCGGAAGTGCCGCACGTCAGCGGCGCATCCGTTGTCGTTGCGCCCCGGCCGGGTACGAAACCGGCGGTTTCCGGCGCAGTTCTCCGACAGCTCCTCATTGCGGTCCGCGCTGTTTCCGGTGGTACGGCCCCCGGGTGAGGCTCGCGTACGCCATCGTCGTCAACGTGACGATGTCGAACACCGGCACACCCAGCCGCGCCTGGATCCGGTGGGCGAACGGCACCAGGTCCGTGCACTCGACGACCAGCGCCCCCAGATCCGGGTGCGCGGCGGCCAGCGCGTCGACCCGCTCGTCCACCTCGGCCGCCAGCCGCTCGACGTCCAGGGCGTCGCGCCGGCCCTCCAGCATCACCTCGCGGAACTCCGGCTGCCCGGCCATGCCGGTGACCGCCACCGGCACGTCGGCCGCGCCGATCGCGGCCAGGTGACGCGGGGTCAGCGCCGCCTCGTCGGCGACCAGCAGCCCGACCGGGCGCCCGACCATCCGGTGCACCATCGGCAGTTGCACCAGGCTCGACGACCACAGCGGGACGCGTACGGCGGTGGCGAGTTCGGCCTGGAACAGCACGAGGAACCCGCACGCGCCGGTGATCCCGGCGACCCCGGCCGCCTCCAGGTCACGGGCCGCGTCGACGAACGGTCGCAGCAGCGTCGGGTCGGCCTCGCGGACCAGCCGCTGCGGGGTGGCGCCCTCCACCACCCGGTAGCGCACCGGGAAGTCGAACGTGTCCGGGTTGCGGATGTGACCGGGGATCTTGTCGAAGCTGGTGTCGAGGCAGAGCACGCCGATCTCCGGCCGGTCGTTCACGAGATCCCCTTCCGGAAGCGGTCCACCGCGAACGTGTCCAGCGGCAGGTCCGGCTCGGCGCCGGAGACGAGCTGGGCGAGCAGTTGCCCACCGGCCGGTGCCAGGCCCATCCCGATGTGCCCGTGCCCGGTGGCCACGCTGACGTTGTCGTAGGCGCCGGCCCGCCCGATCAGCGGCAGGCTGTCCGGGGTGCACGGCCGCAGTCCGCTCCACACGTCCAGCCGCCGGCCGGTGTCCAGTGCCGGCAGGTACCGCCGTGCGGTGTGCAGGATCCCGTCGACGCGGCGCGGCGAGATCGACGTGTCCAGCCCGGACAGTTCCAGCGTGCCGCCGACGCGTACCCGGTCACCCAGCGGCATCACCGCGACCTTGCCCTCGCTGAGCAGCACCGGCCGGGTGGGTGTCCCCGGGCCGGCGGGCAGCGTGACGGTGTAGCCCTTCGCCGGTTGCAGCGTCAGCCCGACGCCGAGCATCCGGGCGCAGGTCGCCGACCACACCCCGGCGGCGATCACCACCTCGGCCGGGCGCAGCTCGCCCCTGCTGGTGCGCACCGCGCGTACCCGTCGCCCGGTCACCTCGAAGCCGCGTACCTCCGCCCCGGTGACGACGTCCACGCCCCGCGCCCGCAGCGCCGCCGCGAGCGCCACCAGGAACGCCGGGATGCGCAGCGCGGCGCCCTCCTCGTTGAGCAGCGTCCCGGCCACCGCGAAGTCGACACCGGGTTCCAGCCGGGCCAGCTCGGCCCGGTCCAGCTCCCGCAGCGGCACGCCGCGCGCGGTGGCCGCCGGGATCGTCCGGCGTGCCTTCGCGTACCCCTGCTCGGTGTGGCAGGCCAGGATCATGCCGCGTTCGGTGAGCGTCCCGGCCAGCTCGTCCTCGGCGCAGATCTCGCGCAGCAGTGCGAGGCTGCGCTGCTTGAGCGCGAGCAGCGTCTCGAAGCCGGCGCGGGCGTGCCGTTCGGTGCAGTGCCGGCGGAAGTGCCACAGCCAGGCCAGCAGCGCGCCGTCCAGCCGGGGCCGGACCGCGAACGGGCTCTGCGGGCTGAACAGCCAGCGGATCCCGGTGGCCGGCACCCCCGGCTCGGCCAGCGGCGCCGAGCCCTGGGTGCCGACGAAACCGGTGTTCCCGGCCGAGCAGGCCGCCGGGTCACCGACCTCGCCCCGGTCCACCACCGTCACGCTGAGCCCGGCGCGGCGCAGGAACCAGGCGCAGCACAGGCCCACCACGCCCGCGCCGACCACCAGCACGTCGGGGTCGGTACGGCCCGGCGTCGTCATCGGTCGCCGCCGGTCAGAGCGTGACGACGAAGAAGCAGGTGGGCAGGTTCACCACGACCCGCTCCCAGATCTCGGCGCGTAGCGCCACCCCGGGTTCGGCGAACGTGCCCGGCGGCGGCTCGGCGAACGCGATGGTGGACCGGCCGGCGTCGAACAGCAGCGCGCCGTGGCCGAAGTCCCCGACGATCGCGGTGCCCGGGTCGACCAGCCGGGTACGCACGATGAACACGCCGTTGTCCTCCACGTCGCGCATCAGCGAGCCGCTGCCCAGCAGCCGGTAGTAGTCGGCCGGGTTGATGATCAGCCCGTCGGCGGTGCTGCCCATCTGCTCGACCTCGTTGCACGCGGCCAGGACGGTGGACGCGAACGGTCCCGGGTCGGTGAGCCGGCCCAGGTCCGGCATGGTCAGCAGCCCGCCCTCACCGCGCAGGATCGTGTGGTTCTCCGCCGTCGCCAGCCGCACCACCAGCCGGTAGTCGATGAACTGCGCGAAGCTGACCGGGTCCTCCCACAGCGTGTCCGGCACCTGCACCCAGGCGGTGGTGGTGAGCAGCGGCGGAATGGGGGAGCGGTGGAAGTGGTTCGCCGCCTCCCGGCGCAGGTCGGCGCCGTCCACCGCCGGGTCGTCCGGCCGGGGCGGGCTCTCGTGCCAGTAGAAGTCCTGCGGATCCCGGGACAGGTCCACCACCTTGAGCATGTTCCGCGACGGGTAGCGGGGCTTGCGCCGGGAACTGGTGAGGGAATCGGTGATCGTGACGTCGTAGTCGACGCTGGTGTCGAAGCCGTCCTTGGTGAACGCCTCGACGAACGTCGCGCCGGGCGACATCTGCGTCCTCCGCTCGGCGACCACCTCGGCGATCGTCCGCTTCACGGTGTCGGTGCGCTGCGACATCTGCTGTCCCTCCCTCAGGCCGGCTTGCGGGCGACGAACATGCCCCAGCCGAACTCGCCCCTGTCGATCGCCGCCTGGATCTCGTCGCACGAGTCGGCGAAGCCGAGGATCCAGGTCCGCGCCGCCTCGTCCGCCGTCGTCTCCGCACGCTCCCGGGCGGTGCGGCCCAGCACCCGGTACGTCTGCCTGATGTGCGCGTCGAGACTGCGCGCGACCACGTCCACGAACCCGGCCTCGCTTAGCGCCCGGCGGTAGCCGTCGAGCGAGTAGCCGTCGTTCCAGCGCACCCGGTCGTAGACGTGCCTGCGGGCCGCCTCGCCGATCCGCTCGGTGGGCTGGAGGAAGTCGGACACCGCGAGCACCCCGCCGGGGGCGAGCACCCGGAACATCTCGGCGTGGCTGCGCGGCTTGTCCGGCACCAGGAACAGCGCGTCCTGGCTGACCACGTGCGTGAACGTGCCGTCGTCGTACGGCAGGGCGGTGGCCGAGCCGTGCCGGAACGACACCGGGAGCGAGGGGCCCCGCTCGGCGCGCCGCTGCTCGGCGAAGCGCACCCGCTCGATGCTCAGGTCCAGCCCTTCGCCCCGGCAGCCGGTGCGCTCGGCCAGGCGCAGCAGGAAGTTGCCGCAGCCGCAGCCCACGTCGAGCACGTTCGCCGAGGCGTCGATCCCGGCGTCGGCGGCGAGGATGTCGGAGGTCCGGTCGGCCGCCGCGTGGTAGTCGGTGTCGTCCTCCCCGGCGAAGTAGCCGGTGTGCAGCACGCCCTCGCTGTCCCAGAAACTGAGGTACGTCTGCGTGGTCTGGTCGAAGAACTCGGAGACGTCCCGCTCGGTGAACCGGCTGGTCGTGGACATGGGCACTCCCTTGTGCGGCGGTCGGTGGGTCAGGCGTAGGTGTCCTTGCGGACGCCGGTGAGGTGGGGGAGGTCGGGGCCGGTGGCGGAGGCGCCGCCGTCGATCAGGTGCACCCCGGCGGTCACGTACGACGCGCGTTCGCCGGCCAGGAACGCGGCCACCGCGGCCACCTCCTCGGGCCGGGCCAGCCGGCCGACGGCGCTGTGGTGGCCCATCGCGGCCAGCCGCGCCTCGACGTCGCCGTCGGTGCCGGCGAGCCGGGCCGCGGCGCGTTCCATCGGCGGCGTCCGCACCCCGCCGGGCGCGAGCACGTTGACGGTGATGCCGTCGCGGCCCACGTCGACGGCGAGGCCCTGCGCGAAGCGGACCAGCGCCGCCCGGGTCACCCCGGACAGCACGAGCGGGCCGATCGGCACGCAGGCGGTCTCGGAGGCCATCAGCAGCAGGCGGCCCCAGCCCGCGGCGCGCATGTGCGGCAGCGCGGCGAGCGACACCGCGACCGCCGGCAGGAGCACCCGGTCGACAGCCGACCGGTAGTCGTCGGCGTCGAAGCCGGTGGCGGTGCCGACCGGCGGGCTGCCGCCGCTGACCAGCAGCACGTCCACGCCGCCCAGTTCGGCGGCGACCCGGTCCACCCAGCGGGCGGCGGCGCCGGTGTCGGTGAGGTCCACGCCGGTCGCGCTGACCCGGCCGGACGCCACCGCCGTCAGCTCCCGCTCGGCGGCGGCGAGCCGCTGCGGGTCACGCCCGCAGACCGCCACGTGCGCGCCCTCCGCGGCGAACTCCTTCGCGCAGGCCAGCCCGATGCCGCTGGTGCCGCCGGCGACGAGCGCCACCCGGCCCTTGAGCCCCAGATCCACGTCCTCACCTCTCCGTCTCGCCGACGCGGGCCGCCGCGCCGGGGTACGCCGGGTCGCCGGCCGGCCCGCCGGACCGGTAGCCGTACCGGGTGGACAGCGGCCAGGCCAGCGCCGCCACTGCGAGCCGTTGCCGGCCGGTCAGCGTGCGCCGCCACCCGTCGTCGCGGTCCCGGATGACGGTCCGGCCGGTCCGGAAGCGGTCCGGGTTGCCGGTGACCGTGTGGTTGCCGCGCAGCTCGACGCTCCGGTCCCGTACCGGGTTGGCCGCCGGGTCGACGCCCACCAGTTTCAGCAGGTCACCGATCGTGCCGGCCGGGTCGGCGGTGAAGTCCTCGTAGCGCAGGAACGCCGACCGGTCCGGGTGACGCCTGTTTATGGCCGCCGACGCGAGGTTGAACCCGTGCCAGTACGCGGTGCTGCGCGCCGCCGACATCGCGTACACGTACTCCTTCGGCTCCCGCCACGAGTGCGCCACCGCACGCGGGTCGCGCACCAGGTGCAGCCAGTACGCCTCGACGCCCGGCACGTGCGGCAGCAACGCCGACTCGCCGGGGATCTTGGTGCTGTCCACGATGACGCGGGCGCCGGTGCGTGCGGCCACCTCCCGGTAGATCGCGCCGAGCAGGTCGGCGTGCGCCCGGGTGTCCGCGTCGTACGCGCCCCGGCGCAGCACCCGCCACGTGTGCCGGGTCCGCAGCCGGGCCCGTTGCCGACGGATCACCTCGGCGGCGTGCGCGTCCGCCGACATCCCGGCCGGACGGCCCAGCGGCAGCACCGCCGACCACAGCGGACACGCGGTCAGCGCGGCGCCGCAGCCGCACCTGTCGTTCACGCCGCGCCCGGTCGAGTTCTTCCACAGGAAGTGCAGCTCACCGACGTGCACCACACCGGGTGCCTCGCCGAGCACGTTGCCGATGATGGTGCTGCCGTTGCGGCACCAGCCGTTGACGCTCAGGACGGTCATCGGTGCGCTCATGCCGCGCGTACCTCCGCCGCCGGAGCGGGCGCGGGCGCCGGCCGGCCGATGCGCAGCGCCATCGCGGCGGCGACCGCCGCGCCGGCCGCGCCCGCGACGAACACCGCCGGATAACCGAGACCGGCGGCGACCAGGCCGGTCGCCGGCCCCCACACCGCCAGGCCCAGATCCCAGAACGAGGTGTACGCCCCGATCGCTGCGCCCTGCCGCGCCGGGTCGGTGCGGTTCATCACCATCAGCGCCAGCGACGGGTGCAGCAGGGAGAACCCGACGCCCATCACCACGCTGCCGGCCACCGCCACCGGCAGGTTCGGCGCGACCGCGATGACCAGCAGGCCGACCGCCTCGCCCACCCCGCACCAGGTGGCCACCCGGCGCGGGCCGAGCCGGTCGGGCAGGTGCCCGATGACCAGGCGGGTGCCGGCGTACACGGCGCTGAAGACGCTCAGCACCACCACGCCGTGGCCGATGCCCCGCGCGTCCAGGTGCAGCACGACGAACGCGGCCAGACCCGCGTACCCGGCGGCGCCGAAGGTGAGCGCGATGCCGGGCAGCAGCGCCGGGCGCAGCAGCAGCCCGGCGCCCTTCGCCGCGGGTGCGGTACGCGCCGGCGTGGGCACCAGCGCGACGAGCGCCGCGCCGGCCGCCGGGGCGACCGCGCTGAGCAGCCACACCGCCGGATAGCCGGCCTGCTGCACGGTGGCGCCGAGGAACGTGCCGGCGGAGATGCCGCCCCACATGCTCACTCCGTACAGGCCGATGAGCTGGCCGCGCCGCTCGTGCGGGGCGAGCTGCACGATCCACACCGCACCGGCGGTGAACAGCGCCGCCTCACCGGCGCCGAGCAGCAGCCGGACCGCGACCAGCGCGGGCACGCTCAGCGGGGCCAGGTAGAGCAGGCCGCCGCCGGCCACCACGAGCGCCCCGGCCAGCATCACCGTGCGGTGGCCGTGCCGGTCGGCGAGCGCGCCCGCGACCGGCCGGACCAGCAGCGCGGTCACCGCGGTCACGGTGACCACCACGCCGACTGTGAGGTCACCGGCGTCGTGCCGTTCGCGCAGGAAGCCGGGCAGCACCGGGATCACCGCTGTCAGTCCGAGGTAGCCGGTGAACAGTCCGCCGAGCAGCCCGGCCAGCGCGAGCCGGGGCAGCGGCCGGGCCGGAGTGTGCGCGCCGGTCACGACCCGACCAGGGCGGTCTCACGGGCGGCGGCCACCTTGCGGACCGCGCGGACCAGGTCGTCGCAGTCCTCGGGCGTGAGGTTCGACGACAGCGGCACGTCGACGGTCTCGGTCAGCAGCCGTGCGGTACGAGGCAGCGTCGCACGGATCTCGCCCGGGTCGGCGCTGTCGTACAGGAACCGCCAGTTCCAGAACGCCCGCACGTTGAGGTCGTCGTCCGCGCCGATGTTGCGGGCGTCGATCCCCTCCGCCCGCAGCGCGCGGGCGAACCAGCCCGCGTCGCCCCAGCCCGCGTCGCCGCCGGGCACGCGGAACACGAACGCCTCCCCGAGGTACGCCCCGGGCGCGACCGGCCGCCGCACCGCGATCCCGGGCAGTCCGGACAGCGCGGCGCTGACGTGGGCGTAGTTGCGGTGGAACAGGGCGAGCCGCTGCGGCAGCCGGGTCAGCTCGGCGCGCAGCAGGGCCGCCCGGATCTCGTCCATCCGCAGGCTCAGCAGCGGCAGGTCCAGGCCGGTCAGCGGCGGCTCGCCGTGCGGGAAGTGCCGCCGCAGCCGTCCCTCGTACGCCCCGGACAGCGCCACCGCCCGCGCGAACAGCGTGCTGTCGTCGGTGATGAGGAAGCCGCCCTCACCGCAGTTGAGCGCCTTGTCGGACTGGGTGCTGAACGCTCCGGCGGCCCCGAACGTGCCGAGCTTGCGCCCGTTGAGTTCGGCGCCGAGCGCCGGCACCGCGTCCTCGATGAGCGGCACGCCCATCTCGGCGGCGAACGCGGACAGCGCTTCGACGTCGGCGGCGAAGCCGCGCATGTGGACGACCATGACGGCACGGATCTCCGGCCGCCACCGGCGGCGCAGGTCGTCGAGGTCCATCCGCAGGTCGTCGTCCACCTCGACCAGGAATGGCCGGCAACCGGCCAGCACAATGGCGCTGGGGGTGGCGACGAAAGTGAATCCGGGGCAGGCCACCAATGAGCCCGGTGGCACTCCGGCGCCCATCAGGGCGAGCGCCAGCGCGGCGGTACCGCTGGAAACGGCCAGCGCGTGCCGGGTGCCGAAATAACGACACAGCTCGGCCTCGAACCGCCCGCATTCGGTTTCATTAGGCGGCCGATGGTCATATCGGAAGTAGAGGTGGCTGCGGACGGCGCGAATAGCCGCGTCCTCGTCCTCGCTGTGCACGAAGACGGCGCCCTTGTCGTACGTCGGCCAGGGCGTACGCCGCACCGGCTGCCCGCCGTGCAAGGCGAGCTGTTCGGGCAGCTCAGAGCCGTTCTGCACCGGCCTCGGCGGGCTCGGTGCGGGAGCGTCGTCGTTCCCGTCCACCGGCGGACTCCTCGGGCGAGCGGCGACAATTCCTAGCGACTCGATAGGATTGGCCGGGCCGTGCGCCGGGCATGGTCGCCCGGCGGAATCGCAGTCCCGGCGCGATCCCGTCGAGGGGTAAGAAATGCCACCAGATCCGACATTCATGGTACGTCGATCCAGCGAGAGTAATGATTGTCGTCGATCCCGTACGCGTCAACAGATAGACGTGAATATGTTCGGCGCCGGGCTGTGCCGACAGTGGACTATGCGGAATTGTCGCTGCCGGCCCGCTGATCCGCCGGTGCGGCGCCCCGCCTCTGCCGCCGAAGGTGGCGCGCCGCCCCGGCGCCTCGATCCGCCGCCCCGGTGCGCCGCCCCGGCGCGTCGGGCGACGCCCTGGGTGCGCCGGGCTCGATGGCATCGGGCCTGATTGCACCGCGCCCGATCGTGCGGGGTTCGGTCGTGCCGGGGTCCGGCCGCCGTCGGGACCCGCCGTCACCGAAAGTAACCTTCGCCGCTCGCGGCAGAACTCACTCCGCGCCCTTTGCTCTGCAGCCACCGGCGCATCGGTGACTCACGGCCACTGCCGCCTATGTGGCTGCAGAGCAAAGGGCGCGAAGGGGTATGCGTCCAACTATCGGCTCGCCGCGCATCTTCGCTGTTCAGGAGCAGGCTGCGGACAATTCGACCCATTCGGCCCCGGCAACTACTGTCACCCTCTGTGATTGGCTGCCGAATCGGGCTGCTGTAACGGAAAGTCACCCACAAGGGCGAGCGTGCCGTCGATACCCGGCCTGACGAGGCCGGCGAATCAGGCGGCTCGCCAGTCGCGAACCAATGCGGCCACGGTGGCGTACCGCTGAGCCGGATCGGACCGGCCGGCCCGGTCGGCGACCGCGCGCTCGGCGGCGGTGCCCCGCCAGCCGGACGGGCCGTCGAGCAGGTGGTGCAGCGTACGACCCAGCGCGTGGACCGTGGTGCGCTCGTCGATCGTCGCGCCCCGGGTCAGCTCCTCGGGCGACAGGTAACGACGGGAACCGGGCAGCCGATCGGAGTCGAGTACGAACGGCCCCGGGCGGTACTCGTCCAGGTCGATCAGCCGCATCCGGTGGGCGTCGAAGTCGTAGAGGAAGCATCCGTCGTACAGGTCGACCGCGACGTACCCGGCCGCACTCACGGCCAGGTGGGCGTCGAGGATGACGTCCAGCGCGACGCGGACCTCGGCGACCGGCAGCCGCTGGAAGCGGGCCAGCCCGCTCCGGTCGCTGCCGCCGCCGGTGGTGGCGTGGTTGAGCACGACGCCGTCGCACCACGGGTACACCAGCGTCGGGCCGTCCGTGCCGTCGAGGACCAGCTCGGGCCGGACCACTGCCGGGTGCCGGACCGCGGCGTGCAGGCCCAGCGCGCGGGTCAGCGACTCACGCGCCGCGGGCGTCCCGGCCCGCTTCACGAACCAGCGCCGGCCCGCCGACTCCACGCCGTAGGAGACGCACCCGGAGTCCTGGTCGCCGAAGACCACGAACGCGTCGGCCGGGTCGAGGTTCTCCACGCGTCGAGGCTACGACGACGGTCGCGCCGGCGGCGGCCCGCCGGACCGCGTCGGGTCACCGCGGCTGGTCCACCACCTCGATCACGTCGGCCGGCGCGCGGCGCGGCGCCGGCGGCAGCTCCGCGTCCGGGCCCCAGCCGACGCGCACCACCAGGTACGGATCGCCGATGCCGGCCAGCAGGTCGCGCATCATCCGGCGCGGCCAGGCCAGCTCCACGGCGTCGCTGAGCGGCGCGCTGGCCAGCCCTTCGGCGGTGGCGGTGAGCAGCAGCGCCGACAGCGCCTCGCCGCCGCGCAGCCAGGCCGCCGGCTCGTCGGATTCGCCGAACAGGATCAGGTACGCCGCGCCCCGGTCGAAGTCCGCGCCCGCGCTGAGCCCGGCCGCCCCGCCGGGGGCGTAGTCGCGCAGCGGCACCCGGCGCGGGGACGGCCGCACGGCGGTGGCGGCGGGCACGCCGTCGCCGCTGCCCTCCGGGCGGTGGGTCCAGCGGTGCAGCTCCTCCCGGTACGCGGGGTCGGCCAGCTCCGCGTCGGCGGCGCGACCGGTGGAGACGGCGAGCATCGGCATCTGGTCCGGCCGGACCACGTGCAGATGGGCGCCCTCGGCCTCCACGGCGTCACCGAGCCGGGCCAGCACCGCCTCCGGCACCGGCCGGTCCCCGTACGCCCGGCGGTCGGTGCGGCGGCGCGGAATGGCGTCGACCAGGCGGCCCGCCGGCACGTCCAGGTCGGCCGGGCCGGTGGTACGCACCCGGGCCAGCAGCGACGGGTCGGCCGGGTCGGGCAGCCGCTCCACGGTGACCGCCCAGCCGACCGCCGTCAGCGACACGCGCGCGTGGTGCAGGGCGGCCCCGCAGCTCAGCATGAGCAGCCGGCCGTCCGGGTCGGTGTGGGCGAGCTGCCGGTCCGGGTCGGCGCGCAGCTCCAGCGCGTCGCCGGTGACCCGCCAGCGCCAGGGCTGCGTGTTGAACACCGACGGGGCGTGCAGGGACTGCCGGGCGGCCGCCTCCAGCACCCGTACCCTCGGGTCCTGCTCGGTGTGGGTCGATGAGCTGTTCATGGCGGCCCTCCTGGTTGCTCGTCCCCTTCCGACCCTGCCCGCCGCCGTCGCGGGCGGACAGGGCCGGAGGTCCCGGCCGCACCGGGCCGTGCGCCCCGGCGCGGCGTCAGGCCCCCTCCGGCTCCGGGGGTACGGCCAGAGCGATGGTCAGGTCGAGCACCGTCGTCGGGTCGTGCAGGCGGTCGCCGAACAGCTCCCGCAGCTTGCCCATCCGGTAGCGGACGGTCTGCGGGTGCACGAACAGGTCGGCCGCCACGTCGTCGCGCCGTCCCTGGTGCAGCAGCCACGACCGCAGCGTCTCGGCCAGCCGCTGCGCGGTGGCCGGGGGCAGCGCGGCCAGCGGCGCGAGCGCCTGCGCGCGCAGGTCGGCCAGGGCCTCCGGGTCCATGCTGAGCAGCAGCGTCGCCAGGTGGCGCTCGGTGTCGACAGGTCCGGCGTCCGCCTCGCCGAGGCCGAGCGCGAGCGCCCGGGTGGCCCGCTGGTACGACGCGGCGACCCGGTGCCAGGGCCGGGCCGGGCCGAGCACCGCCCGGTGCCCGTGCAGCAGCCGGGTGAGCTGGCGGCGCCGGCCGCCGTGCATGTCCGGCACCAGCAGGACGGCCAGATCCTCGACCGAATTCACGCCGGGCAGGTCCTCCCCGCTCTCCAGCGTGTACGGGCTGAGCAGCGCCAGCACCGCGCGCAGGTGCCGGCGGGGCAGCAGCACCACTGTCAGCGTCTGCGGCGGCGGCCAGTCGGCGCGCTCCGCGCTGCGCCGCAGCGACTCCTCCGGCTCGCCCGCCAGCAACTGCTGGGTGAGCCGTTCCAGGTTGCGGCGGCGCATCCGGCCGGCGCTGGCCAGCTCGTCGGCGTGCCCGGCTACGCTCGCCGCGGACAGCTCGTCGATGTAGGCGAACATGAGTTCGGCGAACTCGGCCACCGTCTCGGCGGCCAGCCCGCTGCGTACCGTCGTGGTCGACACCTCGCGCCAGGCCACCCGGGCGCCCACCCGGTACGCGGCCAGCAGCGCGTCCATGCTGCGCCCCGAGCGGGCCTCGCCGCTGCCCAGCGCGTACGCGGCCTCCAGCGCCGGGGCCAGGGGAGTGCTCGGGTCGAACGCCTGGGTACCCTCGATGAGCTGGAGGAACGTGCCGAGTGCGATGCGTACCGCGTTTTCGATCTTCGCCCGCATGGCTCCGGTGAGCGCGCCCGAGTAGTCAGGCACCTCGGCGGTGATCGCGGAGACCGTCCGCTCGGCCACCATCGGCAGCCGGGCGCGCAGCGTCTCCGCCACCCCGGCGTCGAGGTTGAGGTGCGCGGCGCGCTGCCCCGTACCGGCCTCCGACGTCATGTTGTTCCCTCCGAACAAAAACCTGCGACTGTTTCACCTTTGCCGGTCAAGATGTTATGCGATCGGGCGGTCACGCTGGTCATATGACCACAACTGCCCCCCGCCGCCCCCAGAAGGTCTCCTTCCGGGACAGGCTGCTGCGGCTGGCCGGAACGGTCACCACACCGGTGCTGCCCGACGACTACCTCGACCTGATCGCGCCCCTGCGCGCGGGCGCCCCGCTGCGCGGCAAGATCGTCGCGGTCCGCCCGCAGACCCGCGACGCCGCCACGCTGGTGATCCAGCCCGGCCGCGCCTGGCAGGGCCACACGCCCGGGCAGTACATCCGCCTCGGCGTAGACGTCGACGGGGTGCGCCAGTGGCGCGCGTACTCGCTCACCTCGCCGCCGGACGCCGCCGACGGCCGGATCTCCGTCACGGTGAAGGCGATCCCCGACGGCAAGGTCAGCAACTACCTCGTACGCCGGCTCCGGCCCGGCACGATCGTGCACCTCGACCAGGCCCAGGGCGAGTTCGTGCTGCCCGCCGCGACGCCCGGGCGCGTCCTGTTCCTCACCGCCGGCAGCGGCATCACCCCGGTCATGGGGATGCTGCGCTCCGGGCTGGCCGATCGGGCCGACGTGGTGCTCGTGCACTCGGCGCCCACCCGCGACGACGTCATCTTCGGTACGGAACTGCGCGCGCTCGCCGACCGCGGCGCGCTGCGTCTGGTCGAGCGGCACACCGACACCGACGGACTGCTCGACGTCGCCGAACTGGCCGACCTGGTGCCCGATCACCTCGACCGGGAGACCTGGGCGTGCGGGCCGATCGGCATGCTCGACGCGGTCGAGGGGTACTGGTCCTCGAACGGTCTCGTCGAGCGGCTGCACACCGAGCGGTTCCGCCCGACGGTGATCACGCCGGGCGAGGGAGGCACGGTGACCTTCACCGGGGCGGGCGTGACAGTCGAGTCCGACGGCGCCACCACACTGCTCGACGCGGGGGAGAACGCCGGAGTGCTGATGCCTTCCGGGTGCCGGATGGGCATCTGCTTCGGCTGCGTCGTACCGCTGCGCCAGGGCGCTGTCCGCGACCTGCGCAACGGCGACGTCACCACTGCCGTACCGGGGGACGGCGTGCTGGTCCAGACGTGCGTGTCGGCCGCCGCCGGTACCTGCGACATCGATCTCTGACAGGAGCCACCCACGTGACCGTCATCCAGAAGAAGGCCGTCAACCCGATCGCCCACCTGAGCGCCGAGGACATCGAGATCATCGGCAAGGAACTGGACGCGATCCGGGACCGGGTCCTCGCTGACCGGGGGGAGCGGGACGCCCGCTACATCCGCAAGGTGGTCAAGACCCAGCGGACACTGGAGATGAGCAGCCGTGCGGTGCTGCTGTTCTCGCTGTTCCCGCCGGCCTGGATCGTCGGCACGGCCGGGCTCACGGTCGCCAAGATCCTGGAGAACATGGAGATCGGGCACAACGTCCTGCACGGCCAGTGGGACTGGATGCGTGATCCGAAGATCCACTCCACCACCTGGGAGTGGGACCACGTCTCCCCGGCCGACCAGTGGAAGCAGTCGCACAACGAGCTGCACCACCGCTACACCAACGTGGTCGGCAAGGACAACGACCTCGGGTACGGCATCATGCGCGTCGACGAGGACCAGCCGTGGCACCCGATGCACCTCGGGCAGCCGCTCTGGAACCTGATCAACGCCATGTTCTTCGAGTACGGCATCGCCGCGTACGACATGGAGCTCGGCGACCACCTCAAGCAGCGCAAGCTGAAGGACCCGAAGTTCCGGGCCAAGGCGAAGGCCGTCGGGCGCAAGATCCGTCGCCAGGTGCTCAAGGACTACGTGGTGCACCCGCTGCTGTCCGGCCCGTCGTTCCTGTCCACGCTCGCCGCCACGTTCACCGCGAACCTGCTTCGCAACGTGTGGAGCCACTCGGTGATCATGTGCGGGCACTTCCCCAACGGCGTGGAGACGTTCGAGAAGACCTCCATCGACGGCGAGACCCGCGGTGAGTGGTACCTGCGGCAGATGCTCGGCTCGGCAAACATCAGCGGCAGCCGGCTGCTGCACATCCTGACCGGCAACCTGTCGTACCAGATCGAGCACCACCTCTTCCCCGACCTGCCCAGCAACCGCTACCAGGAGATCGCCCCGCAGGTACGGGCGCTGTTCGACAGGTACGGCCTGCACTACACCACCGGCCCGCTGCCCAAGCAGGTCGCCTCCGCCTGGTGGAAGGTCATCCGCCTGTCGCTGCCCAACCGCAACGACAGCCGGCAGCCGGTCGCCCCGGCCCCGCTGGTCTCCTCCGGTACGGCCTGACCCGCCCGTTCGGTGCACGGCCGGTGAACGTTCACCGGCCGGCACCTGACCATCCGCTGCACAGTCGGCATCACCGCAGCTCAGAGCCGGTTTAGCGGCCGTCGTGAGGTCCCGCGTCCCCGTACACTCGCGCCCGTCGGGGCGTACGGGTGAAGGGTGTTCGACGATGCGGCTTCGCCGGCGCGTGGTCATGCTCGTCGACAACGCGATCGACGGTGACTCGCGGGTGCAGAAGGCGGCGCGCTCCGCCGCCGACGCCGGCTGGGACGTCACCCTGATCGGCTGCGCCCACGTCGACGCCGAACGCCGCTGGCGGCTCGGCGACGCCGAGGCCCGCGTCCTGCCGCTCGCCGCTTCACCGGCCGTCGTCGCCGGCCAGCGCGGCGTTTCCGCTTCGGGTGGCCGTGCGGGCTCGCGCGAGGGCTTCGCGAGCCTGGGCGGCGTGTCCGGGCTGCGGGCGCGGCTGGTGGCCCGGGGCGGGCTCCCGTTGCGCGCGGCGCGGCTGGCCCGCTGTCCGGTGGAGCACGCCCAGGTCCGCTACTGGCGGGCCCGGCTGCGGGACGGGGCCTGGCGGCGGCTGGAGCCGGGCCTCTGGGACTACGAACGGGTCGCCGGGCCCGTCGTTGACGAGCTGCGACCCGAGCTGATCCACGCGCACGACTTCCGGATGCTCGGCGTGGCCGCCCGCGCCGTGGACCGCGCCCGCGCCGCCGGACGCGACGTCAAGCTGGTCTGGGACGCGCACGAGTGGCTGCCCGGCGCACGACCCCGCCGCGAGAACCGCCGCTGGCTGCCCGCGCACCTCGGCTACGTCCGCGAGTACGTCGGTCACGCCGACGCGGTGGTCACCGTCTCCGACACGCTCGCCGACCTGCTGGTACGCGACCACGCCCTGCCCGAACGCCCGACCGTGGTGCTGAACGCCCCGGTCACCACCGCCCCCGAGCCGGCTGCTCCCGTGCCGACCGCCTCCGACCCGCCCGTCCCCGAGCCGGCCGTCCCCGAGCCGGCCGTCCCCGAGCCGGCCGCCCCCGAGGCGCCCGCCTCCGAGCCGCCCGCCCTCGAGTCGGCCGCCTTCGAGACCGCCGACCTGGCCGCTCCCGACCTGCGGCAGCGGTGCGGTCTGCGCCCGGACACGCCGCTGCTCGTCTACAGCGGGGCGATGGCGGTCCAGCGCGGCGTGGACACCGTGGTCGAGGCGTTGCCGCTGCTGCCCGGCGTACACCTGGCGCTCGTCGTCGCCGACCCGGCCGCCGCCTACGTCCGTCAGGTCGTCGCCCGCGCGGCCCGGCACGGCGTGGGCGACCGGGTGCACGTGCTGCCGTACGTGCCGCACCACCAGCTCGTCGAGTTCCTCGCCACCGCCGACATCGGGCTGATCCCGCTGCACCACTGGCCCAATCACGAGATCGCGCTGATCACCAAGTTCTTCGAGTACGCGCACGCGCGGCTGCCGATCGTGGTCAGCGACGTCCGCACCATGGCCGAGACGGTCCGGGCCACCGGCCAGGGCGAAGTGTTCCGCGCCCGCGACGCCGCCGACCTGGCCCGCGCCGTCCGGACGGTGCTGGCGGATCCGGCCCGCTACCGCGCCGCGTACGAGGGCCCGGACTCGCCACTCCCGGGGTGGACGTGGGAGGCGCAGGCCGAACGCCTCGACGCCCTCTACCGCCGGCTGCTCACCCCCACCCGCTGACGCCCGCCACCCACCTCCTGCCACCCACAACCCGCCATCCGCGACCCGCCACCCGCGACCCGCCACCCGCCACCCGCCCGGGTGGAACACCATGGGTGTCTCCGGCCCGTTTTGACACCCATGCCGTTCCACCCGCACCTCGGGAGTCGCATGATCAACTCCACCTCGGCGAAGTGGCGGTATCCGAAGGGCGCCGACCCCGCCATTTCGGGGAAGTGGTGTTGATCTTGAGTCAGCGCGAGCGAGGGCGAGGGTGGGCGCGGGCGAGGGCACGGGGGCGCGCGGGAAAAGGGCTGGGCGGGACGGGGCGGCCGGGCTAGCGTCGAAGTATGCAGAGCAGGCGCACCTTCACCGCCGCAGCCGCGCGAGCTTCCCGCTCGCCGGTTGCCGCCGCCTGACCTGCCCCACACCCACGCCGGCGACCGGAAACGGTCCGCCGGCGTCGTCGTGTCGACGCCGTGAAACGCGCGGCGGGCCGTCCGGTCACCCGTACCCGGAAGGCACCCGCCATGACACCCGACGACATCACCCGGACGTTCCTCGACCACTACCACCGGCACGGCCATCAGGACGCGCCGGAGAGTTCGCTCGTTCCGCCGCCCGGTGACCCGGTGCTGTTCACCACGTCCGGCATGCACCCGCTCACCCCGTACCTGCTGGGGCGCCCGCACCCGGGCGGACGGCGACTGGCGAACGTGCAGCGGTGCCTGCGCACCACGGACCTGGACGAGGTCGGCGACAGCACCCACCTGACCGTTTTCCAGATGCTCGGCTCCTGGTCGCTCGGCGACTACGACATCGCGACCAGCCTGCGCTGGGGCTTCGGCCTGCTCACCGACGGCTTCGGCATCCCGGCGGGGAGGCTGCACGCCACGGTCTTCGGCGGCGGCGGCGACGGTGAAGGGCCGGACGACACCGCGCGGGACACCTGGACCGGGCTCGGCGTCCCGGTGGAGGCGCTGGGCGAGGACAACTGGTGGTCCAACGGCCCGACCGGCCCCTGCGGACCGGACTCGGAGATCTTCGTGTGGACCGGCGACGGCCCGCCCACCGGCACACCCAGCACCGACGCGCGGTGGGTGGAGGTGTGGAACCACGTGCAGATGCGCTACCACAGGCACCCCGACGGCCGGCTCACGCCGCTACCGCACTCCAGCATCGACACCGGCATGGGCCTGGAACGGCTGGAGATGGTGCTGCGCGGCGACCGGTCCGTGTTCACCGGCGACGGGCTGCGGCCGTGGGTGGACGCGGTGGGGGAGCGGTGGGACCTGCGCGGTGCGGACCTGCGCGTGGTCTCCGACCACCTGCGGTCCGCGGTGGTCGTGCTCGGTGACGGGGTACGTCCCGGCAACACCGGCCGCGGGTACGTACTCCGGCGGCTGCTGCGCCGCGCGCTCACGGTGTTGTGGCGCGACGATCCGGCGCGCACCCTGGACGATCTGCCACCCCAGGTGTACGGGGACACGCTGCGCCGCTTCCGCCAGCCGGTCGACGTCGGCTCGCTGCACGCGACGCTGGTGGACGAGGAACGCCGCTTCCGCGGACTGCTGCGACGCGGACGGTCGCTCGTGGACCGGGTACGGGCGCGCGGGCCGCTGACCGAACGCGACTACCACTGGCTGCACGACACCCACGGGCTGCCCCGCGACCTGGTCGACGGCCTGCTCGCCGAGGCGAGCTGAACAGCGGCCTGGCGGGCGGCGGCCAGGCCAGCGGCGGCGGCGCAGCGGTGGCCGCCCGGCCGGGCCGGTGCCAGACTCTGAGGCGGACGCCACGCGAGGGAAGCGGACGCCGCCGCGAGGAGAGGGCTGCCGATGACCGAGGTACGGCCGGATGAGGAGACGGTGCCGCTGTTCGGCGCCGAGGTGCGCATCGCCGACGCGGCCGGGCTGCTCGCCGCCGCCGTCGACGGGCCGGTGGAGCTGCTCGTCGACGGCGACTTCCCGGCCCCGGTGCGGGAGGTCCGCTGCACCGTGCGCGCCGACACCGCAGCCGAGCCGCCGGTGCACCGCTTCGAGGCGTACCTGCGGGTGGAGAGCACCCCGGCGGGCCTGATCGCCCTCGGTCTGGCCGGGCCCGTCGGCGTGCTGCTCGCCGAGCGGCTGGCCGCGCGCGGCGGCGACGGCCCGGCCGCCGCGGTGGGCCGGATCGCCGCGGAGGCCGGCCGGCGCATCTGGCCGCGACCGGTCGCCACGCTCGCCGCGCCGCCCGGCGACGAGGCCGGCCGGGAGGTGCTGCGCGTGGCCCGCGAAGCCGGGCTGCGGCCCCGCGTCGACCAGGACAACGGCACGGTACGCATCCGCGCCGACGTACCAAGCGCCGAGGTGGGTCCGGCGCACCTGACGGCGATGGTCGGCCTGCTGCTCCAGGCCGTACGCGAGTTGTCCGGCGACAGCGACGAGCCGACGGTGCTGCGCGGCCGGACGTATCTTGTGGGGCGGCGACCGGTGACGGCGGCGGCGGGGCCGCGCAGCGCGACGGTGACCCTCGACCAGGTCGGCGGCCTGCCCGACGTGGTCGCGCGGTTCCGCGAGGTGGCGGTGTCGTTCCGGCACCCGGCGGCGATGGCCCGCTGGGGTGCGCGCCGGCCGCAGGGCATCCTGATGTACGGGCCGCCCGGTACCGGCAAGACCATGCTGGCCCGGGCGCTGGCCAACGAGGTCGGCGCGGACTTCGTGGAGATCCGTACCCCGGAGATCCTGGACAAGTACCTCGGCGGCTCGGAACGCAACATCAAGCGCATCTTCCGGGAGGCACGCCGCTACCGGCGGCCCACAGTCATGCTGTTCGACGAGTTCGACTCGATCATCAGCTACGCCGGTGCCGGCGGCGACGCGGCCAGCCAGGCCGTCAACGCCGTCGCGGGCATCTTCAAGCAGGAGATGAACACGCTGTTCGAGGAGAACCCCGACGTCATCGTGGTCGCCACCACCAACTTCCCGCACCGCGTCGACGCCTCGCTGATCCGCTCCGGCCGGTTCGACCTGAAGATCGCCATCCCGGCACCGGACGAGACCGGACGCGCGGAGATCCTCACCAAGATGATCCGCGAGCTGATCGACCGGCACGAACGGCCCGGCTTCACAATGTTCGCCGACGACCTCGACCCGGCCGCCCTCGCCGCCGACACGGCCGGGCTGACCGGCGCGGACCTGCGGGAGGCGCTGCGCCGGGTGCAACTCGCCAAGGCACTCCGGGAGGCGGCGGAGGGTGCGCCACCGGCTCCGATCGGTCAGGATGACCTGCGGGAGGCCGTCGCCGGGTTGCGCCGCGGCTGACCGGAAGGAGTCCACGTTGTCCTCGTCCGATCTGCTGCTGTCCCGCCGCGACCTCGCGTTCCTGCTGCACGACTGGCTGGACGTGACCCGGCTGACCGAACGCCCCCGCTACGCCGAGCACACCCGGGAAACAGTCGACGAGGTGCTCGACCTCGCCGCCCGGGTCGCCGCCGAACGCTTCGCCCCGCACAACCGGGCCGCCGACACCGGCGAGCCCACGTTCGACGGGCAGCGCGTGCGTACCATCCCGCAGGTGAAGGCCGCCCTGGAGGCGTTCGCCGAGACCGGGCTGCTCGCCGCCACCATGGACGAGTCGGTCGGCGGGCTGCAACTGCCGCACACGGTGGCCGCGGCCGCCTTCGCCTGGTTCCAGGCCGCCAACGTCGGCACGTCGGCGTACCCGATGCTCACCCTCGGCAATGCCAACCTGCTGCTCGCCCACGGCAGCGCCGAGCAGATCGACACCTGGGTACGCCCGATGGTCGAGGGACGGTTCTTCGGCACCATGTGCCTGTCCGAACCGCAGGCCGGCAGCTCCCTGACCGACCTGACCACGCGGGCCGAGCCGCAGGACGACGGCACGTACCGGATCGTCGGCACCAAGATGTGGATCTCCGGCGGTGACCACGAACTCGCCGAGAACATCGTCCACCTGGTGCTGGCCCGCATCCCCGGCGCGCCGCCCGGCGTGAAGGGGCTGTCGCTGTTCATCGTGCCGAAGGTGCTGCTCGACGACGACGGCAACCTCGGGCCGCGCAACGACGTGGTGCTGGTCGGCCTCAACCACAAGCTCGGCTACCGCGGCACCACCAACACGCTGCTGAACTTCGGTGAGGGCGTGCACCGGCCGTACGGGCGGGTCGGGGCGGTCGGCTACCTGGTGGGACAACCGCACCAGGGGCTCGCGGTGATGTTCCACATGATGAACGAGGCGCGCATCGGCATCGGGGCCGGCGCCACCGCGCTCGGCTACACCGCGTACCTGAAGTCCGTCGCGTACGCCCGGCAGCGCCCGCAGGGCCGCCCGGTCGCCGACAAGGACCCCACCACGCCGCAGGTGCCGATCGTCGCCCACCCCGACGTACGCCGGATGCTGCTGGCCCAGAAGAGCTACGTGGAGGGCGCGCTCGCGCTGGTGCTCTACTGCGGACGGCTGCTCGACGAGCAGAAGACCGCGCCCGCCGAGGCCGACCGCGAACGGGCGCAACTGCTGCTGGACCTGCTCACCCCGATCACCAAGAGCTGGCCGGCGCAGTGGTGCCTGGCCGCCAACGACCTGGCCATCCAGGTGCACGGCGGGTACGGCTACACCCGCGACTACGACGTCGAGCAGCACTGGCGGGACAACCGGCTCAACGCCATCCACGAGGGCACCCACGGCATCCAGGCCCTCGACCTGCTCGGCCGCAAGGTCACCATGCGCGACGGCGCCGCGCTGGAACTGCTGCTGGAGACCATCCGTGGCACCGTGACCCGGGCGTGGAAGGCCGAGGGGTTCGCCTCGGAGCTGGCCGGTCAGCTCGCCGCGGCGGTGGACCGGATCGCCGTGGTGACACGACGGTTGTGGGCTCCGGGCGATCCGGAGCTGGCGCTGGCGAACGCCTCGGTCTACCTGGAGGCGGTCGGGCACGTGGTGATCGCGTGGATGTGGCTGGAGCAGGTGCTGGTGGTGGAGGCGTTGGGTTCGCCGGACGGAGCCGAGGGGGAGTTCCTGGCGGGAAAGAGGCAGGCGGCGCGGTACTTCTACAGGTGGGAGCTGCCGAAGGTGGGGGCGCAGTTCGACCTGTTGGAAGGGCTGGACCGGACGACGCTGGACATGCGCGAAAGCTGGTTCTGAGGATTGTCAGCCGACGTCTGGGCGGTTCTGACCGACGAACAGCGACTGCGCTGGACGTTCACACCGTTCGCGCACGTCGGCCCGCTGGTGTTCGGAATGACGCACGAGCAGGTGCAGGCTGCTGTGCACGGCGTCCTCGGTGTCGCTTGCTCCGACAGGTGGGCGGATTTCTGGCTTGAGCGGAGTGCGGGCGCGGCGCCGACCGGACCCGCGGTCACCACCTATTACGACGAGTCGAACAGCTTGGCCGGCGTCGCCGTCAACGCCCTTCGCGGACCGCAGGTGACACTGGACGGATTGCGGCTGGTGGGACAGCGGCCCTCACGGCTGGAGCACGATTTCACCGAGCACCTCGCGGAGCGCAGCCTGGAATTGAGGTACTCGCAGGGCGCCGATCCGTGTTCGTCGCAGCTCGGGTTGGTGCTGCGGGTACAACGGGCCGGTGATGTGGTGCTGAGCCGCCCGGTGATGGTGGCGAAAGCATGGGCAGAGGGCTGCTGGGACGTGAGCGAGGGCTGCATCCCGACTCGGGAATGGACGACGTTCGCGTCGTGAAAGGACGTCTCGGCGGAGAGCGCGGCTCGGCACAGCCATAGACAAGGTGTAAAGTCTAAACTCTACGGATCACCGTTGGCGCGCTCCTCGAAAGCGGGGTAACGGTTGAGAGGAAACGCGCGGTGGCTGGTAGCCACCGGTGCCAGCGCAATGTTGGTGGCCGCGACCTGGCTGGCGTGCCAGGTGTGGGCCGACTTGGACGTACAGACCTCAGCAACCGTAGCGGCGCTCGTATGTCCGGTCATCGGTGCGGCCCTGGCTGCGTGGGCCGGCCATTCGGGAGAGCAGAAGGCGGTGGCCGACTCCGACCCGCCGAATAGGCGCCGCGAAGTCGTCTACAACCTCCCGCCACGTAACCCCTGTTTCGTCGGACGAGACATTCAACTCGCCGCTTTCGAGAACGGCATCGAGGAGCGGACGCCGACTGTCGTCCAGGTGCTCCATGGAATCGGCGGCGTCGGAAAAACCACGCTGAGCACCGAATACGCCTACCGTCGACTGCAGCGCTACGACCTGGTCTGGTGGATCGACGCGGAGACGCCGTCAATGATCGGCGGCCAGCTGACGTCGCTGGGCGTCGCGGCCGGATGGGTGAAGACTGCGGCCGACATCCCTTCGGCTCTCCGCGAGGTGAGGCTCCAGTTCTCCCGGACCGATCGATGGCTGCTCATCTTCGACAACGCGGAGGATCCGGCCGCACTGGCGCAGTGGGTGCCCCAGGGGCCGGGGCACGTCATCATCACGTCCCGGAATCCCGCTTGGGAGTTGATGGGAGATCCGGTTGCATTGGACCCGTTCTCGCGGGCCGAATCGGTGGCTCTCATGAGGCGTCTGTCGCCCACGTTGAGCAGCGCTGAGGCGAACGACATCGCCAGTCGTCTGGAAGATCTGCCCCTGGCGGTCGCCCAGGCGTGCTCCCTCATGAACGAGACAGGTATGTCCGCGACGGAATATCTCAAGGAGTTGGACCGCAACGGTAGGGAACTGCTGGAGGACGGGCGCCTGCCCACCTACCCCACGCCGCTGACACAGGTGGTGGTGACCGCTCTCCGGCGGCTGGAGGAGGAATCCCCGGCGGCCGTGCAGCTTCTCGAGATCTGTTCGATGATGGCGGCCGAGCCGATCCCCGTCGAGTTGTTCAGGCCAGAAACCGCCGTCGTGCTGGCAGAGCCGCTGGCGGCGCAGTTGCAGACGACGCTGGGGATGCGCCGGACGCTCGGCTGGATCTCGCGCTACGGCCTGGCACGGGTGGACGGGAAATCGATTCTGCTGCACCGGCTCGTGCAACTGGTGATCAGTGGAAGCATCGACGCGGAACGCCGCCCGGAGATCCGCCGAAGGGCCGACGAGGTCCTGGCGAGCGTCTGCCCGGCCGACAGCAAGAGCACGTCGTCGTGGGAACTCTGGGACCGGCTGATGCCGCACCTGCTGGCTAGCGACCTCGTCGCGACCCCGGCAACATCTCTGCGATCCGCTGCTCATAGGGCGGCCTGGTATCTGGCCGAGCGTGGTGAGCTGGAACACGGTCGAGAGCTGGCCGCGACCCTCTACGAGCACTGGCAGGTCTACCTCGGACCTGATGATCGGCAAACACTTTCCGCCGGCCACACCGTGGGCGGCGCCCTCTGGCGGCAGGCACGGTACGCGGAGTGTCAGGACATGGCTGTCGAGGTGTACAGGCGGAGCCGCCGAGCCTTCGGTGAGGACCAACTGCTCACCCTCAACGCGGCGGATCTCTTCGCGTCCACCCTCCGTGAACTCGGAAAGCCCCGAGACGCGCGTGCCCTGCACGAGGACACCTTGAAGCGGAAGGCGAGGATCTTCGGCGAGGAGCACCTGGAGACACTGGGAACCGCGCACAACCTGGCTCTGGATCTTCGGGCGCTCGGGCGGCACGAGGAGAGCCTGGCCCTCAACCAGGAGACCTACGTGCGTCGGCGGAGAGTACTCGGCGACGACCATCCCCATACGCTGCTCTCGGCCTACGACGTGGTGATCGATCTGCTTGCCGCCGGTCGCACCGATGAAGCTCTGACCCTTTGCCGGGAGACGGTGAGGAAACGGGTCGAGGTGCTCGGGCAGGAGCATCCGGAGACGGTGAAGACGACACGTCTCGCGGAACAGATCGTGTCGGGCGCGGAGGTGGACACCCGATCGCGACTGTCCGGCTGACCGTTATCGGATCGGGTCCGCCGGCCTGCCCGTCTACGATGTCTCGCATGACTTCGTGGTTCCGCCTCGGCCGCGTCGGCATCCTCGTCATCCCCGTCGCGACTGCAGTCGTAGCGTGCGGCACTGACCACCGCCCCTCTACTCCGGAGCCCGGATCGGCGGCCCGGAAGGTCACTGTGGTCCGAGGAGACCAGACCTACCCGGTGACCGCCGAAGTGACCGCCTGGAAGACGACTGTCCACCCCCAGGCACCCGAGCGGGGTCCGGCGGTGCACTTCCACTACCGCTTCACCAGCGGGGACCGGTGGACCGCCACGGAACGCGTCGAGCTTCAGGCCTGCGCGGTCGACGGTCGCAGAGTCGTCATCCTGTGTACGTTGATCGTCAAGGACTCCCTCGTGGACGGCTGGTTCGGGCCCAGCACGGAGCTGGACCTTGCCCGTACATCTGATGTCCTGCTCCTGCCGTACCAGATGTACGCGGGACTTCACGCCGGTGATCCCAAGGACCACGACGGTTATGTCCCGCCGGAGATTCTCGGCCCAGGCAGCCAGCTCTGACAGGCCGATCCACTCGCCATGTCGGGATGCTCGAACCCGTCGGGCACTGCGCCGAACGGCACCGGTCCGCCAGGCGGCTACCGCGCTGCCATGATGGCAAGGTGATCATCCCCGGATACCTGGACGGTTACGAACCGCCGATCCTGCGGTCGCCGCTGGTCGACGGATCCGACCTGATGTCGTACGCGATGTTCTGGCCCACCTTCCTCGCCACCGTCGGCGGAGCCGCGTCGGCACCGGACGCGTTCGGCGTCGATCCAGCCGATCTGGAACCGATCGTCGACGCATTCCTCGACCCGGACCGATGGCCGGTGTTCTCGCTACCGCTCGCCGAGGGCTGTCGCCTGCACGTCGTCCTGCGCAACTACGAGGGCGAGGGGGGCGTCGACTACGTGCTCGACCCCGGCACCGGCGACGTGTCGATCCCCCTCGCCGCGATGGAGGGACATTTCCGAGGGCCGGCGTTCGCATGGCAGGAGGTGGTCGCCGCAGCGCGGCAGCCGGATCCGGACCACACGCCGGCCGAGCGGTTGCTCCTGCTCGTTCCGGCCTGTGCCGACAGCAGCCGCCCGGACACGGCGGTCGACATGACAGCGGAAGCCCTGACCACCCTCGGCGCCCGGTCCGGTGGGCGTCAGCTCAGTGAAGAACTGCTCACCAGCCCCAGGTACTGGGGGCCGTGCCGATGGACGTACGTGGACGACGTTCTCGTCGGCCTCGGACCGGCTACCTACCGCCGTCACGGAGGTGAACTGTCGCCGGAACAACTCCGCCTCGTCGCCACCGCGCTTCAACCTGGCGATGCCGGCATCAAGCGGTAGTCAGGGGAACCTGCTTGGCACCGACAGAGCCTCGTTCGCCGGCTTGGTGCCGGACGCCGTCAGTCGGACGTCAGGTTCCATCGTGCGGGCAGGGTGTCACCGCACAGGGCCGTGGTGTCCTCTGACGTCTACGTCACGGGCGGGCTGGCGGGCGGATTCAACCATGCCATTGGAGCGCCGGTGAGGGCGACGTCGGCGAGACGATGGGCAGACGATGTCTTGAGCGCAGATCGTGAGCTGTCGATCCAGCGCTGCACGTCCGCGACACCCTGATGCCGGTACTCAACCGCTTGGACGAGGCACTCCAACTTGTCCGCGTCGCGGGCCACGATGGCTTCCAGGGTTTCGCCGGCCTCGTACTCTGCGACGGCAGCGTTGATCACGTCGGCAACGGCGGGTGGGCAATCGGCTACCTGGTCGGCGGTGACGGCGGTGTTGGGTGGGGCCGTGAGATAGCGCTTGGCGATGTGGGGGATGTCGGTGATCCGGGTCTCCTGCGTGTCGTGCAGGACGCACAACATCGAGACGCGACCCGGGTCGGCGCCCTCCATGGCCGCGAGCATCATGCCGATGAGTGCCGTGCGGAACGAGTGGTCGGCGATCGACTCGGGGTGCTTCACACCGGCGAACCACCAACCGGTACGGGCAGCGCGCTTGAGCACGCCGGCCTCGAAGATGAAGCTCATGGCTCCTGCGTGCGGATCGTCGGTCATCGGAAGCGCCCTCCCATCCGGCGAGCTTGTCGACATCACGTCACCTCCGCCGTCTCGTCAGTTGATGGGGAGACGGTAGACGAGGTCGTATCGCCCGCCCGGTAGCACAATGTCGGCCGTCTCCACAGGCGTGCCGCTCGCCGTATAGGTCCGCTCGATGGTGTGCACAAACGTGCGGGCCGGCAGGTTGAGAGCCTCGACCTCCTCGGCCGTCGCTGATCGATGGCTGACACGCTCCACGACCTCGTCGACCCGTACGCCGATGGTGTCCATGCGTGCGACGACGCCCTTGATCTCTCCGTCCTCGGGCCACTCGACCGGAGTGCCCTTGGTGAGGGCACGTGGCTCGTACGACACGGAGAGCTGTATCGGGTCGCCGTCGGCGAGGAAGCGGTATGACGTCCGCATCACCGGTGCGCCCGGCTCGATGCCGAGCCGGGCGGCAATCCGCTCATCGGCCTGCTCGTGTCGGCTTTCGTGCTCCCACGTGCCGTGCTGTCCGGCGTCGGCCGCGTCGCGGGCGAACGGGGACGCCGGGCCGTCGGCGGAGCGGACGTCGCGGCCTCGGGCATGACGGACCAGCCGGGTGGTGTGTCGGACGTACACGCCGGATCCGGCGCGACCCTCCACGATGCCCTCGCCCTTCAGCACGGCGATGGCCCACTTGGCGACGGTCCGGCTCACCTCGTACTGGCGCATCAGGCCGGACTCGGACGGCACCTTGGCTCCAGCGGGGAGTTCTCCGGACAGGATCGCGGCACGTAGGTCGGCGGCGATCGTCAGGTAGGCAGGCGGCGTTGGCATGTTGGCGGCACCTCCGGTCAGCCCGACCAGTCGACCACAGGGCGCAGGGGAGCGGCAGGTAGGAGACGTCTCGACGTCAATACAAGAGCACCGATCCACGTACACTGGCGCACGGGTATGCCGGCTTACCGGCCGGTGCCGAAGTCCCAGCCCTCGTCCTGGGAGGCAGGCGAGACATGGCCAGCAAGGCCGACACGATCGGTGCCCGGATCCGCTACTGGCGGATGCGCCGTGGCGGGATGAGCCAGGCCGTTCTCGCCGGGCTCGCCGGGGTCAGCCAGTCCTACATCTCTCAGGTCGAGTCCGGCCGCAAGACGATTGACAGGCGCTCCACCCTGGTCGCTGTCGCCGCCGCGTTGCAGATCACGGTCGCGGACCTGCTCGGTCAGGGCACCGAGACGGGTGACCCGGCACGCGAGCGCGCGGCGGAGTGCGTGCCGGCGATCTGGTCGGCGCTGATCGAGATCGAGGACGGCGAGCGGCGGCCGTCGACGCGTACCCCGGGAGAGTTGGCGGCAGGCATCGCGCGCAGTGAGCAGCTTCGCCACCGCTCGAACTTCCCGGCCATGTCGCAGATGCTGCCCGGCCTGCTGCTGGAGGCTGCCGCGGCGGGCGGCCCGGCGCTCGCGCAGGTGGCGTACCAGGCGTCGGCCTGCCTGCGGCACCTCGGGTACCGACACCTGGCGTTGAACGCGGCGCGGGTGGCGGTGACGGCGGCCGAGGACGTGGCGGAGGCGGCGTGGCTGGGCGCGACCCGCTTCGCGTACGCGCAGAGTCTGCCGATCGAGTCGGCGTCGCTCGCCGCGCGGGCGGCTGACCGGTCGCTCGCGGAGCTTCAGTCCGCCGCCTCCGATGAGCGGGTCCGGCAGATGCTCGGCCAGTTGCACCTGTCGGCGGCTCTGGCCTCGACAGTCAGCGGGCGCCTCGACGCCGCGCGTGACCATCTGACCGAGGCCGCCCGGGAAGCGGCGGCCCTCGGTGACCCGACGGACGGCATGGGATTCAACGGCTGCGGATTCGGGCCGACGAACGTGACGCTGTGGGAGATGTCCATCGCGGCCGAGTCCGGCGAGCCCGGCCGGGTGATCGAGCTGTCCCGCACCGTACGGCCGCAGGTGCTGGCGGCATCGATCCGGCAGATGTCGTACTGGCTCGACCTCGGGCGGGCACTGGCCGATTCCGGTCGCCGGGACAACGAGGCGATAGCGGCGTTCGTGCGCGCGGAGCAGGCAGCGCCGGTGCCGTTCTCCCTCAACCCGCTCGCCCAGGACGCGGTCGTCGCGACGGCGCAGCGAGCCAAGCGGCGGGCCGTGCCGAACGAGCTGCGTCTGCTGGCGGGGCGCCTCGGCATCAGCCTGGCGGCATAACCAGCGGTAATTTCTCCATCACCATGCGGCCCTAGTGTCCGTTTTCGGGTGAGGAAACGCCTCATCCTGCCGGGCGCGACACGGCACTCCCTGGTGAAGTGATCCGTCGCGCTGGAGCGGACGGAGGTGGTGATGGACGGTCGGAACCGATGGCGCCCGACAGGCCAGGAAGCGCAGCAGGCCGAATGGGAGGCGGCGAAACGGAGGATCCTCGGCCTGGCTGATTCCGATCACGCGCAGACAGCATCCAGCGAGTCGGCGGCAGCGCAAGCGCCGCACCGGGATGCGGACGTCGCCGCGCCCGCCAAGCCGCGCCTGCCGTACGAGGGCTACCTCCTCGCCGTCGCGTCGACGCTCGTACGCCGGCATCGCCCGGCCTGGTCGTGGCGGAAGTGGCGGTGGGTGTGCCGCTGCGGTGCGGACCTGCCGTGTCGGAACCGTCACCGCGTACCGATCAATCGCGGTCACTGGCCGTCGCAGGAGGACCAGTGAGCACCGCTGAACAGGCGATCCTGGCGGTGCACGTACGGGGTCTGGACGGGATGTGCGTGGGTTGTCGGCTGTGGTGGGCGCGGCTGACTCCGTACCCCTGCTGGCAGGTCGCGTGGGCGACCAGCCGGCAGGCGCGCGCGAGCGTCGCCCGCTTCCTGGGGGTGCGCGGGTGAGCACCCACGGGCCGGTGCTGCCGGTCTGGACGTGCGGGGGGTGCGGTGTGCCGTGGCCGTGCGCGACGCGGCGGCGGGAGCTGCTTGCGGAGTACGAGGGTGCGCCGGTGTCGCTGGCGGTGTACCTGGGGGCGCAGCTGGTGCGAGCGACTGCGGATCTCAGCTGGGCGCCGGCGGGGACGTTGCACCGGCGGTTCCTGGGGTGGGTGCGGTGAGCGTGCTGCGGGCCGGCGACGAGAAGTTCCACTACAGCGACGGGTCGCACCGGTGGACGGCGCCGGATCCGGGGTACGACCAGGAGGTGTGGGAGGAGCAGGTCCGCCAGCACAAGCTGCGGCACCTGCGCAACGAGCGCCCGAGGGTACGCATCCGACGGATCGTGTGACGGGTGCGAGACTGGGCCGGTGACTCACCCGCTCGCGCGCCGCGTCCACGACACCTGCCATCTCACCGGCCGGTTCCATCTCCGATCCGGGCAGGTCAGCGACGAGTACTTCGACAAGTACCTGTTCGAGGGGAAGCCGGAGCTGCTGCGCGAGGTCGCCGAGGCGATGGTGGCTCTGCTGCCGGAGTGCGACGTGCTGGCGGGGATGGAGATGGGCGGCATTCCGATTGCCACGGTGATGTCGCAGCTGACCGGGCTGCCGACGGTCTTCGTGCGCAAGCAGGCCAAGGAGTACGGGACCGCGAAACTGGCCGAGGGCGGCCGCGTGAGCGGTCTGCGGGTCGTGGTGATCGAGGACGTCGTGACCACGGGAGGCGCGCTCCTGGCCTCGTGTGGACAACTCCGGTCCGTCGGTGCCCAGGTGGAGACGGTGGTCTGCGCCATCGACCGCGAGCAGGGCGGGCGGGAGAACCTGGCGGCCGAGGGGCTGCACCTCCGCGCCGCCCTCACCCGTCGTGATCTGGAAGCATCGCTGACGGCGTAAAGCTAGGGCTGCTCCGGGCCGCTGCTGGCGTTGTACGCGTTTTTGGCGGCGACCACTGCCGCCTGGATGTGCGCGGGGTCGACGCCGTGGACGTTGAGCGGCGGGTGCAGACGCCGGACGAGTTCGGCCTCGATGATCGTCGGCTCGGGGTCTTCCGCCCAGGTCAGGTGCAGATTTTCGTGCATCCAGGCGGTCAGCCGTGCCTCGTCCTCGGGGACCAGGACGACGCGGTCGGTCCAGGTGGTCCGGTAGCCCTCGGAGACGAGGAGGCCGGCAAGTGTGCGGCGCAGGGTCGAACTGCCCGAACGCCTCAGATGGTTGCGCAGGATCCGGCCCCGCAGGCTGGTCGCCCGGCCGAGATAGATCATCCGCCGCGACGGGTCGGTGTCGTTCGGTGGCCCGGGGAGGTCGGGAAGGACCGAGGGCAGGGCCCACCAGGCGTAGACGCCGCTGCCGCGGGCGAGCCGCTTGACGGCGACGTCGAGTGCGACCGGCGGGCCGGTCAGCAACCGCAGGGCCGCGTCGACCCGTTCTTCGTCGGTCGGGACGACGGCGGGCCGCCGTTCGGGGAAGGTCACCGGGACCATCCTAGGCGTTCGGCGGGTCGAGATCGGGGGGAGGTGCCCGACTACCTGGATACCGGCAGAGGTGCGACCAGTGGCGAAGCCGAAGCCGGGTACGTCGGCAAGGAATCCGCTGAAGTCGCTAACGTCGTCCTCGTGAGCGATCATCATGGCGGCGCTTGGACGCTGCATCGGCGCGACGACGGCGGGTTACTTGCTGATCTCGTGGTGACCGGTGGCGACCTCCCGTGGCTTAACGCTCGTGTCGACCCGAGGGAGGGGCTCGCAGAAGTCCGGCCGCTCTTCGCCGAGGAACTGCGGCTGCTCGATGGCATCGATGAGGATGTCGAGTCATGGGAGCGCGCATACGACGCAGTCCGAAACGCCGTGACGCTTCGGTACCCGGAGGGCCAGGAGGTTCCTGAGTTCCTCCTCCACATCGATGGCAACGAGGCGTGGTGGCGGTGGAGTGACAAGCCGTTTGACCAGGAGGACGCCTAGCCAGGGCGCTCGATCGGCGGCAGAGGCGCGCACGTGACCTTGGTCAGCGCGTCCGGTCGAGCCGTCAGGCGTACGAGGGCCGGCGCGGGTCCAGCAACTCGGTGATGCGGCCACGGTCGAGGACTTCGATGAGTGCGTCGGTACCGCGTTCGACCTTGACTGCAATCTCCTCTGGGTGCAGAGGGATCAGCGCGAGCAACGCGATTCGGATGCCGCCGTCGACGTCGATCGTCCGCGCCTCGGGCGGCACCCGCAGCATCGGCGTGACGACGACTCCGGCGAACGGGGTGTCCGTAGCGTACGGCTGCGCGGGATCGCCGTTCGGCACGGAATGCCATTCGCCGATCCAGGTTCCGTACTCGTGCGGCAGCCGAGCTACCTGCTTGAGGATTCGCAGCGGCCACCCGGTTTCGTCGCCGAAACCGGCTGCATCGGTCAGCGGCCAGTCTGCCGGCAGGCTGAGCATCAGTTCGGCGTACGGGCTGATGTCGTGGCCCTCCGGGACCGTCATCGGCAGCTCGCTCATCCCTGAAGTGATCAGCGTCCGGTACGGGCGTTCCTCGGTCGGGGCCACGACATGGACATGCACACCGACCAGGTGTGAGGCGATCTCGTGGTAGACGAACTCGACGGGCCCGAAGTGTTCCTCAATGTGTCGGTCGATGGCGTCGGCGAAGGCCTGCTGCGGCCCTTGCGCCGGTACGAACCCGTCGTGCAGCGACTGATGACGGAGGACTCCTGACCCACGCGACTCGTCCATGGCGACGCAGCCTATGCAAAGGCCCAGCGGGTGCGCGACCGGGGCATGCTCACCGGCACGTGCGTGCACGGGGATCGAGCCGATACATACGCCGTCGACACGTGCGCTCACGCACCCGACGACTGGACCTGAGCTCCGCCCGCCGGGAGAGCAACACCTGTCCTCGCTCACTCGGTGAACTCGGTCCAGGAGACAGCGCGGTCGAACCGCTGGGCGGCGAGGTCGTCGACACGGATCATGAAGCGGCCGAAGTAGACGTAGTCACGGGTCTCGAACTGCACCAACGGGAGCCACTCCCGGCGGACCCGCTGCAACTCCTGTTCCACGAGGAAGGCTTCCTGGACGCGGTCGATGCCGGTCAGGCGGCCTCGAAGCTTCGTCTCCGCCATCTCCAGCTCGGGATCGTCGTACAGATTGCCGTAGGACACGCCACCGGTGTGCCACGAGTAGCCGCCGAACTGGAAGGCGGCGAAGTCGGCGGCCGGCCAGAGCCGGTCGACCAGGGCACACAATTCCCGACGATGCGGCATGTCGCGCGCCAGCTGCTGTTGAAAGACGGACAGGTCCGCATCCTCCGCGGTCAACCACGAGGGCAGGGCGGCCTGGACGACAGCGAAAAGGTCCTGCTCGGGAGCGATGAAGTCACGGTCCGCGTAGTAGGGATGGGCAGCGTAGTCAGCCGGCAGCTGCGCTGTGGTCTCCGTGCCGGCCCGCACATACAGCAGCCTCCCGTACTGCTGCTCGTCGCTGCGCTCACACACGTCGTAGTCCTCTTCGTGATGCAGGAACACCAGCAGGGAGCCGTCCGACGGTAGCGGCAGGCGCTCGACCCGCGGCAGCGCGGCACAGTCGAAAGACGCGATGAACGGCAGCGGGTAGCCCTCCGGGTCGGTGGGCCACGGCATGCCGACCGGGAGCTGCGGCAGGCCGCCGGCCCGGCCGACGAGCAGGTCGGCGGGCCGCTGGGGCGGCAGATCCCGAGAATGCGCCGCGAGCTCGCCGTTGTACCGCTGACTTGTCCAGATGGCGAAGCGCAGCAGTTCGGCGAACGTCGCCGTCTCCGTCTCGGTGAAGCCCGCGTCGGTCGCGGCTCGCCGCAAAAGCCCGTAGTGATCCACGGACATCATGCTGACAGGTCTGATTTGACCGGCGGCGGCAGGCATCCCGTATTCGATCTTCGGCATTACCGGACGTTTCGTCTTCGGCTGACCTGGCCTCACGAGGGCTGCGGTGATCGTCTTGCCTCAGAGCTGATAAGCCGCTGAACTGCGGTGGCGGAGGTGCACCCGGCAGGATTTCGAACCTGCGGGCTTGGGGCTAGAGGAAGATCGGAGTTGGTGGGTCGACTTGGCTGTACGGATGGCTGTGCGGCTACGGCGGAACGACAGTGACTTGCGGCCAGCGTCTGCCGGGGTCATGGCGCGAGAGACGCGCTCGTGAAAGCTCGACCGTGATCCTTCGTGGATTGCGCCGCCACACACCATCGAGCAGGTCTTCCAGCCCACGCGGGACACAGACGTGCAGTGTCTCGGCAGAGTCGAGACGCACGGCGACACAGGTAGCGGTTTCGGGCCAGGTGGCTACGGCATCGGCCACGGATCCGAGTGCATCGACTGGACCCGTACCGAACACGCTCTCGTACCAGATGTGCACCGCGGCTTGGTTGGTCGCCTCCCACGGGACCGCCGGATCATGGCGTCGTAGAAGCTCGGTTGCCGCGACGTCGCTGCCCGGGGTGAGGTCGCTGGCGTCGAAGAATGCAACGTCGACGTCCCGAACGTCCCGGGGGTTGAAGCCGGCTCCATACCGTTGGTCCCAGACGAGATCCCGCAGGACACCCGCCCCTACCCACGCGTCCGGTAGACCAGCTTCCCGCACGGTCGTCAGGACGTTGAGTAGCCACGGACACGACACGATCAGCTCGGCCAATTCGGTCGTCTGCGGACCGCGCGGCTCAAATGCGAGCGGCAATGGTTCCCCCAGATACGTGCGCGCGCCCCGATACAGCCTGCGAAGTCATCAGCGCGGCGAGTAGTCGATCGGTCGGCGCCGAATTGCTTCCCACTGGATCCACTTCCCGGGGGCGGGCGGTGTACTGCACGGTGAATCCTCCGTGTGTTGGCCACACGTCGTTGCGGATCACCCGGGAACTGATTCCGTTCAAGTGACGGTGTCGGTCTGCCACATCACGACGGCATCCTCTCACCTCCCGGCACCACTAGACCGACCTCGTAGGCGCACACGACGAGCTGGGCTCGATCACGGGCCGACAATTTGAGCAGCAGTCGGCTCACGTGGGTCTTCACCGTGTTGAGGCTGACGGTGAAGTGTTCGGCGATCTCCGCGTTCGACCGGCCTGCCGCAACCTGAACCAGCACTTCCCGTTCGCGCTCGGTCAGTTCGTCGAGCGCTCCCGGCGCGGTTGCCAAGGCGCGGCCGGACGTGCTTCGCACGAACTCCGCGACCAGTCGGGTGGTCACCCGTGGGGTCAGCAGGGCCTCACCACCGGCGATGGTGCGGATGGCGCTGAGCAGGTCTTCCGGAGGGGTGTCCTTGAGTACGAAACCGCTTGCTCCGGCACGCAGCGCGGCGAAGACGTGCTCGTCCTCACCGAAGGTCGTGACGATCAGCACACGGGCGTCGATGCTGTCGTCGTCGGCGATGTGCCGGGTGGCTTCGAGGCCGTCCATGACCGGCATGCGGATGTCCATGAGCAGGACGTCCGGCCGAAGTGCACGGCTCTGCCGGACCGCCGCGGCACCGTCGGATGCCTCGCCGGCCACCGTGAGCCCTGGTGAGGTTTCCAGGAGCACCCGGAATCCGGCTCGTACCAGCGCCTCGTCGTCCACGACCAGGACACGGATCGGCTCGGTGGTGCCGTCGGCGCCGACCGCCGGTTCAGCCACGGCGCTTCCCCTCGCTGCGGTCAGCGTGTGCCGTCCGGCTCGTCGATCGTAGTGGGAACTGAACGCGCACTGCGTAACCACCGTCCGGACATGGGTCGGCCGTGACGGTGCCCTCGTACAACGCGACACGGTCCCGCATCCCGGCCAGGCCGTGTCCGCTGCCCGGCCCGGCCCCGGACGGACCGGCGACGGGGGCGGCGTTGAGCACCGAGATGCTGAGTCCGTCCGGGCCGCTGGTGACCTCGACGGATGTTGTCACCCGGCCGGCGTGGCGGACCACATTCGTCAGCGCCTCCTGCACGACCCGGTAGGCCGACTCCTCGACCGGTGGTGGTGCGCCGGCCGTCTCGGACAGTGTGAGCGTGATCGGGTAGCCGTCATCGCGGAGATTGTCGACGAGCGACCGGATGTGTGCGAGTGTCGGTCGTTCGACGGCCGGGCCGGCCGTCAGCGCACCCGCCGTCAGCGCACCCGCCGTGCCCAACGGATTCCCCGAAGCGTCCCGCAACGAGTGCAACACCGCTCGTAACTCGTCCAAAGCGCTGCGGCTGGCCGTCTCGATCGCCGACAGCGCGGCCCGCGCCTCCTCCGGCCGCTGTTCGAGCACCACCCGTGCCACGCCCGATCGGACCGCGATCATGCTCAGCGTGTGCGACACGATGTCGTGGACGTCCGCCGACACCCGGACCCGTTCCTCGGCGCGGACCCGGCGCTCCGCCTCCCGGGCCCGCTCCGCCGTCTCCGCGCGCAGCCGACGCTCCGCCTGTCGACGGGTACCGAACGCGTACCCCACCAACCAGGCTGGAATGGCGAGAACCAGTTGGATCGCGTTCTTCCCGGTGGCCGGATGCAACTGCATCGCGATCAGTTCCGCCGTGGTGACCAGCCCGACCGCGGCCACGCTGGCACGCAGCGACACCTCGCGCGGAAGCCGATCGGCCACGGTCAGCACCGCGATCCCCAACGCCGGGCCCGCGTTGCTGTGGAACACCGTGAAGCCGACATCGGCCAGCGCCGCCACGGCGAGGACCAGCGACACCGTCACGAGCACCGGTATCGGGACCGCCCGGCGCGCCGCCAGCGGCACGGCCGCGGCGGTGCCGAGGAACAGGATCGCCGCCGTCGGCCCATGTCCGGAACCGCGGAGCAGGACCGGGAGAGTGAACAGTCCGAACGACCCGACGGCCAGAGCGATGTCGAGCAGATCGGGCGATGGCAGATCGGTCCGGCACAGTCGCATGTGGATCACGCTAGCGAGACGTATCGACGAAGGCGTCATGCGCGAGAATGACCGTGCCGCCTCCGAGGGAGGCCCCGGATCATGCCGGAGAGCGACGCCCGGGCCGGTCGGTGTGGCGCAATGTTCCAGTCATGACAAACCACCGGCTGCAGCTGTCCCGTCCCGCCGTCGTCACCGCGACCGTTTCCGTGATAGCCGGACTGGCCAGCGGAGTCGCGAGGTACCTCCACCGATCCGACACGCTCGAACCACAGATCGCGGGCACTGAGGCGTGGCTGCCGCATCTCGGCGTCCTCGTGGTCGTGACCGTCTGGTTCGCGGTGGCATCCCGCCGCAGCCAGCTCGGCTGGAAAGTGGTCTTCGTGCCGCTCGGACGTCCGATGGCAGCACGGATCGGAGCCACATTCCGGTCCGGGGCCGGCGTTCGGGCTTTGCTGCGCTGCCTGGCCGTCGCCTTCCTCGTACTGCTGGAGGTGTACATGGCCTGGCGCATCGGACTGCAGGTCTTCGCCGGGCTGGACCCGAACTTCACCCGCAACGCCTGGGGCGGCCCGTCGTACCTCGGCGCGATGTTCTGCCACTACCTCGACGGCGCCCTGCTGTACCCGATCTGCCACGTCCTGCTCCGGCGAGTCACTGTCCCCGCCCCCGGGAAGAAGGCGTCGCCGCGTGATCGGACGAGGTGAACCCGGGCCACCTACCAAATGCCGATTCGGATGGAGCGGAATTCGGCAATGCAATACGCCGACGGCTTGTCCTCCGTCGACTGATGCGCGACAGCCGTCCACCAACTGTTCTGCGACGCCATGCCGATCGCGCCCTGGCAGTGCGCGACGCGGCGGCGGGAGTTGCCTGGGGAGTACCAGGGTGCTCCGGCCCCTTTCCGCCTGGCGGACGGTTGGTGGCGCGTGGGACGCTCCGGTCATGCGCATCGCCGAGCACATTGCCGCGCTGGATGAGGAAGGCGTCCGACTGGCAGAGGCGGCGGACCGGGCGGGCCTGGACGCACCCGTGCCCACCTGCCCCGGCTGGCAGGTCCGTGATCTGCTGCGCCATGTCAGCGGTGTCCATCGCTGGGCCACGGGCCACGTGATCACGGGACGCCGTCAGCCTTACTCCACTCGCGAGGAGGCGGAGTTCTTCGCCGCAGTCGAGGACGACGAGCTGCTGGACTGGTTTCGGGAGGGCCACCGCGCACTCGTGGACACGCTGACGGCGGCCGACGAGAGCGTTGAATGCTGGACGTTTCTGCCCGCGCCCTCGCCGCTGGCGTTCTGGGCACGTCGCCAGGCTCACGAGACCGCAGTACACCGCGCCGATGCCGAGTCGGCTGTCTCCACGGTTCCCTCCTGGGATCCCTCCTTCGCCGCTGACGGCATCGACGAACTGCTCAGCGGCTTCTTCGGCCGGCCCGGTGGGCGTCTGGTGGCCGATCCACCCCGCAGCATGGCCCTGGCGCCCACTGACGTCGACGCCGGATGGACCTTCCACATCGAGCCGGCCGGGCGCCGCCTGGTCGCCGCTGAGATGCCGGCCCAGCTGACCATCGTGGGACCCGCATCCGAGCTCTACCTCCTGCTGTGGAACCGGAACGGGACTGAACGCCTCGAACTACGCGGGGACGCGGCCGTCCTGGACCTCTGGCGGGCACGGGCCACGATCACCTGGAAATGACGCCGTCATCCCGGCGAGGTCAGCCTGTTGCCGCCCACCGTGGTTCCCATCCGCTCATCGACAGACCCGGATGGGCGAGACAGGCGGTTCGGAAAGCTGGATGCGACCGGCTGCCGTTCGACCTCTGCATTACAGACGCAGTGGGTTCAGCCAAACCATCGGGCAGGTAGGAGCCGCCTCGACGTCAATACGAGAGCTGTGAGCCACTCCGCCATCGCTCCAACTTCCCGGCCATGGCCCAGATGCTGCCCGGCCTGCTGCTGGAGGCAGCGGCAGTCGGTGGCCTGCGCTCGCCCAGGTGGCGCGGCCTGCCTGCGACACGTCGGGTACCGCCGCCTGGCGTTGGGCGCGGGCGCGGGTGGCGGTGACGGCGGACGAGGACGTGGAGCAGGCGGCGTGGCCGAGGGCGACCCGCTTCGCGTACGCGCGAAGCTCCGGACGGGGCCGAGGGGGAGTTCCTGGCGGGTAAGCGGCAGGCGGCGTGGTACTTCGACCGGTGTGAG
>NZ_JADKYQ010000040.1:0-1383 GCF_015354395.1 Micromonospora sp. ANENR4
TGCAAGATCTGTGAAGGTTGCTGTCAAGTGGTGGCTTCGAGGGTGCGCCAGATTTGGCGGGCTATGTAGCGTTTGAGGCTGCGGGTGATCTCGGCTGGGGTGCGGCCTTCGGTGGTGCGGCGGTTGATGTAGTCCTTGGTGGGCTGGTGGCATCGTTGGCGGGTTTTGGCGATGGTGTGCAGGGCGGCGTTGAGGGTGCGGTCGCCGCCTCGGTTGAGGCGGTGGCGGGTGATGCGCCCGGAGCTGGCGGGGACGGGGCTGACGCCGGCGAGTGAGGCGAAGGCGGCTTCGTTGCGGAACCGGCCGGGGTGTGACCAGGCGGTCAGCGCGATCGCGGCGGTGACGGGGCCGATGCCGGGTTGGTCGAGCAGGGTGGGGCAGAGTTTGTCGACCAGGGTGCGGATTTCGGTGAGGTTGGCTTTCAGGAGCCGGTCGAGGGTCTGGATCTGCTCGGCGAGGGTTGCCAGGTGAGTGCGGCGCAGCCGGTCGAGACCGCTGCCGCTGGTGGTGGTGAGGGTGGTGGCGTGCTGGACCTGTCGCAGGGTGCTCAGTCCTCGCATCTGTGTGCGGAGGTCGTCGTCGGCGGTGAGGATCACCGATTTGAACAGGTTGATGGTGGCGGTGCGGGTGTCGCTGTAGTGGCGGCGGCAGACGTGCAGCAGGCGCAGGGCTTCCCGGTCGCCGTCGGTGCGGGGTGAGGCGACGTGGTCGGCGGCCAGGACGCCACGAGCGGCGTGCGCGGCGTCCAGCGCGTCGGACTTGCCGCCTCGACGGCAGCGCCCGGCAGCTGGTTTGGGTGCTTCCAGGACGTACTCACCCGCGGCGCGCAGGACGCGCAGCAGACCGACACCGTGACAACGAGCGCCGTCCAGGGCCCAGGCCCGCCGGCCCGTTCCCAGCACGGCCGTCTGCCGGCCGGCCCAGGCCAGCAGGACAGCGGCGCCGTCGTCGGTGGCCGGCACGGTGATCTCCGCCAGCACGGTGCCGACCGCGGTGAGCACCGCGGCGGTGTGCGTATCGGTATGGGTGTCCACACCGACGACCGCGTCGACACGCTCGGCCAGACGTTCTGCCAGGATGGGAAACACGGACGGTTCTCCCTTGCACGGGACGACGTTCGGACGGCGTCGGCCCGGGAGCGATCACCCAGCGGCACATCTGTGATGAGTCACGCGACACGGGCTGCACACCCCTTCGCGGACAGGCTTCTGATCAGGCCAACAAGGTGGGCCGGGCCGACGCCGGCAACCCACGAGGACAAGTCGACGCCACGGCACACCAACTGACAGCGGCCAGATCTTGCATGAGTCACCCATAGATCACCAACGTCGAACCCTACCGATACCAACCTCCCGGAACCGGCCCACCTATAGAAGCGTCGAC
>NZ_JADKYQ010000041.1:0-1246 GCF_015354395.1 Micromonospora sp. ANENR4
GCTAGTGCCGTGACCACGAACGTTCACGGTGTTGGGGTCAGGCTGCGTGGGTGGTGGGTTGGCCCCAGCGTCGTTGTCGTTCGCTGCGGATGCGGGCGCGTTCGCGGCGTTGGGCGGCCAGGACGTCGGGGTGGCGGGCGTTGGCGTTGCGCCACCGTAGGTAGGCCTGCAGTTTCCGGGTCAGCGTGGGGTGGTTGGGGTGGTTGGAGCCGGCGATGACGAAGGTGCGTAGGGGCCCGAACTGGGCTTCGATCGGGTTGGCCCAGGAGGCGTAGGTCGGGGTGAAGCAGAGCTCGACCTTGTTCCGGGCCGCCCACGTGCGGATCGTGCGGCCTTTGTGCGCGGACAGGTTGTCCAGGATCACGTAGATCGGTGCCCCGTCCGGGCGGGCGGCGCGGATCGACTTGAGTGCGGCGAGGGTGTTCGCGGTGCTCTTGCGGCGCCGGACGACGCCCCAGAGTTGGTCGTCGCCGACGCTGTAGCAGCCGTGGAACTGCCGGACGCCGTGCAGCTTCCGGTAGTTCGCGGGCAGCCGGTGCGGGTGCCCGGCGGGCACCCACCCGGTGCCGGCCTGCGGACGGATCACCAGAGGGCCGAACTCGTCGAACGCGAACACCCGCTGCGGGAAGTGGCTGCTCACGTACTCGATCCGGGCGAGCTTGACGTCCCGGTCGGGGTCGGTGGACTCCTTCCACGTCTTGGTCCGCTGAAAGGTGATCTTGTGTCGGTGCAGAATCTGCCGCAGCCGTTCCCGCCCCACCCGGACCCGGCGGGTGGCATGCAGGCGCAGGTGATCGGCGAGCTTGCGGATGCTCCACCGGGTGAACGGTCGCCCCAGCTTCTCGGGGCGGGTGTTGGCCGTCTCGACGATGAACTGCTCTTCGTCAGGACTGATCTGGCGGGGACGGCCACCCGCCCACTGAGGGTCCAGGCTGGCCATCCCCATCTCGTTGAACCGGTGGATGACCTGCCGGATCGTGTCCTCGTCGGCCTGCACCAGCCGGGCGATCGCCGGCACCGTGTTTCCGCCGGCCGATGCCAACACGACCATCGCCCGCCGTAACCGAATCGGCGAGCCGGTACCTCTACGAGTGATCCTCAGCAGCTGCTGACCCTCCTGGTCACTGAGCCGCCGAACGCGAACGGGTTCTGCCACCAACACAGCCTGAACCACCTACACCCTGCGGCCGGCACCCCCCGACGGCGTGTCATCCAACACCGTGAACGTTCGTGGTCACGGCACTAG
>NZ_JADKYQ010000042.1:0-1203 GCF_015354395.1 Micromonospora sp. ANENR4
CTAGTGCCCCGTCTTTGAACGTTGATCGTGTAATCCATCGGTTCTGAGGACGGATCGGGCAGGCTGTCTCCCAGCACTCGTCAGGGGAGGTGGTGGCCGGTGGGTAGACGGCCGGAGGTGTTCGTCCGGCAGGTGTCGATGGCCGAGGGTCAACGGTTGCAGCGGATCACCCGCACGGCGAAGGACCCGGTGAAGCTGCGTAGGGCGATCGTGGTGCTGATGTCCGCCCAGGGCCAGCCGGCCCCGGACATCGCCCATCTGCTCAAAGCCAGCGAGGACTACGTGCGGGACGTGATCCACGCGTTCAACGAGCGGGGGTTCGACGCGCTGGACCCAAAATGGAACGGGGGCGCACCGAGACGGATCGATGAGCAGACCCGTGACTGGATCTGCGTCATCGCCCGGTGCGACCCCCGGTTCCTCGGCCGACCGTTCTCGTGCTGGTCCCTGGCCAAGCTGCGCGACTACCTGATCGACGCCGGCTACGTGGCGACGATCAGCGCCGAGACCATTCGGCGGATCCTGCACGAGCGTGGCGTGTCGTGGCAGGCAACCAAGACGTGGAAGGCCAGCAACGACCCCGACTTCACGTCGAAGATGCGCCGGATCCTGGACCTCTACGACCATCCACCGGCCGACGGTCGGGTGTTGTGTGTGGACGAGTTCGGGCCGCTGAGCCTGCAACCCCGTCCCGGCCGGGCCTGGCGCCCTCAGGGTCAGCCCGTTCGGCTGCGGGCCACCTACACCCGCGACCAGGGTGTGCGGCACATGATCGCCGCCTTGGACCTGGCCACCGGGAGGCTGCACTACCGCATCCGTGACCGGAAACGGTGGCGCGAGTTCCTGAGCTTCCTCAAGACCCTGCGCCGCCGCTGGCCCGACCAAAAGCTGTATCTGATCTGCGATAACTTCTCCCCGCACAAGCACCCCGAGGTCCGCGCCTGGTGCGCCGCCAACCAGGTCGACCTGGTATTCCTACCGACCTACGCCTCCTGGCTGAACTGGATCGAAGCCGAGTTCGCCGCCGTGCGCTACTTCGCCCTCAACGGCACAGACCACCGCAGCCACGCCGAGCAGGACGCCGCCATCGGCGACTACATCCGATGGCGCAACCAACGCGCCAGACCGAAATCCGCATTCGCCGCCGGCTCCAAGATCCGCCACCCGGATTACCCGTTCAAGGCTGCATGACGGGGCACTAGG
>NZ_JADKYQ010000043.1:0-1149 GCF_015354395.1 Micromonospora sp. ANENR4
GGCGGGGTCAAGGGGTGAGTGCAATCGTCAGGTGGTGATGAGTTGTGCGAGGCGTTGGGCTGGGGTGTTCCAGCCCAGCGTTTCGCGGGGCCGGGTGTTGAGTTCGTGGGCGACGTGGTCCAGGCCGCGCTGGTCGATGGCGCGGAAGTCGTAGCTGCTTTTGGGGAAGTACTGGCGTAGGAGCCCGTTGGTGTTCTCGTTGGTGCCGCGTTGCCAGGGGCTGTGGGGGTCGCAGAAGTAGACCGGGCAGCCGGTGGCGACGGTGAACACCGGGTGGGTGGCCATTTCCGTGCCTTGGTCCCAGGTCAGCGACCGGCGCAGGTGTGCCGGCATGCGGGCTGCCAGGGCGGTGAGGACACCGATGACGGCTTCGCTGTCGCGGCCGTGAGGCAGCGCGCCGAGCATCACATAGCGGGTGGTCCGTTCCACCAGGGTCACGATCGCCGAGGCTCCGGCCTTGCCGATGACCAGGTCACCTTCCCAGTGCCCGGGCACCGCCCGGTCGGCAGCCTCAGCCGGCCGGTTACTGATCCGCAGGTCCCCGATCCAGGGCCGCCGACTACGGGCGGCACCCGCGGCCCGCGACTGCGGGCGCCGCTGGGTGCGACCCGAGCGCAGCGCCACCTGCCGGGTCAACTCCGCCCGCAGGCTGCCCCGCGACTGCACATAGATCGCCTGGTAGATCGTCTCGTGGGACACCTGCAACTCCGGCCGGTCGGCGAACGTGGCCCGCAACCACGCGGCGATCTGCTTCGGAGACCACCTACGCGCCAGTTTCCCCGCCACCACCTGCCGCAGCCGCGTGCCCGCCGCCAACTTCGAGACCACCGGCCGCCGCCGGGCCCCGTCAGAACGCCGCTGCGCCCACTGCGCCTGATACCCCCACCGATACGGACGCCGAGCCCGCCCGGACGGCAGTGACCGCCCGAGCGGGTTCTTCGTCCCGTGCCGCGCACTGTTGTTCCGCGCCACCTCCCGCGACACCGTGCACACCGGCACCCCGAGAACCTCCGCGATCTGCGAGATCGTCCGACCCGACCCCCACAGATGCTCCAACACCTGCCGATGCCCGAACGTCATCACACCCGGCCTCGCCACCAGCCCCTCCAGCCCAACCAAGATCAGTTGCACTGAAGCCTAGAAACCGCC
>NZ_JADKYQ010000044.1:0-1098 GCF_015354395.1 Micromonospora sp. ANENR4
GTGATGGGTCTCGTGGTGGATCCTTCCAGCCCTCAGCGGCAGCCTGCTACCGCTGCCGCCTCACCAGGCGGCGATGATCTGTGCGGCGATGCTGTCCTTTCCCAGGGGACCCCACCTAGGTCGGCGGCCCGACCTTCCTGCTCGTCGGAAGCGCACGGCGCCGTCGCGAGGCCTCCCCCAGGGTCGTCGGTTACGCCCACCACCGCCGAAGGTGCCGGGCGCTCGGCGAGATCGCCCGGTGCCACCGTCCCGGCCGGGCGGTGGTGGAGACGGCCGCCCGGCCTCGACCGCGGGCAGCACCTCGGAGGTCGACACCGTAGCCTCGGTCAGCTCGGCAACGGTCGGCGCGGGTGTTGTCGGGACCCTCGCCCCGGTCAGCGACGCGGAGGTGATGGTGTACCGGGTGCCGCTGACCGAGATCATCAAATCCCGCCGGTGGTCCGGGTACAACGTGTCCACCGGGACGTAGGCGCCGCCGGCCCGCAGAATGCCGAGGATGGCGACGATGACGTCGACGCCGCGCGGCAGGTTCACCGCGACCCGTTGCTCACCTCGGACTCCCCGGGCGCGCAGCGCCCGCGCGAGATGGCTCGCGGCGGCGTCGAGTTCGCGATAGGTCAACGTCCTGTTCTCCTCGCTGACGGCCGGGCGGTCGGGATGCCGCCGCACCGACGCGGCGAAGAGCGCCAGCACGCTCGCCGCATCCCCGGCGGATGGTGAGTCACTCGGCGACTCGCCCTTCCTGTTCGAGGACCAGTTGGTGACCCCGACCGCGTCGAGGCACTGCGGACGGCTGTCAGCCTGCCCGATGCCCTCACACCCTTCGGGACGGGGTCGATCGCTCAGCCGGGGTGCTGTGGTTCTCCTCGAGGCTACGCACGGCCATCGACAGGCGACCGTCGTCTAGCCCCGTGTCAGATCGTTCATGTGCTCTCTCATCTCGCACTGGTCTGAATCCCACGGCGTCGGGCCGACGTCCGTGGGCCGGTGTCGGCTCCGCCTGAAAACTGACCCCGTGGTTCCGGCTGAATTTTGACCCCTTCCGGAAGCATCGGGAGGTGCTGAGCGTGGAGGACTGGGCGGAGATCCGTCGGTTGT
>NZ_JADKYQ010000045.1:0-929 GCF_015354395.1 Micromonospora sp. ANENR4
CTCTCCGGGTAGTGGCAGGCGGTGAGCTGCCCGCCGTCGTCGCGGGTGGTCAGTGCGGGTTCTTCGGTGGCGCAGTGGTCGGTGGCTTTCCAGCAGCGGGTCCGGAAGCGGCAGCCCGATGGTGGGTTGAGTGGGGTGGGCACGTCGCCGGTGAGGCGGATGCGGCCGGCGGGTCCGAGGGTGGTGACGTCGGGGATCGCGGACAGCAGTGCCCGGGTGTAGGGGTGTTGTGGGTGGGTGTAGATGGTGTCGCGGTCGCCGATCTCGACGATCTTGCCGAGGTACATGACGGCGACGCGGTGGCAGAAGTGCCGGACCACGGCGAGGTCGTGGGCGATGAACACGAACGCCAGGTCCAGGTCGCGTTGCAGGCTGCGCAGCAGGTTGATGACCTGCGCCTGGATCGACACGTCCAGCGCCGAGACGGGCTCGTCGGCCACGATCAGCTTCGGCTTCAACGCCAGAGCGCGGGCGATGCCGATGCGCTGGCGTTGCCCGCCGGAGAACTCGTGCGGATACCTGTTGTAGTGCTCCGGGTTCAACCCGACGAGTTCGAGGAGTTCCTGGACGCGGTGTTTGACGCCGCCGGGTGGGGTGATCCGATTGACCTGCAACGGCATCGCCACGATCCGCCCGACCGTGTGGCGCGGGTTCAGCGACGCGTACGGGTCCTGGAAGATGATCTGCAGGTCCTGCCGCAGCCCGCGCAACTCACCACGTTTCGCATGCGTGATGTCCCGCCCCGCGAACGCGATGCTGCCTGCGGTCGGCTCGAGCAGGCGGACCAGCATCCGCCCGGTCGTGGTCTTCCCACACCCCGACTCCCCCACCAGCCCGAGCGTCTCGCCCGGCCGCACGTCGAAGTCCAACCCGTCCACCGCCCGCACCGCACCCGTGGCGCGCAGGCCCTGCCGGACGGGGAAGTGCTT
>NZ_JADKYQ010000046.1:0-810 GCF_015354395.1 Micromonospora sp. ANENR4
TCAGCGCTGGAGGGTGAGCAGTCCGGGTCGGTAGGGCAGGAGGCCGTAGTCGCCGCCGGAGTTGGGGGAGCGGCCCTGGTAGAGCAGTTGGAGGTTGCAGGGGTCGACGGTGAAGGTCTGGTCGGCGGTGGTGCGGATGAGTTCGCCGTGGCTGATGTCGTTGGTCCAGGTGGCGCCGCTGTTGGCCTTGCCGGCGAACGGGTTGGACTCGGTGGCGGCCTGCGGGGTCCACGATCCGCCCAGGCTGGTGGCGGTGAAGGAGCGGAAGTAGCGGCCCTGGGAGCCGATGGCTTCGACGATCATGAGGTAGCGGGTCTGGCCCTGGAGTTTGTAGACCTGCACGGCTTCGAACAGGTTGTTCGTCGAGTCGCTCATGATGGTGGTGTAGTTGGAGCCGAAGCTGCCGGGGAAGTTCCCGATCGGCATGCTGGAGCGGTAGATCTTGCCGTTGTCACCGGCGAAGAACAGGTACATGTTCTGGTCGTCGGCGATCAGGGTCTGGTCGATCGGGCCGGTGCCGGAGCCGGAGATGCTGCCGGTGAACAGCGGCTGCGCCGAGGACCACCCGTTCGGGTTCGTCGGATTCGTCGAGGTGCGGTACGAGAACGCGGTCGGTCCCCACTGGTAGGCCAGGACCCAGATGTTGCGCGGCGCGAAGTAGAACAACGTCGGCGCCACAGTCCCCGACGACATCGCGTTCTGCGACGCCGTGGCCATCTGCGACCAGTTCGAGAACAGACCGAAGTTCATCGACCCCCACGACGACCCGGTGTCGTGCGTGGTGGCGTAGACCAGGTGCTGCCCGTTGTA
>NZ_JADKYQ010000047.1:0-724 GCF_015354395.1 Micromonospora sp. ANENR4
GTCGAACGCCGGCCGTTGAGCGACTACGACCGGATGTTCGGCCTGGACGAGGTGGCTGCGTGATGGCCACCAAGACCAACAGCCGCAACCTGGCCTCGGAGATCGCGTTCCTCACCCGTGCCCTGAAGGCGCCGTCCCTGGCCGCCTCCGTCGAGCGCCTGGCCGAGCGGGCCCGGGCAGAGTCGTGGACGCATGAGGAGTTCCTCGCCGCCTGCCTGCAACGCGAGGTCGCCGCCCGCGAAGCCCACGGCGGAGAAGGACGCATCCGGGCCGCCCGCTTTCCGGCCCGCAAGAGCCTGGAGGAGTTCGACTTCGAGCACCAACGCTCGCTGAAGCGGGAGACGATCGCCCACCTCGGCACCCTCGACTTCGTCGCGTCGAAGGAGAACGTCGTCTTCTTGGGCCCGCCCGGCACCGGCAAGACCCACCTGTCCATCGGCCTCGGGATCCGGGCCTGCCAGGCAGGACACCGCGTTGCGTTCGCCACCGCCGCCCAGTGGGTGTCTCGCCTGGCTGATGCCCACCACGCCGGCCGCCTGCAAGACGAACTGGTCAAACTCGGCCGGATCCCGCTGCTGATCGTCGACGAGGTCGGCTACATCCCCTTCGAAGCCGAAGCCGCGAACCTGTTCTTCCAGCTCGTCTCCAACCGCTACGAACGAGCCACCCTGATCGTCACCAGCAACAAGCCCTTCGGCCGCTGGGGCGAAGTGTTCGGCGACGA
>NZ_JADKYQ010000048.1:0-702 GCF_015354395.1 Micromonospora sp. ANENR4
CGCGGCGGTGTTGGGTGTGCTGAAGGCGGGTGGCGCGTATGTGCCGATCGACCCGTCCTGGCCGGCGCAGCGGCGGGAACTGCTGACCTCCGACCTCGGCGTGAGCGTGGTGCTGGACGGCGAGTTGCCCGATGGTGGCCGTGACGACGACCCGGGTGTGCCGGTGGACGGCGGCCAGCTGGCGTATGTCATCTACACGTCGGGCTCGACCGGACGGCCGAAGGGTGTCGGCGTGTCGCGGGCGGCGATGGCCGCGCACGTGTCCCGGATGCGACGGCGCTTCGGGCTCGGCCCGGCCGACCGGGTGCTGCAGTTCGCCGCGCTGGCCTTCGACGCCTCGATCGAGCAGATCTTCCCGGCGCTGACCTGCGGGGCCGCGCTGGTGCTGCCCGAGCACGGCCTGGTCGCCCCGGCCCAGCTCGTCGCCGACGTGGAACGGCACCGGGTGACGGTGATGGAGGTCGTCCCCGGCTACCTCACCGAGCTGATCGCCGAGGTCACCGCCGACGGCACCTCCGCGCCCACCTGGAGCCCGGCCGCGCTGCGCCTGCTGGTGCTCGGCGGGGACGAGGTACGCCCGGCCGACCTGGCCTGGTGGCGGCGGCACCACCCGGACGTCGCAGTGGTCAACACGTACGGCCCGACCGAGACCACGATCAGCGCCACCGTCTACGACGTGCCGTCCGCAGTGGACGGCGCGGT
>NZ_JADKYQ010000049.1:0-690 GCF_015354395.1 Micromonospora sp. ANENR4
GGCGTGCCGGTGAGGCCCGGCGGAAGGTCGGCGACCGTCGTGGTGACTGTGGTCTCGGTCGGGCCGTACGCGTTGAGCACCGTCACGTCGGGGCACCGGGACGCGAAACGGTCCACGTCGCCGGGGCGGACACGGTCGCCGCCGAGCACCATCAGCCGCAGGTCTCGCGGCACCTCGCCGTCCCGTTCGGTCAGCTCGGCGACCAGCTCGCCGAAGTACGCCGGCGGCAGGTTGGCGAGCGTCACGCCGTGCCGGGCCAGCAGCGGCAGCAGGGTGGCCGGGGCGACCAGGCCGTGCTCGGGCAGCACCAGCGCGGCCCCGCAGGTCAGCGCCGGGAAGATCTGGTCGATCGAGGCGTCGAAGGCCAGCGCGGCGAACTGGAGCACGCGGTCGGCCGGCCCGAGTCCGAACCGGCGTCGCATCCGGGACACGTGCGCGGCCATCGCCGCCCGCGACACGCCGACACCCTTCGGCCGTCCGGTCGACCCCGACGTGTAGATGACATACGCCAACTGCCCGTCCGCGACCGGCACACCCGGGTCGTCGTCCCGGCCGCCGTCCGGCAGCTCGCCGTCGAGCAGGAGTTCGAGCCCGGCGTCCGCGCGGACGACGTCGACCCGCTCGGCCGGCCAGGACGGGTCGATCGGCACATACGCCCCACCCGCCTTCAACACACCCAGCACCGCCGCC